>JAFVDW010000052.1 GCA_017478245.1 Lachnospiraceae bacterium
ACGAAAGATAGCAGCGTTGAAAAATCATATCTGGGGTTTGTAAAAAGGGAAAAATCTGATATAGTAAAGATAGTGAACCAATCTAAAGCACATTTCAGGTGAAGTCTGTCTTTTGTTTTCCTACAGTAAATTTACGCTATCAGCAATTCCCTTAAATCTTGACAAAGAAACTATAATTGTATAAAATTAAATACAATCCATGTATACAAAATACATTAATGTACAATAGTATTTATATAATAAGCAGGAAAGGCGTGTGTCCGATGAATGAATGTCAGATGAAAGCATATGCAAAGATCAATTTAGGGTTAGATGTGGTCCGTAGATTGGAGAATGGCTATCATGAGGTACGGATGGTGATGCAGACGGTGGATATCTTTGATGAATTGACTTTGACACGAATTCCACTGGATGCAACGGGAGCTTCCAAACCGCAGATTACTGTGACTGCCGATTCGGGTGAAATTCCCACCGACGAAAACAATCTGATTTATAAAGCAGCAAAGCTCATGATGGAACAATATGATATTCGGGAAAGCGTACGGATTCATTTACAGAAAAATATTCCCATTGCAGCAGGTATGGCGGGAGGGAGCACAGATGCGGCTGCCACCCTGAAGGGGATAAATCGCCTGTTTGATCTGTCGGCGGATAGGGAAACCCTGATGAAGCTTGGAGTGAAGATTGGTGCAGATGTGCCGTATTGTATTCTGGGAGGAACGGCTTTGGCGGAGGGAATCGGAGAGAAGCTGACACCGCTACCGGAGGCACCGGAGGTTTTTTTGCTGGTGGCAAAGCCGGATATCAACGTCTCTACAAAATATGTCTATGAGCATCTGGATGCGGAGGGGATTGTAAAGCATCCGGATATTGACGGCATGGTGCGTGCGATTGAGCTTGGAAGCCTACAGGGAATTCTGGAGCGCATGGATAATGTGTTGGAGTCTGTGACAGTGAAAGTACATCCTGTTATATCCACGATTAAGGAACGGATGAAGGAGTTGGGAGCCGTGGGAAGTCTAATGAGCGGAAGCGGTCCTACTGTGTTTGGGATTTTTTTGGAAAAAGAAAGTGCTGAAAATGCGTATGGGAAATTTCTTGCAGATGATTTGGCAAAGCAGGTGTTTGTAACGACATTTCACAATTACCTATGAGCGGGATGAGGAAAGGAGAAGGGAATGCAGGATAATTTGCAGGTTACAATGGATGCGTTTCTACCATTGAGAGATGTGGTATTCAATACGCTCAGACAGGCAATCCTCACCGGAGAACTGAAGCCTGGAGAGCGACTGATGGAGATTCATCTCGCCAATCGTCTGGGAGTCAGCAGGACGCCCATACGAGAAGCAATCCGTAAGTTGGAGCTGGAAGGACTGGTGACGATGGTTCCCCGCAAGGGAGCAGAGGTGGCACAGATCACTGAGAAGAGCATGAATGATGTGTTGGAGGTGCGCCGCGCGTTGGATGCGCTGTGCGTGGAACTGGCATGTGACCGTATAACGGAAGAGGAATTACAGAAGCTTGAAAAGGCATGTGAAAATTTCGAGCAGGCAGTGAAAACCAAGGATGTCAAGGAAATTGCGCAGGCGGATGTGGCACTGCATGATATTATTGTGCAGGCGACCGGGAATCAACGTCTGATTCAACTGGTGAATAATCTGTCGGAGCAGATGTACCGCTATCGATTTGAGTATATTAAAGACTATAGTCAGCATGAGAGGTTGGTGGAGGAGCATAGAATTATCTATGAGAGTCTGGTGAAGAAGGATAAAGAGACGGCGTCCCAAGCTGCTAAGACCCACATTGACAATCAGGAGAAGGCAATCATTCAACAGATTCGCCTGGATAGAGAACGACATTAATGTTAGGATTTTGGGCAACAAAAAATTCATGTATATTCCCGCCTGAACGGGGCAATAATTTCTTTGACACGAGGTAGGTAATTCCTGCAAGAACGTGGTAAGGAGGTTATTGTATGAGAAGTAAATGGAGAGAGTTGCGTATTGCTTTGGGGATTTGTGCGGCGGTCGGCTGGTGGGGGACGTTATATCCTGAATTCACGCTGTTGCCGGATACTTATCGGGTGGTTTTAAGCGAGGACGAACTGGTAACGAACCTGCGAGAGCCGGGTTGGATTACAGATGAGACCCTATATCGCAGTATTCTTGCGGCAGATCCTGACAAAATCGTATATAAAAGCAAACTGTTGGAACAGTTGCAAAAGTTATTTGATACAAATTTTATCAGAAATGAGGACGAAAATGAATAGTGCACCCATTGGCGTATTTGATTCCGGTGTGGGCGGTTTGACCGTTGCCCGTGAGATCATGCGACAGATTCCAAATGAGAAAATAATATATTTCGGGGATACCGCCCGTGTACCCTATGGAAGTAAATCGAAGGAGACAGTGACCCGTTTTTCCAAGCAGATTGTGCGGTTTTTGCAGACCTTTGAGGTGAAGACCATTGTGGTAGCCTGCAATACAGCCAGCGCGTTTGCGTTGGATGCACTGGAGAAGGAGATTGATATCCCTATTATTGGGGTGGTGAAGCCGGGGGCTAAGGTGGCAACAGATGTGACACGAAATGGCAAGATAGGTGTGATTGCCACAGAAGCGACCATTGGCAGCCGAATTTATTCTAAATACATAAAAGAGCTGAATAAGGATGTGACGATCTATGGCAAGGCATGCCCATTGTTCTGCCCCCTAGTGGAGGAGGGGTTATGGCAAGATCCGGTGACAGATGAGATTGCAAAGCGATATCTCACGGAGCTGATTGACATAGATATCGATACACTGATCTTAGGATGTACCCATTATCCGTTGATCCGTTCCACTGTGGGCAAGATTATGGGGGAGGGTGTGACGTTGGTGAATCCAGCATACGAGACGGCAAAGGAACTGAAAGAGTTACTGGCGGACAATGGATTGCTGAATGAGACACCTCCCGCACTCGGAGAAAATCAATATCAGTTTTATGTCAGTGATGGCGCGGAGAAATTCAAACGATTTGCCAATTCCATTATTAAGTATGGAATTTTGTCAGCCAAGACCATCAACATTGAGGAGTATTAGGGGAAACAGCCTATGGAAAAAGTACAGCTACAGATAACAGGTTTTCAGTGGAATGAAGAGAGAGAGGAAACCGGGGTAGAGACTGTGTGGGATGCAGAATATGGTGAGCGAAACGGTAGTCATTATGTGATGTACGAGGAAGTGACACCAGATTTTCCGGTTCCTGTCAAATGTCGCATCAAATTCAAAAAAGATTATTTGGAACTGGTGAAGCAGGGACCTATCACAACACAGATGTTTTTTGAGACGGGCAAAAAAAACGAAGTATATTATGGCACCCCCTATGGAAGTCTGGCGATGGAGATTGACACCAAAAGTATTGAGATGGAAATGCGTGGACATGTAATCTGCATTACAATAAAATATGGACTCACCACCTGGGATGAGCCCATATCAGATTGCCGATTGGATATAAAAGTTACTTTACCGGCTTAGCACCGGCTTTTTCCTGCATGCGCTCCACGAAGGCTTTGAAGCCGCGCTTCTTTTGCGCGGGCTGTGCTTCCGGCTTGCCGTGCAGACCCTTGACACCCAAGATGTAGATACCGCTGACAATAGCTTTTACTTCTTTCTTTACAGGAATGGAGTCGAAAATCTTTTCATCACTGATCAGAGTCACAATCTGAGGACCAACCTTCGCTTTGACGATGGGCAGCTTAGAGCCGCGCATCATTTTAGGTGTTTGGTCTATAACCATCTGTGGCAGACCGGAATCCTTGATTTTCATTCGCTTTTTATCAATGATAAGCATGGAGACCGTCTGCTTGTTCGCCTCCAGCATCTGCTGTTGCTCTTCCTGCTTTTTCTGAGCCTTTTTGCCAAGGAAATAAAGGACGACCATGATAATGGCAATGATAACTAAAATAATTAATAAAACAATCCAAGGTTTCATTTTACAGGGAACCTCCTTTTTTTATTACAAAACCGGACATATCCCATTGTATCACAATGTACCGTCAATAGGCAACTACACGTTTAAAAAACTTCAGGCTAATATTTGAAATGTTAGAAAAAAGCAGGAAATACTTTCGTAATAGAAGAAAATATGTTACAATTAGTAACTGCAATACTTTTTTCTGAAAGAGAACGAATAGTAAGAGGAGTTTGAAGACATGAAAAAAAGAATGATTGGATTCATGGCAGTCCTGCTGACAGCAGGTTTACTGACAGGCTGCGGTGAAAAAGAAGAAGGGACATTATTAAAGGATATTAATGTGGATAAATATGTGACATTGGGTGAATACAAGGGATTGCCTGTGTCTGTAGCGTTCCAGCAGGTAGATGAGGAGGAGGCTGTTTCTCTGGCAAATGAAGCCTACAGTTCTGCGGTTACAGCGGAATTGGGCGGAATCACTGATCGCGCAGTGGCAGTTGGAGACACGGTTATCATGGACTACGAGGGGAAACGTGACGGTGTTGCTTTTGATGGTGGTACGGCGCAGGGAGCAGATCTGACCATTGGCTCCGGCAGATTTATCGACGGCTTTGAGGATGGACTGATTGGCGTGATGCCCGGTGAAACGGTAGAGTTGAACCTTACTTTCCCGGAGGACTATTTTAATGAGGAACTGGCGGGAGCGGAGGTGGTGTTCACCGTTACAGTACATTATATATTGCCAGGAATTGATGATATGACTGAGGACGCGGTGGTGGCTGCCCTTGGCATCGAGGATGTTGACACGGTGGATGGGTTAATTGCATACGCCAAAGAGTACCTGAACAATCAAGTGGAAAGCTATAACCAGTCCAATTTGGAGAACGCTGTGATGGCTGCATTTATGGAACAGTGTGAGTTCGATAAATTGCCACAAAATCTTTTGGAGGAATACCAGAAGCTGATTCGCGAGAATTTGGAACTGGAAGCACAGCAGTATAGCAGTTATACAGGTTATGAGTTTGACGCAGAAACCTATGCGCAGCAGGCATACGGCTATGAGAGCCTGGAAGCATTTGTGACTGAAAATGCTGAGAGTGCAACCAAACAGGGCTTGGCATTGCAGGCGGTTGCCAATCGCGAGAATCTGAATTTGGATGATGAAGCGTTGGATGCCAGAATTCTGGAGTATGCACAGGAAGCGGGCTATGATACGATTGAGGAGTTTATTGGAGATACCTCAAAGGAAGATTTCAGAGAGTATTTCTTAAATGAGGATGTACTTCAGTTTCTGATTGATAATGCCGATGTAACGGAAAGCGCCGCGGAATCATAAGGAAAGCTGCATGGGCTGTTGGAATGTGACAAGACGATACGGAAGATTGACTGCGTAATAATGAGAAAAGGATGGAAGAGAAGATGGATTTGACGGATATCAAGGATTTGTACAGACACAAGGAAGACTACATTGATAAGGAAGTGACCGTTGGCGGATGGGTGAGAAGTAATCGCGATTCCAAGAATTTTGGATTTTTAGTGATTAATGACGGTACTTTTTTTGACCCGCTGCAGGTGGTGTACAGCGACGAACTGGATAACTTTGCGGAGCTGTGCAAGATGAATGTAGGTGCGGCATTGGTGATTCGCGGCAAGATTGTGGCTACCCCCCAGGCAAAGCAGGCGTTCGAGATGCAGGCAAAGGAGGTGTTGGTGGAGGGTCCCTCCACAGCAGATTATCCCTTGCAGAAAAAGAGACATACCTTTGAGTACTTGCGTACAATTTCCCATCTGCGTCCCAGAACCAATACCTTTCAGGCGGTGTTCCGTGTGCGCTCTTTGATTGCTTACGCAATCCATACCTTCTTTATGGAGAGAGGATTTGTGTATGTGCACACACCGCTGATTACAGGAAGTGACTGTGAAGGCGCCGGTGAAATGTTTCAGGTGACCACTGTGGATTTGAATAATATTCCTAAGACGGAAGACGGAGCGGTAGATTTTTCACAGGATTTCTTTAATAAACCTACCAACCTGACCGTAAGCGGACAGTTGAATGTGGAGACTTATGCGTTTGCATTTAAGAATGTATATACCTTTGGACCTACCTTTCGCGCGGAGAATTCCAACACCACCCGTCATGCAGCGGAGTTTTGGATGATTGAGCCGGAGATGGCTTTTGCTGATCTGACAGATGATATGGTTTTGGCAGAGAGCATGCTGAAATTCGTGATCCGCTATGTGTTGGAGAACGCACCGGAGGAGATGGCGTTCTTTAATCAGTTTGTAGACAAGGGGCTGATTGAGAGACTACAACATGTGGTGAATTCCGATTTCGGTCATGTGACCTACACAGAGGCAATCGAGATCTTAGAGAAGCACAATGATGAGTTTGATTATAAGGTATACTGGGGCTGCGATCTGCAGACGGAGCATGAGAGATATCTCACCGAGCAGGAGTTCAAGCGTCCGGTATTCTAGACCGATTATCCTAAGGAGATCAAGGCTTTCTACATGAAGCTGAATGAGGACGGCAAGACGGTGGCAGCCATGGACTGTCTGGTGCCCGGCATCGGAGAGATCATCGGCGGCAGTCAGAGAGAGGATAAGCTGGAGATTCTGGAGCAAAGAATGGAAGAGCTGGGATTGCGTAAAGAGGATTACGATTTCTATTTGGATTTGCGCAAGTACGGTTCCGTGCGTCATGCGGGATTTGGTTTGGGATTTGAGAGATGTGTGATGTACCTCACCGGCATGAGCAACATCCGTGACGTTATTCCGTTCCCCAGAACTGTGAATAACTGTGAGTTGTAAAAGTATCAAGCTTGAAAAATGCACTCTGGACAAAGCTTTGTGTTCAGAGTGTTTTTGTATGCAGGGGAAGACCTTGTCACATTCTTTGTTCTTACATCCGGGGACTGTGTTTAAATTAAAATTTTTATATTTTTAAGAAATTTTATGCTGAAAAAACTTAGGGAGTATGTTATCCTAATTACATGAGAAAAAAATTACAAAAGATTACAAATTACATATTATTAGCCGGACTTACAGCGGCGGTTATATTGCCGAACCTTGATAGAAGACTGACTGTGGAGGCTACACAGGCGGCAGGAACCACACAGACGAATGTGCCTGCGCAGACGACTGCCTCTACCCAGACCACTACCTCTATCAGAGATGTGCAGAATCAGATTCAAGATACCCAGAATCAGATTGATACCATCAATGACAAGATTGATGCGCTGTTGGATGAGCAGTCCATTATTGATGAAAAAATTGACGACCTGAATTCGGAAATCATCAATACCATGACAAGCATCGACATGAAGGAAGAGGAGTTGGCTGAGAAAGAAGGAGAATTGGCCGAAAAAGAAGCGCGTCTTGCGGAAATGCAGGTAGAGATTTCGGATGCAGAGGAAGCATACGAGCAGGCGAAGGAGAGACAAGAGCAGCAGTACAATGATATGCTGATTCGCATCCGTTACATGTATGAGAACGGCAACACTACACTTTTGGGTATGGTGCTGCAGGGAGACGGACTTTCGGGATTGTTGAATCGCATGGACTATGTGGAAAAGGTGTATGAGTATGATCGCAATAAGCTGCAGGAGTTTGAGGAGACTAAGCTACAGGTGCAGGAGCTGTGGGAGGCTCTCGTGGCAGAAGAAGCACTGTTGGAGACAGAAAAGGTAGCACTGGAGACAGCTCAAGAACAACTGGAAGAGGATAAACGTCAGTTGGAGAGCCAGAGATCCAGTTTGAACACAATGCTTGCGCAGAAAAAGAAAGAGTCAGCCAACTATGACGCGGAGATTAACCGCGCTAAGCAGGAGGCGGCGGTTGCAGCAAAGCTTTTGAAACAGGAACAACAGCAGCTCAAGCTTTTGCAGGAGGAGCAAAATAAACCCAAGATAGATACCATCCCAACTACAACAGATAATACCGGAACAGGCACAGAGACTCCGGGTGGCAATCCTTCAGACCCTACGACGAATACAGAGCCCAGTGGAAATACCAACGTGGATGCCACGGATAATAACCAACCCACAGAGAATAACCAGCCGGACAACACAGGAGACAATCAGCCTTCGGAAAACAATACGGGTACATCCAATGGTGGAAATGGCACCGGCACAGGTACTTCATCGGTAATTGACAGTGCATCTGGCAGTGAGTTGGGTAAAAAGATTGCGCGATATGCCTGCCAGTTCGTAGGGAATCCATATGTGCCGGGAGGCACAAGCCTGACCAAGGGAGCGGACTGTTCAGGATTTACCTACCGTGTCTACAGTGATTTTGGTTATACGCTTCCCAGAACCTCATATGAGCAGCGCAGTGCAGGTACAGCAGTGGACTACAGTAATGCACAGCCTGGTGACATCATCTGTTATGATGGGCATGTAGCCATTTACATTGGTGGCGGCAAGATTGTACATGCCAGCACGCAGAAGACGGGCATCAAATACGGTAATGCCACATATCGTCAGATCCTTTCGGTAAGAAGAATCATCTGATGGATAAGAGGGGAAGAATCATAAAAACAGTCAAATTAAGGGCGCATATCCAGGGTATGTGCCCTTAAATCATCAAGGTACGCAGATGTAACGGAACCTTATGAAATAGAGAATAGGTACATAAGATTGGATGCAAACTCATACAATGAATGGGGAGTGGTCTTGTCTAATCACCTAAATCAAACAGAGACAAAAGGAGCGAGTGGAATGAACGAATTAGGAATTATTTTTTTGGTGGCACTGATCTTAAGTGCAGTTGGATTTATCATGTATGTGTACTTTTTTTCAGTAGGCTATGGATTTTCCATTGCCGGTATCGGGATTGCATTACTGTTGTTGTTCAGAAGGGGCTTAAGCGTCGCTACGGTGAGTATGTGTGTATTGTTTGTGATATACGGATTGCGATTGGGTGGTTATCTGTTGATAAGGGAATTGAAAAGCACCGCCTATAAAAATCTGTTGAAAAATGAATCAAAGCACAATGTGAAAACAGGGGTCAAGGTCTGCATTTGGGTGAGTTGTGCAATCCTATATGTCTGTGAATGTGCGCCGGTGCTTTTCCGTATGCAGAGCGGGAAAGGAAATGATGCCTTTGCAGTGATTGGGATTGTGCTGATGGCAGCCGGTATATTGATGGAAATGCTGGCAGATTGGCAAAAGACAAAAGCCAAAAAGGACAATCCCGGCAGATTTGTGAGCACAGGGCTTTACAGAATGGTGAGATGTCCCAACTATTTTGGAGAACTGTTATTGTGGACCGGTGTGTTTGTATCCGGTTTGAATGTCTGCCACACACCCCTTCAGTGGCTTCTGTGTATCCTGGGATTCCTTGGCATCAACTATGTTATGTTCAGTGGCGCCCGCAGACTGGAGCTGCGACAGGATAAGAACTACGGTGCTGATCCGGCATATCAGGAGTATGTCCGCACTACACCGATCATCATTCCCTTCCTGCCAATCTATAGTGTCAAAAAACATAAATGGTTGGTGGCGTAGATCTAAAAAATACATTGCATTTTGGTAACAACTGTGATAAATCCGATGTCAGATTATCTGCGCAAATCTTGCTTAATTTCAACTGATTTCAATTACAAAATTAGGCAGGAGTCGTTCAGATGACCTGACGGATATGATACGCATGCAGGCGGTTGGACAACTACTTGCAATGTGAGCAGCGATGTCGTTATCTTGTGATTCCTGCCTGCGAAGGAGGAATTTAATGAACGAAACGACTGGCATCAATGGAATGAGTGAAGACAGTATTGTGGGTAAGCTAATGCGAGTATTTCAGTTGGATAGTGAGACTGCCGTAGCATATTACCAAAAGGCGGTTGCTTTGCAGAGGGGTTTATCGGATCAGAAATAGTTTTATGTGATGACCGGGGGAGATACATATGGATAAAAATATAGAGAGTAAAACCATAGAGGATTCGATTGCAGCGTTTTATCAATATAATCATATCAACAGTGAGCGTTATACGGATAGTTGGGAGGAGCATTTCAGCAGCGGTAAAGAGATGGACGCAAAGATATGTAAAGCAAATCTGGAAAGGCGAGCGGATGCGTGGTTAAACAGTTTTGCGGAAGAGGATAAAGCTATTTTTCTGGCAATGCTGGAAAAATTTCAGTATATTTCCGAGGAAAATTTTGTTCATAGAATTTACGATTTGAGCACAAGCATCTACGAAAGATTTTCTTCCTATACAGAGGAAGAGATACTTATTGTTTTTGTTGAAAGCAGCAAAGGTCATAAATCCGGTGCGAGTGAAATGATTCATGTCTGGTGGAAGGTATGTCAGGGAAGGGTTAGGAAGGACGTATTATTAGAGGTATATAGCAAGGCGGATGAAGTGGAGGTATATCATAAAAAAATAATTGTATTTGTGGATGATATTGTTGCCACTGGGGTTACGCTTGCGCATACAATCCGTGCTTTTTTTGAACGGTTTGAATATACCAAGTTCCAGGGGACTAAATTTTATGCGTCCGGAGTCGTTGCGACTAAGAGGGGAGAGCTGCTCATCGGTAAATTAAAAAAAGAAGGCTACGATGTGGAGTGGCTCAATGAGGGGGAACGTTTGCAGTCTGCATTTCGTGGGGATTTTGTGTTTCCTGGTGATGTGGTTCATGAAATGGAACAGAGAGTCAGACCTTATGAAGAAGCTGTAGGGAAAAATAAGGATGATGCGGATTATGCGATGGGCTACGAACGGGGGAAATTGTTAATAGCCTTTTATTACGAAACACCGAATAATACCTTATGTACATTCTGGCGATATGGAGCCAATCACGTTCCGCTGTTTGAGCGAAGCAGCAATCAAACGATTACCTTGGAGGAAATCAAAAGAAGAAAAAAGAAAATGGCAGATCAGGCATATGAAATAAAGTCATGGGAGAGGAAAAAGATTGAAAGAGTATGAGAGATTACTGTTAGCATATATTCAAAAATATGGAAGAATCGACTTTGATTTTTTGTCCACAGAATTTCATATACCCATTAATACGCTAGTCGAAATTGCAGATAAGTTGTTGGTTGAGGAATACATAGCCATTACAGAGCATCGATTTTCAGTGACCGATAAGGGGAAAGAAGTAGCAATCAACTCGTGGGAGGTATTCTCCGGGGAGATACCGGAGGATGAACAGCCAGAGTTTTGTTGGGACGATTTATTTATTCCTCAAATTTTTCCGGAAAAGATATGAAATAGATAGAATATGTGGTAGAATAAAAAAAGAGTAACTGGATTGAGGTGTAGTCGCCTCCTTGAGCAAAGGCACTAACATCGCAATAGAATCAACTTGTTCGCCGCATAGGGCTTCGGCGAACAAGTCGTTTCTATTGCGTTGCGTGGTGAAAGCATTGATTTATTAAGCAGTTACTCTTTTTTCATGGAGACAAAATGGATAAGAAAGCATATATTGTCAGATTAGAAAATGCAATGAAGGGAACATACAGCAAAGAATATATAGATGTATGTACGAAATATGCGTCATCATTGTTGGACAAGGATTTGCCGGTCATATTTGATGAGACACATTTATATGAAATTTTACAGTTGTATGCAATTAAGCCGGACGTTTATCGGAAATTTCATATTCTTGGGAAAAGAGGAAAGCTTAGAACAATATGTGCGCCCAGCAGGAGCTTGAAACTACGGCAGAGATGGATATTGGATAACATTCTTGAAAAAATTCCGGTATCGGAGTGTTGTGAAGGCTTCCGAAAAGACCATTCCATATATACAAATGCAAAGAAGCATATAGGGTATGAGCAAATGCTTAATATCGACATAAAGGATTTTTTCCCCAGTATTGCCGAGAAGACAGTCATTGAAATATTCCATGAAATAGGGTATAGCAGGGCTGCGGCTGATGAGTTGGGGGCAATCTGTTGTCACGATGGATGTTTACCCCAGGGGGCACCCACAAGCCCTTATCTGGCGAATCTTGCGTGTCGTGAAATGGATAGAGAACTATTGGAATTTGCGCAAAATCATAAGCTGATATATACAAGATATGCAGATGATATGACTTTTTCCGGAAATGTTGAGATGGACAAGCTGATTAAGGGCATCGTGCAGATCGTATACGCTCATGGCTTTATGGTGAATACGAGAAAAACGAGAATCAGCACCGGAAATCAAAGACGGCTCGTCACGGGAATTATTGTTAAAAAGGATGGATTGGCAGTTCCGAGAAACTATAAGAGAAAATTGCGACAGGAGATTCATTATTGCAAGCAATTCGGTGTGGCAAATCATTTGGAGAATACTTCCTCCGAGAGAAAAGCGAATTTCCGGGAATACCTGTACGGAAAGGCTTATTATATCAAAATGATTGAGCCCAAAACAGGAGAGCAATTTTTGAGAGAGCTAGATGAAATACAATGGCAGTAAAAAGGATGGAGCATTTGCTTTTCATGTTGACGATTTAAAAAAATGCGTATGGATTTGGCACAATATAAAAGATTTGCAGAGTGGATTCCTGGGGCTTGAATTTGTGTCACATAAAAGTAAGGAGTATCAAGAGCATGTGCTGATATTAAAGGATTATGAAGATAATACAACTGAGGCGATGGATATCGTATTAAAAAATCTAGTACCACGTTATTTTGCTATTATTGAAGAGAATAAAGGATATTTTCTTGCAGATATAAATAAATCGGTTGCGTATGGCATTGATGCAATTATAGCGCAGAATGTTTTTTGCAAACGTCACCATCTTTTGTCGCCGCCTATGGAAGTATCTCCATAGGGCGGACAACATCCCCGTTTTTCAGTTCGCTCTCACAGCCTGTGACAAATTGCTCCTCTTGCCCAAGGGCACCGTCCTCCAGCGCGACAACGGAGTCATTGCGATCCAGTACCTTGATCTGCCTTCGCACCACATGGAGCTCTGTGCCCAGGATGGTGGAGGTCTCGCGCACCATGAAAAGATAGTCCCTGCCATCAATGCTGTGAATCGCAGAGGTCGGAACGCAGCAGTCATAGGGACCCTGCTGCCTGGAGAATTCCAAGGTACCAAGCATGCCTTGGGACAGCTTTCCTTCGCCTGCATTGACGGTTACGGCATAGTTGCTTTCGTCCAGCTTTTTGACCGTAAGTAGAGAGCAGTTCTGTAATTGCCCTAAGCTGTTCTGTAATTTCAGAGAGACGGTGGTTTCACCGTCCAAAAGCATTATTTGCTCATGATTCAGAACGGTCTCAAAGATCCAGCCTTGTGAGCCGTCTGCCAAAATCAGGGAGGCGGTGTCCGGCGTCTTCTCTCCGGTTCGTATGTTGAGCGTCTGCACAGTTCCGTCCATGCCGCTGAGAATCCTGCCCTCTTGTTCCAATAAGGGCTGATAGACTGCCAATTCTACTTTCAGATGCGCTATGGTCTGTTCGATTTCCATTTGATTGCTTTTCTCATCAGTAGTTGCTTGTTCTGCATCCTCCTTCGCATGGGTTGCCTGTGCGATTGCCACACGCTTGTCGTTTTCTGCGGTTTGTAGTGCGTTCTGAGCCTCTTTTACCGTATTTTCCAAGGCTGCCTTGCCGGCTTCCCAAGCCTCCTGCAGGGATAGCGTCAAAGCCTCTTCATAGCTGTGAAAGCCATCTTCCTGCTCCGGGTCATTCAGCAAGGACTGATACTGTGTATCCTGTCTGATTTGTTCCTCATAATAGGCTTCCCAGGAGGGGTAAGCGGACAGCGCATTGGTCGCATCGTCGTAGCGTTGTCTGACCTGTTGGACGTTGAGCTCCTGAGACTGCGTAACATTGTCCAGGTTCTCCTTGGCAAAAGCCGCCTCACGCTTTCTTGCCTGGGCTGCCAGTGTACGGTTAGATTTGAGCTCTTTTAACTGTTGCTCCTGCAAAGCAATGCGCTCCTCCAGAGCATCAATGAGTTCCTTCAGCGACACCATATTCAACTGTACCAGAACGGTGTCTGTCGTGACAGATTCTCCTTCCCGCACACAGACCTTGTCAATCAGTAAGCCTGCCGGGAGTACCACCGGGACTTCATTCACGGCATTGATGCTTCCCATGGCGGAAAAACTATGCTCGATGCTCTTGCGACAGACAGTGCCCAGTTCCACCTGCGGCATCCGGTAAGCGTAGATTGCCCGGGAGATAATGGTACAACACAGCATGAATGCCAAAAACAGGGCGAACCCCTTGAGCACCTTTGATTTATGATTGTATTTATTTAAAATAAATTCTTCTTTTTCCATATGAATCTGATGTCCTGTTCTTATTCTTTGATTCCGGAAGCGGCGATGCCCTGCTCCAGATAGTCCTGTCCCAATGCAAACACGAACGTGGCGGGAATCAGTGTGATGACGGATGCCGCCAGCGCCCTTCCTGCGTGTGCAATGTCAATCTCGGGCAGATAGAGAGACAATGGCCATAAAGTCTTATCCTGCAAAAATGCCAGTGGCTGTTCCATCATGTTCCAATAGTCCAGAAATCCCAGAACCAACGCTGACAGAATTCCCCCGGAGCCCAGAGGCAGACCGAGTGCAAGGAAAATGCTCCCCTCTCCGGCGCCATCCATCCGGGCAGCTTCCAATAGTTCTTGGGGAATTTCGCAAAAGCTCCTGTATGTCAGAAACACCGGAAAGGTGGAAAATACCGCCGGCAGGATCACGGCTGCCTGCGTATTCATCAGATGTATACTGTTCAGCATCACATAGGAGGGCAGCATCGTCACCTGAAATGGGAGCAGCATCAGACACAGATACAGTAGAAATAATATATTTTTGCCCCGAAACCGAAAAGCTGCAAATGCCCATGCTGCCGGTATGCCGATGAATAACTGTCCCAGTAAAATTAGGAAAACAATTTTCATGGAATTCCAGAATACGGTGAAAAATTCCGGGGTGTAAAATAACAATCGGAAAAAATGTCCACCGGTAGGATACAATGAAAAAAAATTCCACTGTATTTCGCCTGCTCCGCTGTTCACCACGGGTGCCAAAAGCGTAGTCAGCTCGTTTCCACTCTTGATGGACGCGCACATAACCATCATAACCGGGAGAAAGACCGGTATGGCGAGAATGCCAAGAGTAATATTGCATGATAGTCTTCTAAAAAAAGTGCGGATTCGGAACCAGGCTTTATGGTGAACTGTAGATATTGGGATTATTTTCATATTATCATTCCATTCTTGTTTTATAGTTTGCTTAAACTTTTGGATATTGAGGAAAAACACATTCATTCTTGTCTGTCCCAGAGTCTCTGCAATGCGAATACTCCTATCAGGAACACCGCTGCAATACACACACCTGCTGCAGCGATCTTGTCCATCTCCAAATTGGTGAACCAGTTGTTGAACAGATGCTGAAGCAGATACATTTTCTGTTGTGGGTATGCCCCCGCCACCAGATAGGCTTCCCGGAATACCTTAAAGGAATTGAGGAAGGAGAGCACAGTGATGGTGAACACCATGGGAGTAAGCTCCGGCAGTACCACATAGAGAAAGCACTGCAGACGAGAGGCGCCGTCCACCTTGGCGGCTTCCTTGCGTTCCACCGACACGCTTCGCAGTCCTGTCATCCAGAGCACAATGGTGTAGCCCATATTTTTCCAGAGATAGCTAAAGACCAAAACTACAAAGGACGCATCGCTGCCCAGCCAGTCAGTAGGGGGGACACCCCTTTTGCGCAGCAGACCGTTCAGCAGACCATTTCCGCTAAAAAGCAGCTTCCAGATTAACACCATTGTGGCGGTAGGAATTGCCATGGGAAATAGATAAACTGACTTCCATCCCTGTACAAAAGGGGAGCCGTCAATCATCAGTGCCAGCAAAAGGGAAAGTACCAGCAAAAGAGGAATCCCCACCACGACAAATCTTGCAGTATTGGTCACCGCCAGCAAAAACGCCTGATTGTGAAATATGGTTGTATAATTCGCTATTCCGCAGAATTTCTTGGTCATAGCCGTCTGGAAGGAGCGTTTTGCTACATCCCCAAAGGGGAACAACACAAATACACTGACGCCTGTCAGACTAGGAAGCAGAAAAAGAGCCCGGCTCTGGGATAGCCTGCCATTGTAAATCTTACTTCTGTGGGTGCGGTCACTGCGAGGCGGGTTTCCATTACTCCGATAATTGCAACGAAATTTTCTGTACGATTTCATCCACGCTTTCCTCAATGCTCTTTTCTCCTGTCAGTGCTTTCTCTCCGGCGGAAAGGATAGCCTCCTTGATCTGCTGATTTGTCTGCACTGGTGTGGTCAGGGAGTCAATCAGATGTCTCAATTCTTCTTTTTCTTCGGTATTGGGCCATTTGACCTCCAGACCAACCAATTCACCGTCTTCGTTGGACATACCCAGACTATAGTCGTCATTTCCAATAGAAGGCTGTGCGGTAAACGCCTCGAATGCTTCTCGATTGATAGGAAAGCCATCATTTAAATCTACCTTTTGCACTTCTTTTTGCAGCAAGGTTTCCAGAAATGCTTCCGCAGTCTCCGGATTCCTTGCATTAGCACACACACCCACCACGCCTGTAGGGACAAATAGGTTGGATGTTTGACCGTTCCATACTTGGAAGCGGTAATCCCTTGCGTTATTGCGGTATTCGTTACGCACGGAGACTAAGGTGCGATAGTCTCTCATGGAATACAGATATCCTGCTGCAAGAATCTGCTCTTTTAACAGTTGATCCTGTGTTTGGGTGTCCATTCCCAGTTGAACTCTTTGTGCCTCCTGCACAGAATAGAATTCATAAACCATGTCCATATATCTTGCATAGCGCTGTTTTCGTTCTTCACTTAAGTTTTTCTGCTCCGCTGAATAAATTTGTCTGGCATCGTTGAGGAACTCCCGCAATGCTGCCTCATCCGGTCTGTTATCAGCGGTAATCCAGGCGTCTGCACACAGTGGGTACAGCTTTTCCAGAAGTGTCTCTGCGGTATAGGTGCCAAGTACCGTCCATTTGACCTGCCCACTATCGGCAATACGTTCTACGGCTTCAGCCAGAGAGTTCAAATCCCGAATACCCTTCAGATCCATTTCTGTCCCGGCAATGATGGGTATTTCGTAGCGAATGGGTAGAGCGAAGAGACCGTTTCTCTGTTGATACGCCTGTAGTATGTTTTCAAAAAAGTCGTTATTTGTTTTCCATTCTGCTACTTGAGATGTTAAATCTGCCAGAATCCCTTTTTCCACATAGGAGTCAATAGGCATTCCGTCCAACAAAAGGAGATCAGGACCTTCCCCTGCCAACAGCCTGGTGTTCAGATTGCGGATGGCGTCGTCGGCTGTCATACCGTTTTCATCGGCAAGTCCAATCTCAAATCGAACGAATACCTCCGGATGCTCTCTGCGGAAAACACTGATGGCACGTCGTACGGTCTCGTTGTCGTTCAGACCGTAAATGGTAAGCTGTTCCTCCGGGACAGCAGACGCATTGGGATCGTATACATAAGAGTATAGTTCACCATTTTGATAGAGAATCAGGAAGGTGTCCTCTGCCAGTGGGAGGAGGCTAATAGGCGTTCTGGTGGGATCACCCAACGTATTCAGATTGCCGTCTGCCAACTGTTCCATGACACTGCCGTCTATAATGTGGTGATAGATGCCCCCTCTCGATGCCAGATATAGGGAACTACCTGCTTTCTCTCCGATGGCATTACACAGGGCAATTCCGCTGCCCGCCACACGCTGTTCCGCCACGAAAGTGTTCAATACGGTATCCTCGCTGTTAAGTTGACCGCTCTCATAGTCGTAAAAATAAACGAAGGTACCATCCAGTACAACCAATTGTGTACCACTGGTGCACATCGATAAACCGTCCATATGCTCCGTTTCAAAAAGCAATTTATAGCTTTGGTTCCATACATCGATTTCGTACACCTTGTAGTCGGTGGTTGCAAACAAATGTCCGTCGGGACTGAAAATTTCCTGAGTAAGGCAGGTCTTATAATCCTCCAGACCCAATTCAAAATCCTGTTTCGTTCCGTCGGCAGTAAGGTACACATATTTTTCAGGATAGAGCTTTTCAGCAGTGGATTCGTTCCACATAGTATACGAAAGAAAAATGCTGCCATCAGGAGCCATTGCACCGTCCAGGTCATTGCACGATTGAATAATCCCGGATAGAGCTGTTACTTCCTCACAGCTCCAGTCATTGCCTCCGTCGGTGGAAATGTATTTGATGCCGTTTTGATAATCGAAGATTCCGAGGCTGCCGTCTGACATTTGCACCAGACTGCCCGTACCCTCAAAACCATCGGGCGTGGAAAGCTGTGTTTCCATATATCTTCCTTTTGCCGTGGCATGGTTGTTTGTGTTTTCGTCTTTACTTATATTGCTTCCGGTACTGCCGGTTTCTTTGTTGCTGTTGCCGCATCCCATCAGACCGGATACTGAAAAAAATAAAAGTAGACAGACGAGAAAACGTGGATAGATGTAATGCTTCTTTTTTTGCTGCATGGCGATATCCTCTCATTCTTGAATTTGTTTTACAAAAATATAACATAGCAATCTCTAATCTTTCTCTAAGAATTAGAGAAAAAATAAAGATAACTGTGCTAAGATAATAAAGAACATCAGAAAGGAGCTTTCTATGCGTATATTATTGATAGAGGATGATCATGATTTGAGTTATTCGCTGGCTTTTCAGTTGGAAAAGAAGGGGTGTCAAGTGGATATCTGTGAAGATGGGGGGGAGGCAGAATATTATACAAAGCAACAGATTTATGACCTGATTTTGCTTGATCGGATGTTGCCGCATGTGGATGGAATGACCATTTTGAAAAAATTGCGTTCCCAGGGGAATGTTGTTCCAGTGATACTGTTGACTGCGTTGGGTGAGATAAGCAACAAAATAGACGGATTGGATGCGGGTGCGGATGATTATCTGGTCAAGCCCTTTGATTTCGAAGAGCTGCTTGCCCGTATACGCTGTATCCGTAGACGACCGCGGATTTTAGAAAATCAGGAAATACATTCTTATAGTGATATTTCCTATAATAGTGTGGAAAATATTCTGACCGGACCGAAAGGCTCCTGTACACTCTCCAAAAAGGAAGGGGCATTGTTGGAATACTTCCTGCTCAACCGGGTGCAGACGTTACCGCGTATGACGCTTCTCGTCAAAGTGTGGGGACCGGATGCAGAGGTGGAAGAAGGTAATTTGGACAATTATGTGTATTTCATCAGACGGCGGATCAAAAGTGTAGGCTCGGTTGTAACCTTGAAAACGGTTCGCGGAGTTGGTTATCGATTGGAATGAGGGACTGAAAAAGGAAAGGGAAAAGTTATGTATCAAAAAACACGTCTGAAACTGGCAGGTCTTTTCACCGGAATCACATGGCTGCTCCTGGTTTCGTTGTCTGTTGGATTTCAAGCTATTTCGGAAAAGGATAGCAGAGAAAACAGTTTCTTAAGCTTTACCGGAGAGATGAACACGCTGCTTTCAAATCTGGAAAGTCAGCAGACAATCACCTACGAATGGATTACCAAGGTTCGTGCAGGAGATAAATATATCATTGCGCTTTACGACAATGGAGAGCCATTATCTTATACGGTAGATATTTTGACCGCAGAGGAACTGCGGTTGGCGGAAGAGCTGGCGGGAAATAATAAGGAATGGATTGAGGAGATTACGGATTCGTCTGCTTACGGATTGACGCATAAGGAATTTGCCTACAAAGCGTTGCAGCAAGAATATTACGTTAGTATCAGCAACGTGCACCGCTCCTCCGGGAATCTGTGTACGCTCATTCTATTTTCCACGAAGGAGTTGGAGACTCGTTTCTTTCGCCAGAGAATGTTACTTATGGGGATGAACATGATAGCATTGTTGCTCCTGTTCTTCTTTTCTTATTTTTACACAGGAAGACTGATGCGCCCGATCAAGAAATCCTATGAGCAACAGGCGAGCTTTATTGCAGCAGCGTCTCATGAACTGCGAACGCCGCTTTCTGTCATATTATCTTGTAACTCTGCGCTGCAATATGCAGAACCCTTCGAGCAGGAGCCTTTCTTTCGTACCATTGAATCGGAAGGGAATCGGATGTCACACTTAATCAGTGATATGCTTACCCTGGCTCGTTCGGATAGTCATAACTGGTCGTTTTGTATGAAGAAGCATGAGTTGGATACAATTCTTCTAAATCTGTATGAGGCTTATAAGCCCATTGCAACTGGGAAAGGCATAGATTTATTTCTGCAGTTGGAGGATAAGATATTTCCTGTCTGTAATTGTGATGAAGAACGCATTACACAGGTGATGGAAATATTGCTATCCAATGCTATCAGTTATGGAAGGGAAAAAGGGATAATCATACTGAAGCTGATTCATCGGCGCAGGGAATTCTGTCTACAGGTCATCGATAATGGTATCGGAATCTCGCCTTCTGCCAAGGATCATATCTTTGAGCGCTTTTACAGAGAGGATGCTTCCAGGTCCGGCAAGGAGCACTTTGGGCTTGGACTTAGTATAGCCCAAGAAATCATCACAGCGCATCATGGGAAAATCAGTGTCTCTGACACGCCGGGCGGAGGGACAACCTTTACAATCATCCTTCCGCAATGAGAAAAACAATGAAATCATGTGAATTTAATGGAGTTGTTGAGATATGCCCCAAAGTGTAGCAAGAAATCGGTAGAACTGACGAAGGATGAAGTAAAAATGTTCACGCTGTAAGTCATACCCTTTCAGAATTATTCATACAATGTTAAAAAGATTCTTGAGGGGTATTCTTTTGAAGGATTATATTGAAGAGCGCGCTGTCAGCATTGCCAATTACATCATTGACAGTCAGGCAACAGTCCGGCAGACGGCCAAGGCGTTCGGTGTATCCAAATCGACTGTACATACGGTTGTTGCATAATAGAACGGTTTGTAGGGAAGGTGATCTGGGAAATAGAATAGGATATTTTATAGAGCTATACACGAAGTGCCTGATAGGCAGTGAGTGTATGGCATTTTTGTGTTATGAAATATGTTGCAATGAGTGTTTTTATTTGTTGAAGCTCGAAAGTGAATCATGTTATAATTGTCAGCAGAACAATAGAGGGAGTTTGACCGACAAAGTAGGTTTCGACTAAATATTTGGGAAAAAAATAAGAAGTGAAGAGGTACAGAGGATGAAAAAAGTATATTTGGGTATTGTAACAGGCATTGATGCTTTTCTTGCATTAGCGGGTGGAATGAGTCTCTTTGTGGGGAACCGGACAAATGAAGTATATGATTGGATTATTTTTATCTTTGATTTGTTATGCCTTGTGATATCGGTTGTGTCCTTAATAAGATTGTTTGCAGGACGAAAAAATGCAGTGGCTCTTTCCATATTGACGAAATTGGCTCTTTTTTTCCTGGCAGTTGCGCTTGACAGTTTGTTGACAAATGGTCATATTGGTGCTTTTATCGTCTTATTAATTTTCGCGGCGCCGTTTGCGATAGGAGCTGTTTTGCTTGGAAGATCGACTGCGAAGAGTAGCAAATCTGCTCCTGTTAATCTCGTGGGATTTCAGTTTGAATGCTATCCTACTGATGAGACATTACAGGATGTAATGAGAGAATATTTACAGATCAACAACAAACAAAGTGAAAAAGAGTTGAGCTCAGAGGAACAGTTGTGTGTTAAGAAACAAGCCCTGAAGCCGGCAGCTTATTTTCTCTATTGGCTTCTGAAAAAACAGTTTATGAGTGAGGATTTTTTGTCAAAAGTCGATGCTGATCAGATCGAGGCTGTATGTGCCGGGAAACTCCTTCCGATTGAAGTGTTGAAGGATCAGGATTACAAGTTGGTAAATACAGATCTGCAGAAGAGCATTCTGCCGTTTATTCGGGATTACTTTAAGAATCCCACAGCCATTTATTCGCCGTATCAAGGGGAAGAATATTTTGCAAAATATCTGTTTGACTACTATGAATTTATCAAAAACGAGGGTGGCTTGTTTTACGATGTAGATTTTTCGTGGGAAATCTGTGACAAAATGTTTACCCGCATTGAGAAGCGCTTTCAGGATTACGAAGGGCAGGATGAGTATGAAGATGATGAGGCTATAGGGAGTGTACATAGCGAACTGTTTAAGGCAGATCTGATGGTATATCGAGGTGGAGTTAAGGTGCTTGACAATATCACGGATGCGTATATCCAGCGTTGTAAGAATGATCTGGATCAGCTTGCACAATCAGAGCTTGAGAAGTTAAAAAGATGGACCAATGAGTCTTATTGTGAGAGTGAGGAAATTGATTTCTTTGCAGAATTTCAACCATTTAGGATCTATGTTTTTGAACCCAAGAAGGAAGAGGATCTGGTATATAGTGTCCGTGGAGAAGCTGATTTTGAGGAAGAACACGGAATCTCTTTCACTGTTCGAAACGGAAAACTTCTGTCCATGGATTATGCTATGGATGGATCCGATCCCTATAGTATAGTCATGACGGATTATTATGCGTTCCTTTGCAGTGATCTGGATTTTGAAACATTAAAAACGGAAGAACAATTGGAGCAGTTGGAACGAGAGGGCAAGCTTGTGAAGGTTGAGCTTCCGGTAGCAGATGAAAATGACACAGATACTAAGCGGACTATTTACATCACCCAACATGCTTATAACAGAATACTGCAATATCAATTTCTGGAAGAGGCGCTACAGGCGTCAAGTGCAGGGAGGCTCAAGGGCAAATATTCTTTGAAGTTCCGTGATGATATATTGGTTCCGCTAAACATTAAAAACACTTATTTTGAAATCAAGGTTTGGGAACAGGAGTAGGGACTTAACATTGGAGAAATATTGTGAATGTATGATATTCGGACAGAAAATAGAATTGGGAAAATGAAGTTAGAAGATATTATCAACAAATGGGATCCTGTTGGTTTATTCCCTATGGCGCCAGATGATGAATATGAGAAAGAAATCAAAAGAATAGGGGATTACATAAATGCTACTGAAGAAATCTGTGCGAAAGAGCTTGCAGAGTATATCAGTCAAATATTTTCTGCTGCCTTTGGAAAGGATGTCTTTTTGGATAATGACGAGGAATGCATGGGCATTGCCGAAAACATACTGCGATATCTTAATGGTTAAAACGTAACACATGTTACATGATAGAAACACAATTAATAATGAATTAAACAATGGGGAAAATATTACTTCGCTGCGTGTGTATAGCATTGATAGATTGACTGGAATGTTTAAAGTTTCTTGCATAAATTGTTAAGAATTGTATGAGCAATTAGCGAATTTTATAAAATAGGAGAGATGACAACGAAAACTGTGAAAAAAATATTAGAGCAAGCAGGTTATTATGAAAAATGAAAAACAGATGTCAGAAGGATAATGACTATGTACGATAATATGGGGTATATTTATAATGAGAAACAAAAGCGATTTATGGAACACTATGCTTTTTTGGAAATTCATTATACCCATCCCATATGGAGTGAAGATATGGTTATAAATTTAAATCCGATGAAAGCACAAGATGAAATTTCCATGGATGTTGTGGAAGAATACAATAATTTTTTGGAAGATCAGTTATTAATTATAGGTGAGATAGAAAAGGAAAATATGACGTTGTTTTTTTCAGAAAAAGGTTTTTTTACTCTGCCTATGACGATTGTATCATTAATTGGGGAGATTATTTTATGATATTATTAAAAAAACTTGTATATGGTGAGAAAGGGATACTGCAAATCTTGGATTGAGAGAGAGTATCAGTTACCAAATTTCATTTTCAAAATCTTCATAAATAAGCGATGGCTCTATTTTAATTAACGCTATCTCTGTAGTTCCTCTATATTGCTTTTATTTCAACGAGGGATTATCTATGGGCATATTATCCCTTAGCTACTAAGGGCGCACTTCTATACCTACCCTTCCGGCAGGTGATGTGCGCCCTCTTTTCATTTCATTCCATCGGGAGATTGCGGGAAGAATCCCGGACAAGGGCGGTGCCCTTGCGCTGACCTTGCGGCAGCTATCCCCGGTTCAAGTTCAATTAGTTTTTTTTTTTTCCACGACCGTTGCCCTTGGGTGTCTTGAATATATCTGAGTAGCGTTGTATCAGATCGGCAAAGGTTTTAAATTCATAAGGATCCATTTTTTAAAAATTTATTTTGAACATCTTGCTGTACATGACCATTTGAGCCTGGGTGGCATTATCAGCTTTCTGCACTTCTTCAAATGCTTCCAGTACCTCATCTATCTCGGTTGTATCACTTCCGGTATTGGAGTCTCCGGCATGAGCTTCTTTAATGTCTTTGGCTATAAGGGCTATGTCTTTCCCAAGTAAATTCCCAAAATATTCTTCCTCTTTGATGGTTGCAGAAGCCAGGGTTTTCATGAAATGATCATTGTCGGAAATGTTTTTTTCTTTTAGCTTCATCCGGGATACTTCGATATATTTATTCATATTGCGTATTTGCGCGGCAGCCAGATTGTCCACATAGATCTCTAAGTCGGAGAGCATGTTTGGAAATTCCGGATGCTTGATCAATTCGCAGATTAGTCTCACATTGAGATTTCCATCTTTCAGAATTTCAACGGTGCTATCATCCAGTCCGAGTTCATCTATCGGGAAGGAATGCTGTTCCTTCTTTCGTGTGTTCCCATTCTGATTCTTTTATCGCCTTATCTATTTTACCAAGTCCATAATACCTTTTACAACAGAATTTCCAAAAACGTGGAAATTCTTATTTTTTTGTCCAATTTCCTGCCTTTCGGATATACGGGATTAGCCCTTTTATTTTGCGAGAATGAATTTACAACTTCATGAGCATTCCAAATCATGACCGTTATAGGGAAGCTAAGCGATGATTCCGGAACAACCGGGGAGCGAGCCAGGAACGTGAAAACGGCACAGTCCAAAATAGTCCACAGGGCTAAAGAACCCAGAGGTTACCTGCCGGGAAATGAGGAGGGGAGATGACGAAAGATATATTATTCGGAGGGTTTCAAAATGGAAAACAACAAGAAATTACAGAAGCTTCGAACAGATCTGGAACAGGCGAGAATGGAAAAGAATCAGGCGGAGCATCAGTTGAAAAGAGCGGAGAACAGATTGAAATACCGTGAAAGCATGAGCCGGAAGGAACGCACCCATAGACTGATCGTTGTTGGTGCAATCGTTGAACAGTACTTTCCGGAATTAAAGGAACTGACAGAAATTCAAATGAGTGCAGTTTTTGGGAGCTTGGATTTGGAAGTATTTCACCAAGCGTTAAAGGAAGCCATACTGCAGAACGGAAAGGAGGTGGATGCCTAGTGGCGCTATATCATTTTCATGTGGATCAGGTCTCAAGGTCTGCAGGAAAAGCAGTTGTCGCATCTGCGGCTTATAGAGCGGGTGAGAAGCTTCATGATGATTATTATGGAGAAACTTTCGATTACACGCATAAGGGTGGCGTAATTGCCACCAAGATCATGGCTCCGGATTATATGCCGGAGTCTTTTTATGACAGGGAGACATTGTGGAATGCAGTTGAGGCAGTGGAGAAACATTCCAAGGCTCAGTTGGCGTACAGTTTTGACATTGCTCTGATGAATGAATTATCCCGGGAAGAGAATTGGGAATTGGCTAAAAAGTTTATCTCAGACAATTTTGTGTCGAGGGGTATGATCTGCGATGTGGCATTTCATGAGCCGGAGAAGGATGGAATTTCTAATCCGCACATTCATGTGCTCTGTCCGATTCGTCCTATGAATGAGGATGGCACTTGGGGAGCAAAACAGAGACGTGAATACCTTGTTAATGCGGACGGAAATCCTATTTTGGATGGAAGAGGCAGACCTTTATTCAATGCAGTCTGGACTACCGATTGGGGCAGACCGGAGACCTTGGAGGAATGGAGAGAAAACTGGGCGAAGCTGGTGAATGATACATTCCGTGAGAAATCGATTGATGCATCCATTGATCATCGCAGCTATAAAGAACAGGGTTTGGATATTATACCACAGATTCATGAGGGCCCTCATGTCAGGGAGATGGAAAAGAAAGGGATTCGGACGAGAAAAGGGGAGATGAACCGGTTCATAAGGAATATGAACAAGGGAATCAAAGCGCTCAAGGATAAGTTAAACACCATTATTGAGGTGATCGCGGAGATTTCAAAGGAAATGAGAGCTCTGTCAATGGAACCGAAAGAGGTGAGTCTTTTGGAATGTCTGACTAAGTATTTTGACGAGAGGAATGCGGTTGCCGAGCGATTTGCCTATGGTTCGCAGAAAGCGAAATGTACCAATTTGAAAAAGGAGTCCAGGCTTCTTATGGTTTTGAAAGAAAACCATATCCGAACAGTGGATGACCTCAAGAAATATGCCGGACAAAAACAGGCAGAATTGAGCGATATCGCCAAATCCGGTAACGCAAAGAAAAATCGTGTCAAGGAGATTAAGCAGATCCTTCAATATTATGCGTGGTACAAAGAAGGTAAGGTAATTCAGGAACAGATTGCCGGACAGCATTTTAAGAAACGTAAGGCGGCTATGCAGGCGCAGAATCAGGAAGTCCTTCATAAATACTATATAGCAAAAAGCATCCTGACAGAGAAAAAGCTGTTAGGCAAGGTTGATCCGGCTACTTTGAAGAAAGAGATGCAGGCTTTAGAAACAGAAGCAAATCGGGAATATGAGAGGTATAAAGAACTGTCCAAAGATGCAAAACAATTGTGGGATATTGTGTCTTATTCCCAGAAGATGCTTGCAGATAGGAAGGCGTTAAGGCGGGAGGAGCGGTGCTTATGACGGATACGATAAAGGGGCGGCCTATGAAGGCTGACACACATTTGCCAACGTACATTCCAATTCCGAATTTCCTTGTGAATTTTAACGTTAGTCAGACGGCGAAACTGGTATACGGCATGTTACTGAACAGAACTACTCTTTCACAAAAAAATAACATGGTGGATGAGCATGGAGATGTTTATGTGATTTATACAATCGAACATCTGGCTCACGATCTGGGGCGTTCTAAAATGACGATTAAGAATGCAGAACGGGAATTAGTGGAGGCTGGATTACTTCGTAAGCGTAGGAACGGTTACAGACGAGCAAATGATTTGTATGTCCTGTTGCCGGAGAGTCTTTTGACGGATCAAGAAGTGTCTATAAGACAGAAAGAAAAGAATCCCGATAAAGGGAAGAATTCTTTCCGTCACACGGACAGAAAACATTCCCCTAACTACTTAAGAAAAACAAATGATACAACTACTAATTACAACGATAGCTATGCGGAAGGAGAGAGCTTTTGATGAGTGAAGAAAAAACATATTTGGATAATAATGGAGTATTACACTGTGCGGTTTGCAAGGAACCGTTGGAGAGGATTTTGTCAGAGCCGGTGTTAGAAAGGACACGGTTCCCCAGAGCGTGTGCATGTCAAAGAGCGCAAATGGAACAATTGGAAAAGGAGATGAAGGACAGGCAGCATGAAGCACAGGTCAGTGCGTTTCGTGCTGCCTGTTTTCACGATAAGAGCCTGTGTGACATGACATTTGAGCATGATGATGGCAAAGTGCCTGCCATGGAGAAAGCAAAGAGCTATGTTGACAATTGGGACATGATGCGTAGGAAAGATATCGGGTTGTTATTGTGGGGTGGAGTCGGGACAGGGAAAACATATATGGCGGCAGCTATTGCAAATGCCTTGATCGATAAGGAAGTGCGTGTGTTGATGACGGACTTTGCAACGATATCTAATATTTCTGTGTTGGATGCAGAGGAATATATGAAGGCCTTGATGTCTTATGATTTATTGATCATAGATGATCTGGGGGCGGAACGTAATACAGAGTTTGCTGTGCAAAATGTATTCAATGTAATCAACAGAAGATGGTTGTCCCGGAAACCTATGATTATTACAACCAATCTGACCTTGGATCTGATGAAAGAAACCGCCAAAGAGGATGTGAATAAATGCAGAATCTATGATCGTATTTTGGATGTGTGCAAACCTGTCCTGGTGGACGGTGCAAGTAAGAGGACGGAAAGCGGTTTGAGGAGGATGGATCTTTTGAGAGAGGTGTTTGAGTGATAAATGATTCTAATTTGATATCGTTTCTCATAGGATTGAAAGAACAAAAAAGAAGGGAGGCCCATCGCTGTGAAAAAGAGAAAATTAAATTACCGTTTTCATAACCCCAATCCGGCGGATGTGACCGCCGATTACATATTAAAAATTCTGATAGAGGCAAATGCACCTAAGGTGGAGAGAGCCATAAAGGAAGCTGCATTAAACAGTGAGGAGAAAAAGTGTGATTATTAGAAAATAAAATTTGGCGACAATATGTGAGAAAAAATCTCAATATTATATTGCAAAATGCCAAAATTGGGATATAATAGAGATAAGGACGGAGGTACATAGATATGTTATGCCAATTTACTGTGAAAAATTACAAAAGCATTCGTGACGAAGTGACATTTGATATGCAGGCCGCGGCAATCTCTGAACACGAAGATAGAATCATGAAAGACAGGGATGGAGAATTGTATCTGCCGGTATCGGCTATTTATGGTCCTAATGGTGGGGGAAAGTCCAATGTATTAGCGGCATTGCACACATTGGTTACTAAGATTCTACGCCCTCTGTATGCGACTGAAGACAATGAGGAAAGAGTATATCTTCAGAAGAAAATTTTAGTGGAGCCCTTCGCATTTTCCGACAAAAAAAACGAACCAACAGAATTTGAACTGTTCTTTCGCACAGATTCCGCAGAGTATCGGTATATTTTGCGTGTAAAGCGAGATGTTGTCATCTATGAAAGCTTAGACAGGGTGAAACTTGAAACAAGAAGGCGTTCTGCATTGTTTACAAGAGATGAAAAGGGGATTGAATTAAAGGGGGCTTTTGCGAAGCTAAAGGTAAGTCATGACCTTTCAAAAACACTTGCGTTAATTTCCTATTTAGGAATTGCCTATAAAGGGAATGCGGTAGTTAAGGATGTGTTGCACTGGTTTGAATGCGGCGTTGATTTTCTGAATTATGGCAATCCAATCCAAGAACTGAGAATGGCAGTTTCCACATCTGAGGACGTTAAGCACCTGATGCTCGATATGATTCAGGAAATGGATTTGGATATCGTGGATTTCAGAGTGGAAGAAAAAGAACATGATCTGATTGAAGTTTATACAAAACATCTTGTGGATGAGGTGGAAACAGAACTGAATTTGTCTGATGAATCCAGTGGAACCAAGAAGCTGTTTGGATTGCTTCCCTTTATTGCGGAGAGTTTGCTTACCGGAACCACATTAGTAATTGATGAATTGGATGCAAAGATTCATCCGGTTTTGTTGCGCCACATCATCATGATGTTTAATGATACCGAAATTAACAAGCACAAGGCTCAACTGATATTTACGTCTCATGATCTGTCAACCATGAACAGTGAAGTATTTCGCAGAGATGAAATATGGTTTGTGGCAAAGGGGAACTCGCAGAATTCAAAATTGTATTCATTGGTGGAATTCAAAAATGAAAAGGGTGAGTCTGTCAGAAAGGACGCCAAGTTTGATAAGCAGTATCTAGAAGGTAAGTATGGCGCTGATCCGTACCTCAGAAGAATTATAGATTGGGGGAAGGTCAATGCCTAAAAAAGCCGGAATTGAAAAGTGGAAGAAAAAACGTCGCCAAGAGTATATGGAGATGAAGCAGTATAGATATTATATTTTCTGTGAAGGACAACAAACGGAGCCATTGTATTTTTCGGGATTTAAGAAATTGATTGAAGAAAATCCGGTTTACAAGGATATGGTTTTGATCGAAATAGAACCTTGTCAGGCGGAAACAATGCGGGTTATTGGTATGGCTGAGGATTATGTCAAGAGAAATAAGATAACCAAGGGGCAGATCTGGTGCGTTTATGACAAAGACAGTTTTCCGCCGGAGCGATTTAACGGTGTAGTGGAACGAGCGGAGAGCTTGAACAAAAAGGATCCACAATTACAATATCATACTGCATGGAGTAATGAGTGTATTGAGTTTTGGTTCTTGTTGCATTTCGCTTATTACACGTCCAATAATCACAGATCGGAATATATTGCCTTTTTGAATGACAAATTCCGGGAACTTGGAATAGGAAAGTATCAGAAGAATATGGATAATATCTTTGAAATACTTATGAAACGTGGCAATCCAAAACTGGCGATTCGGTATGCAAAACGGATTATAAAAGATGGGGCAGGTAGAACTCCAGCGGAAATAGCACCTGGTACGAAAGTGTACGAGTTGGTAGAGGAACTGGTGAAGTATTTGCCGGAGGAAGTACAATATAAATACTAATGACAAAGAAAGGCGAATTGTTAAAATGAAGTTATCAGATTTTTCTGTGATTAATTATCGAAGTATAACGACGGCTAGAAAGATACCTACAAATAATATGACGGTTCTAGTTGGAAAAAACAATGAAGGTAAATCAAATATTCTACGAGCATTAACATTAGCAATGGATATAATGAAGATTTATGCAACAAATCCACGTATTATTGGCGTTAATAGAGGATTTTTTCAATCAAGGTATAACTGGGAGAGAGATTACCCTGTATCCTTACAGGAGGGCAATCCTAATGGATCATCGTCCGTAGATTTAACTTTTGAATTATCAGAACATGAGATAAATGATATCAGACAGATTACGGGAACTAGGCTAAGTAGTTATATTCCCGTGAGAGTATCTATAAATCATTCTTCTGTTAAGATAGATATACCTAAAAGAGGAACGCCAGCACTTGCCAATCCGAATAACAAGCAGAAGTTGATAGATTATGTTTGTAAAAAAATAGATTTTAACTTTATTCCCGCGGTTAGAACAGAGCAAGATGCGCTTAGAGTTATAGAATCTTTGATTGAGAGTGAATTACAAATATTAGACGGTGACGAAGAATATAGTAAGGCCATTGATACTATAAATAGGCTACAGCAAAATGTGTTAGACAATATTTCGAGACAAATTATATCACCAATGAAGGATTTTTTGCCAGCGCTTAGAGATATTCATATTAGAATACTAAATGAAAAAAGGAAGACGGAATTACGGAGAAACACGGAGGTAATTATAGATGATGGAACGGCAACGTCAATTAAACAAAAGGGTGATGGGATAAAAAGTTTAACGGCATTAGCTATGCTAAACATAGCTCAACAAACGGATCGCGTGTCTGTAATTGCGATTGAAGAACCAGAGTCACATTTACATCCAGAGATTGCAAGACAATTATATGATACAATCTGTTCATTGGCAGTTAACCATCAAGTAGTGCTTACTACACATAGTCCTCTATTTATAAACAGAACAAGGTTAAATGAAAATATAATTGTTAATGAAGGTAAGGCTACTCCGGTCAAAAAAGTAAAAGAAATACGTGAAGTCTTGGGAATAAAGGTTTCGGATAATTTAACAAATGCTGAAAATATTTTAATTGTGGAAGGAGAAGATGATAAAATTGCATTAGAAAAATTGCTACCTAGTATGAGCGAGAAGATAAAAAGGGCTATGCTAAACGGTACTTTATTAATTGACTACATTGGAGGTGCCGGTAATCTACCGTATAAATTATCTTTTTATAGTAACTTGCAATGTAAATATCATGTTTTATTAGATAATGACGAAGCGGGAAAAACTGCAGGCACATATGCTGAAGAGCAAGGTTTGCTAGATGTGAAAAATACTACATATACCATTTGTAATGGTTCTCCAGAGGCTGAAATAGAAGATTGTTATGATAAATCTGCTTATATAGGCATAATTGCGGAAAAATACGGAGTGAATATAAATGTTGCTGAGTTTAGAAACAATCGTAAATGGTCCGACCGTATGGCTGAATGCTTTAAATCCCAAGGTAAGCAATGGAATAGTACTATGGAGAAAAAAGTAAAATTGTCGGTTGCAAATTCACTTCCAGATGTAGCGGACAGAGCTCTAAATCCTCATAAGCGTTCAGCAATAGATGCTTTGGTTGCAGCCCTTGTGGAAATGTTATAAATTGAAAATGTGACTTATAACTAGATATTGGGAGAAATTTGCATTATGATTATGTCAAAAGCATCAAATTATTAACGCGAAGGGATATGGAAAATTTCTTAGAGATAAAATGAATCATATCCTGTACTGATCAAATTTCCCAAAGAGATTGTTGAAGCCAATTACATAGAAGAATAGAATGCATTAAAGAAGATGTACAAAATGACTGAGTAGCAATCCTGCTGATTTCTAGAAGGGTTAGTGTCTCAAATATGATATGTTTTATAATTGTGTTGCGCAAAATCTGCTAAAGGGATAATCTTAAGAAAAATGTCATATAAAAAAAGCAGGAGAAATCTCTTGCTTTTTTTTATTAAAAGTTATAAATTGATAGATGTAACAGAGCGTATTTATAATTGTGGAACGTATTGAAATAGTCAGATGGACTTAAAGGGAATAGAAAGGAAAACCACCATGAACATCGCAGCATACTGTCGTGTGTCAACAGATAAAGATGACCAGCTTAACAGCTTGGAGACTCAAAAAGAATTTTTCATGGAATATACTAAGCGTACAGGGGACAACCTTATCAAATTATATGCAGACGAAGGTATTTCCGGAACGAAGATCAAGAACCGCAAGGAATTCCAGCGGATGCTTTCTGATGCCGAAAAAGGTTTGTTTGATATGGTCGTGGTAAAGGATATTTCCCGGTTTGCAAGAAATACTGTGGATCTGCTACAGAGCGTGCGTAAGCTGAAAGCTTTGGGCATTGAAACACAATTTCTGACTGCCAATATGACAAGTATGGGAAACAGCGAATTTGTGCTGACCATTTTTGGCGCATTGGCTCAGGAGGAGAGCGCGAATACTTCCAAGCGTGTTAAGTTTGGTAAGAAAATGAATGCAGAGAAAGGTCGTGTCCCCAACATTGTTTACGGATATGATAAAACCATAGGTGATTATTTTAGTCTGAAGATCAATGAAAAAGAAGCTCAGATTGTACGCCAGATTTTTAAGTGGTATACGGAAGAGGGGTATGGTAGCTCTCAAATTGCCAATATGCTGAATGAACAGAAATTTAAAACAAAACGCAACAGTAATTGGAGCCAGACTGCGATCTGTCGTATTTTGACAAATGAAATATATACCGGCAAAATCATCAATGGGAAGGAAGAGGTGGAGGATTTCCTGACCGGAAGACGCAAAGGCAAGGATTCATCGGAATGGATGGTTGTGGAGAAACCGGAATTGCGTTTGATCGAGGATGCAACCTTTGAAAAAGCCCAGGAAATATTGCAGGGACGTTATGCTTCTTTTCGTATGACACATGAGCGGCAAAGCAACAAATATTTATTTTCCACATTGATCAAGTGTAAAGAATGTGGCTGGTCCTTCCGAAGGGTTGTGCGGAAATACAAGAACACTTATGTTAGGTGGGTTTGTTCAGGTCATAATGGAAAGGGAGCGGATTCCTGTCCCAATGCAATTACGGTGGATGAGGAGGAATTGATTGAGGTATTACAGGAGTACTTTACTGATGTGCTCAGTAAAAAGAAGAAGGTTATTGAGCATGTGGTGAAAGAATTTCAGCGTGTCTATAAGGCACAGGATGAAAATGAGGCCTATGAAAAAGAACTGACAATGAAATTGAATCAGTTACGCAATTCTCGTGAGAAATACATGGATATGTACACGGATGATCTGATCACTAGAGAGGAATTGAATGAGAAGATCGGTGGCATGCGTAAGGAGATCGAACGGCTGGAGAATGAACTGAAAATGGTTTCGTATCACCTGACCAAGGGAGAACAGCTAGAGTCCATTCTGAATAATACTTTCAAGGAGATGGAGAATATCGCAGATGTCCACGATATGACAAATGAACAGTTGAAGCGTCTGATTCGGAAGATCGAGGTGGATAAGGACGGAAATGTGGATATCTATCTGCGCCTGATAGGTGATCTGGGATTAGACGAATCGGTTCTGGTAGAGAACGCTCCAAATAGTAACGACCGTACATAAAGATGTGACCGACAGGCTGATGCAGATTAATCCCACTCTCGCCAGTCAGGCGAGAAAGGTACTCGATGTGAATAAATCGGAACGACATATCCGCGGAGGACTCGCTACCAGGGAGAAATATCTGCATCTGCATTCATAGTATTAAGTTACAAAATGAGTTGGACAATATGGAAAAATACAGTTATTGTATTTTGGGAGCGTGCTCGACGAAGCACGCTCTTTTATGTTACAATACGAGGAAAGGTGTCGCTGCGCTGGCGCAAGCGACACTTTGACGAGAAACCCCATCGAGACGACAGTCGAGATGGTACAATGATTCTGCTGACGCAGAATGCAAGTCGTGGTATACTCTAAAGAAGATTGTTTGACACAGAGGAAGGAGACAGGTCATGGAAGCAGATGCCGGGAAGATTACAGCCCTTGCCAATCAAATATTGCAGCTTGCTCACGATGACATCCTGATACATCTGCGCTTTTTTGATATGGCGCTGGCAAATTTAAGGTGGCAGGAGCGTCCGCACATGGGATGCGTGGCGACAGATGGAAGGGTCTGTTACTACGACCCGATATATGTTTTGAAAGAGTATCAGAGTGAACCAGGAAGTATTTCCAGACTCTACCTGCATGTGCTCCTGCACTGTATTTTCTCGCACAGCTATCATGCCGAGAAGCTGGAGCGGGAGAACTGGGATTTGGCGGTGGACATAGCAGTGGAAAATGTGATTCAGGAAATGCGGCTTGCCAATATGTCGCTGCCACAGGATGAGGACAGATTGCGGAAGCTAAAAGGGTTAAAAGAGGATGCAGGCGGGCTTACCGCAGAGCGGCTTTATCGCTATTTTCGGAATCATCCGGTTACACCTGCGCAGAGGGAGGAGCTGCAGGCGCTGTTTGTGAGAGATTCTCATGAGCTGTGGAGTAAGGAGGGGCAGACATCCGCAGAGGAGTTGTCTATCAGTGAAGAACAGTGGAAGAAGATCAGCGAGCGTATTAAGGCGGATCTGAAATCTTTCACGAAGATGAAAAATGGCGCAGAGACATTGGAGGAGAACTTAGAGCAGGCTACCAGAGAGCGCTATGATTACAGTGAGATTCTCAAGCATTTTACTGTGCGGGGGGAGGATATCACAATCAATGATGAGGAGTTTGATTATATTTACTATACTTATGGATTGAAGCAGTATGGCAATCTGCCTTTGATTGAACCGTTAGAGTACAAGGAGATTCACAAGGTGCGGGAGTTTTGTATAGCCATTGACACATCTGCTTCTTGTAGAGGACCTATCGTGCGGGCTTTTTTACAGAAAACATATTCGATTCTCAAGGGAAGCGAGAACTTTTTTCACAAGGTGAACGTGCACATTATCCAGTGTGACAATGAGGTACAGAGCGATACGAAGGTCACCAACGATGAGGAGTTCGAGCATTTCATGAAATATGGAAAACTGAACGGCTTTGGAGCAACGGATTTTCGTCCGGTGTTTGCTTATGTGGATGCGCTTAAGGCACAGGGAGAGTTTGAGGATCTGAAGGGATTGATTTATTTTACGGACGGTTATGGGATTTATCCCGAACGCATGCCGGGCTATGATGTGATTTTTGCTTTTTTGGATGAGGATGAGCATCGTGCTCCGGTGCCGCCATGGAGCATGAAGGTGGTTTTGGAAAGTGAGGAATTGGAAGAGACGTAGGAGCAGGAGAGGTCGCATTGACCGATTATGAGAGCGGTGGATGAATAGAGAGGATTAAGAAGAGAATGAACATTAAGCAAGCGAAAGATTATATCAAAAATTCAGTAAATTTATATTTGAAAAAAGATGAATTCGGAGAGTACCGCGTGCCGGTGGTGCGACAGAGACCTATTTTCCTGTTGGGGGCGCCGGGGATTGGTAAGACCGCAATCATGGAGCAGATTGCCCAGGAGTTGGGCATTGCACTGGTAGCATATTCTATGACACATCACACCAGACAGTCCGCTTTAGGACTTCCTTTTATCACAGAGAAAAATTATGGCGGGAAGACAGTGAGCGTGTCTGAGTACACGATGAGTGAGATTATCGCCTCCGTTTATGAGGCAATGGAGCAGAGCGGCATGCGGGAGGGGATTCTTTTTCTGGATGAGATAAATTGTGTGTCGGAGACTCTGGCTCCTTCCATGCTACAATTCTTGCAGTACAAGGTATTTGGCAGACATCAGGTGCCGGAGGGATGGGTGATTGTGACTGCGGGTAATCCCCCTGAGTACAACAAGTCAGTGCGGGAGTTTGATGTGGTGACCTACGACCGTCTGAAGGTGCTTTCGGTGGAGCCGGATTTCGGAGTGTGGAAAGCGTATGCGGTGGAGCGCAGGCTGCACAATGCCATCGTGAATTATTTGGATTTGAAAAAAGAACATTTTTATGTGATGGAGATGACCACAAAGGGGCGCAGCTATGTGACTGCCAGAGGCTGGGAGGATTTGTCGGAGGTGCTTTATCTCTATGAGGAGGAAGAGCTGCCCGTAGAGGAGACACTGGTGGGACAGTACCTGCGCAATGATCGTGTGGTAAAGGAATTCACAGCATATTATGATTTGTATGTGAAATACAAAAAGGACTACCGCATCGAGGAGATTCTGGCGGGGTGTCCTTCGGTGCAAGCCATTGCCAGGGCGAAGGAGGCAGCCTTTGATGAGCGGCTGTCGCTTTTGGGGATGCTGCTTGACAAGGTGCAGGCGGACATGAGTGATGTGTGCGGGCAGGCGGATTACCTGAGTGATCTGCGGAATCCATTGAAGACAATCAAGGCATCGGGGGATGTAACAATAGAGCAGGTGATCGCTCGACTGGATAAGCTGGCAGAGGGACGTAAGAAACAGATGGAAGCCCTGCAGATGGCGAATTCCCTGTCTGATGCAGACCGCAGAAAGCACAGAAAAGTGCTACGTTTTCTGGAGGGTCGCCGCAAGGAATTGTTTGTGGGCGACGTGGGAGAATATGCAGGAGTTACGGATATAACCACTGGGGAAGGTGCTTTTGCGTATCTGAAGCAGCAGTATGACGCGGAGGTGGCGAAGCTGCGCAGAGAGACAAGCGCGGTACAGGAGGAGCTGCACTTTTTGTTTGCCTTTGCGGAGGAAGCCTTTGCGGAGGGGAACGAGATGCTGATTCTGGTGACGGAGCTGACGGTGAATCGAGCAAGCGCCCGGTTCATTGCAACCTTTGGTTCGCCGGACTATCAGCGCCACAATCAGGAGCTGATGTTAAGTGAAAGACAGGATGATCTGAAGGCACAGATTGCAGCGTTGGAACTGGAGTAGTTGTTTGGGCAGGATGGCGCATATCGGCGGAAATCAGATGAGGGAAAACGGCAAATGGAAAATGGTAAAATGGAGAACAGGGGATATGAGGGCACGCAGAGAAGCAGGAAAATCGAAGAGGCAGAGATAGCCATAGAGGGCGGTAGCCTGCGCTACATAAAGCGTGAGCAGGACATCACAATCACTGCGTTTAGCGGATTGGCAAGTGAGGTGGCAGTGCCGGGAGAGATTGCAGGTGGCAGGGTGGTATCCATCGCCAAGAAAGCCTTTCTCAGCAAGAAAAACCTGAGAAAGGTGGCGCTTCCGGATACGCTGCGAGAAGTGGGAGACTGGGCGTTTGCCTACTGTGACAATCTGCAGCAGGTGGAGTTTTATCTGGGGGACGTGGCATTTGGGAAGGCGGTTTTCCTGGAGTGCGGACGGTTGCAGGCTCTACGGATTCGGGAGAAGGAGGAGGCTGTGGCTGCGCTTCTGGCTGCGGCAGTGACTACGGCGGATGCACCATATCTGTTAAATCTGGAGGAGGCCGGAGAACGTGCATGGCTTGCAAAATGGGATGCGCGGATGCTTGCCATTCTGCACAGTGAGGACACAGAAGGGTATTCGAAGCAGGTGCTTTGTGGAGAGGAGGATTATGGCAGTACGGATTTGGATGCCTATACCTCCGGGCGTCGTCGTGTCAAGGTGCGGCTGGGAATGCTGCGTTTGCTCAATGATGTAGGACTGGAGCAGTCTGTGCGGCAGGAATTGCGGGAGTATCTATGTGCTCATGGAAAGGGATGCGGGAGTGAAGAGACCTGGCAGGTGATTTTGCAGGAGCATGGAGACGAAAGAGCATATTTTCAGCTTTTGACAAAGCTGGGATGTGTGACGGAGGAGAATTTTGCAGATATGTTGGCGGATATGGGGGAGGAGCATCCGGAGATGAAGGCGTATATGCTGCGTTATCAAGCGGAAGAGCTCACCAGGACGGATTTCTTTGACAGTATGGATTTGGACTTGTAGAGGCGGATTGGATTGGGCAATTTGGGATGCTTTGTAAAAACGGATAATTTTGGTGTTTTTAAGGCGTTGTTGGCGGATGTGTAAAGTTGAGCGGGATTGCGTTGCAGATTGTTTATCTTTAAGGTATAATGTACCTGCATGGAGTCAAGGCTTACATAAGGAAAGTGGCAGGTTACAGAAAGGAATGGGTTAGATATGACATTAGAACAGGCAAAGGAAAAATTGGCGCAGTATGGGCAGGAGCATGTATTGAAATATTATGAGGAACTGGCAGATGTGGAGAAGCAGACGCTTCTGGAGCAGATTGAGGCAACAGATATGAGTATTTTGGAAGCCTGTAAGCATAAGGAGGATTTGGTAAAAAAAGGTGTGATTACGCCTCTTGCTGCCATGCAGTTAGATGAGATTGAAGCGAACCGTGATGTCTTTACCCGTATTGGCGTGGAGGCAATTCGCGCAGGAAAGGTAGGGGCAGTGCTGTTGGCAGGCGGAATGGGCACAAGGCTTGGCTCTGACAATCCCAAGGGTATGTACAATGTGGGCGTCACCAGAGAGCTTTATATTTTTGAATGTCTGATTCATAACCTGTTGGATGTGGTGCATCAGTGTGAGGCATGGGTGCATTTGTTTGTGATGACCAGCGACAAGAATCATGATGCCACAGTGCAGTTTTTGCAGGAGCATGATTTCTTCGGCTATCGTGGTGAATATGTACATTTCTTCAAACAGGAGATGGCTGCGGCTACGGATTATGAAGGTAAGATTTATCTGGAGGAAAAGGGAAAGCTATCCACTTCTCCCAACGGTAACGGCGGTTGGTTTATTTCTATGCAGAACAATGGATTGTTGGAACTGGTGCATAACGAGGGGATTGAATGGCTGAATGTGTTCGCAGTGGACAATGTGCTGCAGCGCATTGCGGACCCTTGCTTTGTTGGGGCGACCATACAAAGGAATTGTGTGGTTGGCGCAAAGGTGGTGCGTAAGAATGCACCGGATGAGAAGGTAGGCGTGATGTGTTTAGAGGATGGCAGACCTTCTATCGTGGAGTATTATGAACTGACAGAGGAGCTGATGAATGCCAAGGATGACAAGGGTGATCCTGCTTATAATTTTGGCGTAATCTTAAATTATCTGTTCAAGGTAGCGGATTTGGAGCACATGATGATGAATCATATGCCGCTGCATATTGTAGAGAAGAAGATTCCTTATCTGAATGAGCAGGGGGAGCTTGTGAAGCCCCAAGCGCCCAACGGCTACAAATTCGAGAGTCTGGTGTTGGATATGATTCATCAGTTGGATAGCTGTCTGCCCTTTGAGGTAGTGCGTAACAAGGAGTTTGCCCCTATCAAAAACAAGACCGGCGTGGATTCTGTGGAGAGTGCAAGGGCGTTGCTTGAGGAGAATGGTGTGCAGCTATAGAGCATAGTCTGGGGATAGAGTAGTCATACGAGCGACAGTCATAGGAAAGGAGCACGGGAGAATACCCACTTGAAATTATGAGTAGTGTGGATAAAAAGAGATTATGGATTTTCATTGCAGTGGCATACGGTGTGACTGCATTGATGAGTATTTTTATGTATGTGGGCTTAAAGGGGGAGAAGAATCTTACGGTGTTTGTCAATACGCAGATGTTTTACCCCGCCTGTGGTGTGATTTTGGGCAGATTCATTGCAAAGAAGGAAGAGGAAAGTCTGCCCATGGGCGGCTATATTGCCTTTCTGGTCATGACGGCGCTTATGATGTTTATCAGTGTGATATCGGTATTCCTGCCGGTATCGAAGATCGATTTGGGAGAAATACAATATTCCGTCTGGAATTTACTCTCGGAATTTGTGATTATGCACTATCTGAATAATAATCTGATAGCAGTATTTGCAGGAGAAGATGTGTCAGTCCTCCAGAATCAGACGATTCAGTGGAAGGACATCCCCATTGCGATTGTGCAAAGCTTGATTTTTGCTGTGTTTATTCTGGCGCCGGTCTTTGGCAAAAAAGAGCAGAGGTCGGAAACGGATGTAAATTAATAAATTTTTAATTGTTTTCCGTGAACAATCTTAAAAAATTTACGGTAGAGTATGAGAAAATGTGGCAAGGAGGTTGAAAATGAAAATTTTAGTGACAGGCGGTGCCGGGTTTATCGGCAGCCATACAGTAGTGGAATTACAGAATGCGGGCTATGATGTGGTGGTAGTAGATAACCTGTGCAATTCCAGTGAGAAGTCTTTGGAGCGTGTGGCGGCGATTACCGGAAAGAGGGTGCCTTTTTACAAGGCGGATATTCTGGATCGTGACGCCATGAACAAAATTTTTGACAAGGAAGCTGTGGATGCGGTGATTCACTTCGCGGGGTTAAAGGCGGTGGGTGAATCTACGCAGAAGCCATGGGAATATTATGAGAACAATGTGGCAGGTACATTGACCCTGGTGGATGTGATGAGAAAGCATGGGGTGAAGAATATCATCTTTTCCTCCAGTTCTACCGTGTACGGTGATCCTCAGACTATCCCTATTACTGAGGATTGTCCCAAGGGCGTGTGCACCAACCCTTACGGGTGGACCAAGTCTATGTTGGAGCAGATTCTGATGGATATTCAGAAGGCGGATAACGAGTGGAATGTGATATTGCTTCGTTATTTCAATCCTATCGGGGCTCATCCCAGCGGAACCATCGGGGAGAATCCCAACGGTATCCCCAACAATCTGATGCCTTACATTACCCAGGTGGCTGTAGGCAAGCTGAAGGAGTTGGGCGTATTTGGCGACGATTATGATACGCCGGACGGAACCGGTGTGCGTGACTACATTCATGTGGTGGATTTGGCGATCGGTCATGTGAAGGCGCTGCAAAAGATAGAAGAAAAAGCGGGATTGAAAATCTACAATCTGGGAACCGGCGTAGGCTACAGCGTGTTGGATATTGTGAAGAACTTCGAGGAGGCAACCGGTGTAAAGATTCCTTATGTAATCAAGCCTCGCCGTGCCGGAGATATCGCCATGAACTATTCCGATGCGACGAAAGCGAAGGAGGAGTTGGGTTGGGTGGCACAGTACGGTATCAAGGAAATGTGTGCAGACTCCTGGAGATGGCAGAAGAACAATCCCAATGGGTATGAGGAATGAGCCATGCCATTCATAAGTTCGTGAAAGAGCATCACGAACTTATTTCATGAGGGGCTTCGCCCTATAACATAATCCCCCACATAGATTCTTAGAGAGCAAGCTCCCACGAATCTGTTAGGGGAATGAATGATGAGGAATGAGCCATGCCATTCATAAGTTCGTGAAAGAGCATCACGAACTTATTTCATGAGGGGCTTCGCCCTATAACATAATCCCCCACATAGATTCTTAGTGAGCAAGCTCCCACGAATCTATGTGGGGGATTATGTTGCATGGCTCATGCCTAAATCAAATGACATAGGCGTACATGAAGATGAAGTGGCAAATGCTTCCGCCCATGACAAAAAGATGGAAGATCTCGTGAGAGCCGAAGTTCTTGTGGCGGGAGTTGAACAGGGGTAATTTCAGGGCATAGACAATACCGCCGATGGTGTAGATGATGCCACCGACAAGCAGCCACAAAAAAGCCGGCGTAGACAAGGTGCTATACAATCTTCCAAACACAAGTACACACACCCACCCCATCGCAATATACAGGATGGAAGAGAACCATTTCGGACAGGTAATCCAGCAAGCCTTGATCAACATGCCACAGATGGCAATGCCCCATACAAGAGTAAGCAGCTTGAAGCCTGCCGTGTCCCCTAGTACAATGAGGCATACCGGCGTATATGACCCTGCGATTAACACGAATATCATCATATGATCCAGCTTTTGGAATATCCGTAAAGCCCGCCCTGTCAGATTCACAGAGTGATAAGTGGTGCTCGCTCCATACAAGAGGATCATACTGCAAATAAAAATCGTCATCGCTACAAACTCCTGATGTCCCGCGCGCAATCCGGTCTTGATTAACAATGGAACAGCCGCATATACCGCCAACATCATACCAATAAAATGTGTGATTGCACTTCCCGGTTCTCTAATCGTGATTTTCATAATACTGCCCTGCCTTTCTAATACAATAGCTTAAAATTAGTCTTTCTAAAAAAACTAAAATAAATTCAAATGTGGAGTAAAAAACCTTTATGGAAAAATATTGGATGCAAGATGTAGTTTTGAAAACTACATCTAACTATATTGATATTATTATAGAAACAAAACAAAGTCAATAGATATATCAAAAATTAATAGTGATTTTTCTTGTTAATCCTCTTCAATCACCTGAATCTCCAGATAATCAAATTCAATATTTTCTATAAAATTATCCTGGGTGAAACGAACCTTGCTGTGCCGTTTAAATTCCGCAATGGTCTTTTCCAGCCAGATTGGTTTGCTTAAATCGAACTCATAGCAGATTTCATCCAACGCCCGAAAAATCTTGTGGGTGCGTGTGTCAATGCTACCGTCCTCAATGCAGGTGTCCTGCAACAAGTGATTGTCACGAAATGTCCTTGCCCATAAGCGAAACATAGTCATACCTCCTGTGTCTGTGACCTTTCACAATTATACGAAGCAAGGCAGAAAAATTCAAGTAGCCCATTCATATTTTTGTGATTTGCACATATACATATTTATTGTGATGGTTCTTGGCATTTGTAATAATATTTCTTAAGAAAGAGTAAAATATTTGTGAAAAATATACATTTTCGTGAATTAATATGGTATAATGGATTTGTACTGGAAATGCAACATGGATGTAATGACATCAAAGGAGTAAAAATGGAATTTAAACCGGAACGTGATGAAGGTATAGATAGTTGGAAGGAAGTGACGCTGGTATATAATGCAGCGCTTCGTCAGGTGGAAACCAAAATGGAAATCCTCAATGACGAATTCCAGCATGTTCATCAGTATAACCCAATCGAACACATAAAGGCGCGTATCAAAACCCCTGAGAGTATTGTCAAGAAGTTGAAGAGAAATGGATACGAATCTACCATTGACAATATGGTAAAGTATGTCAATGACATAGCGGGCATTCGAGTGATTTGTTCTTTTACTTCTGATATTTATCGAATTGCAGATATGATCAGCGATCAGAAGGATATCAGGGTGATTGCTGTGAAGGATTATATCACATATCCCAAGAGCAGTGGGTACAAGAGCTATCACATGATTGTGACGGTGCCGGTGTATCTGTCAGACCGGATTGTGGACACGAAAGTGGAGATACAGATCAGAACGGTTGCAATGGATTTTTGGGCGAGTCTGGAGCATAAGATTCATTACAAATTCGAGGGAGCGGCGCCGGAGCATATTCGCAATGAATTGGTGGAATGTGCCAAGCTGGTTTCTGATCTGGATGCCAGAATGCTGTCATTGAATGAGGAGATTTTGACAATCAGTCATGCGAATGAGAATACATAAATTAAGAATAGATAAGTGAATGCGATTCGTGATTGTGATTTTTAGAGGATACAAGGCAATGGTTTTTCGGAACTGTTGCCTTTTCGCTTTCTTAATTCTTGATATTTCTCATAAAATGAGGAGTGCCCAGGCACCTTACGGCACCCGGGCTATTATGAAAAAAATTCTAAATTGCTCTGCTATGTTCGTCGTGTTCCTTTGACGTTGAATTCATTATAGCAATCAATTATGAATAAAATATGAACATGGTGTAAAGGATTGGTTAAATATAACGAAAGAGGAAAAATACGGAAACGGGTAATGTACAAAATGCACAAAAAATAAAGTGGGATTTTACTCGTTGTCAGAAAGCAAAAAAAATGGTAAAATAAAAAGGACACGAGTTTGCCACAGCACAGATAAGTGGCGGGAGTAAGTTTCGGAGGAAGATCAAATGGATACGTTTATGGACAAGCTGGCACAGAAGCTGACAGCACAGGAAATGATCAATGCAAATACAGCAGCGGAGACGGAGGAGATGAATCGTCTGAGAGAAGAGGTCGCTGAATATAAGGAATGTCTGGAGAAATTGCAGCAGTTATTGGAGAGCGGCGCAGACAGATTAGAGTCCGGTGCTGCAAGATTTGAAGCCGGTGCCGGTAAGCTGGAAAATGCGCAGATAGATAATAGCGGTATTGAGCGTCTGGTAGAGGAGAGTCTGTACAAGATTCGCGAGGCGCAGGTGGATAACAGCAGCATTGAGCGTCTGGTGGAAGAGAGCATCAGCAGATTAGAGCAGAGCGGCAATGAAATTGAGCGTATTTCGGATGTGACTATGGCAAAACTGAGTCAGATAAGACAAAGTGATGAAATGCTTGATCAGATTCGTGCTATTGAGAGCAAGGTGGCTGCGCTGACAACTTTGCAGGATGAAAATCTTGCAGATCTGGGTTCCATTCTTGAGAAGAAGATTATGCAGGTTCCGTATATGGTAGAGGAGCGTATGGCTCAGACCCCGGATGGTCTGTCAACCACACTGGATGCCAAGTTTGAAGAGAGAGCAGCTTCAACCAAGGAAATGATAGATGCCAAGGCACTGGAGATGAGTGAAGGATTCCACAGAGAATGCGTGAAGGTGTATCGTAATGTGCAGGCTGTTGTAGTTGAGGAGAATGCGAAGCAGCAGGAGCAGGTTGAGGATACCATGAGCAGACAGAGAGACAGCTTGAAGAAGGTGTTCTATGTGTCTGCGGCAGCGGCAGTTATTTCAGGCTTGTCACTGGTGTTTCAGGTTCTTTCCTATTTACATGTTTTCTGATGTCAGGTGAGTTATGGCGAAAGAGCTTTGGAAGCCGGGTAACATGCTATACCCACTGCCGGTAGTCATGGTGAGCATGACGGATGCAAACGGCAGGCACAATATTATAACAATAGGATGGGCGGGGACAGTTTGCACCAATCCGCCCATGGTTTCCATATCGGTGCGTCCCGAACGGTATTCTTATTCTATATTGAAGGAGACAAGAGAGTTTGTGATTAATCTTACCACCAAAGAACTTGTTTATGCCACTGATTATTGCGGGGTGAAGAGTGGACGTGATGTGGATAAGTTTCACGAGCTGCAGCTTGTACCGATGACAGCGGAAAAAGTGAATGCCCCATTGATCGCAGAGAGTCCGGTGAATATTGAATGCAAAGTAAGGGATATTATTCCCCTTGGTTCTCATGATTTATTCTGGCGGACGTGGTGGCGGTGCACGCGGATGAGAAATATATGGATGAAAAGCATAAATTTCATTTAGAGTGGGCGCAGCCCATTGTGTATTCCCATGGTTCGTATCTTTTGTGCGGAGAGGAATTGGGAACCTTCGGTTACAGTGTGCGTAAGAAGAATAATGGTAAGAGAAAAAAGTGAGAAGGTGGCATCAGACATACGGTTTGGTGCCATTTTGTATTTTTTTAAAAAATGAGGGAATAATTCAAATATCCAAGCTTTACAAGGCGTAGGAATGCTGTTAGAATAGTTTTGTTGCAAAATTTTAGATGAGAATCAGACACATGAAAAAAATGATAAGCTATAAAAAATTAAAATTTACATATATTAAGTATACGATTGCGGCGTTGTTTGGCTGTCTCTTGTGTGTAAGAGGATTTGTACCGTTTGAAAAAACGGGTGACAATCTGTTCCATGTATCGGTCAATGGGACGGAGGTTGGCAGCGTTGGTACAAAGGAACGGGCAGAGGAGCTTCTGTTGGAAGCGCGAAAGAATATTGCGCTGGAGAGCGAGGATATTACTTTCATAGAAATGGATATGACCATGGAGGGAGAAGAGGTGCTGTGGGGCAGAGTGGATGAGGAAGAAGCTGTGCTGGAGCAGATGGAAAGCGTGCTCAGGGGGAGCATCCGTGAATCAATGCAGCGCTCTTATACTGTGAAGATTAATGAATATATGGTGAATCTGTTAGGAATAGATGAGGTCAGAGGACTTTTACAGGCTGCCATTGACAAGTACGACAGTGAGGGAGATTTTACGGTGGAACTGATTCAGGACGGAGCCAGAGAGCTCAACGTTTTGAAGGCAGCCGTTGTGGAAGTTGCCGAAGAGGAGTCAGAACAGACGGAGCTGGCGGTGAATTGTTCAGCAGGCATCCAGACCTTTTTCTCGGATTTGGGACAGCAGGAGCCGGATGCTGACGAGATGGAGTTTGATGACTACAAGCTGGGACTTATGAGGATGGATTTTGCTGAAAAGGTAGAGATTGTTGAGTCCTATCTGCCTGAAAGTCAGTTAATTCCATTGCAGGCGGCGATAGACCAGGTCATCAAGGAGCAGGAGACACCCAGTGAATATGCGGTTGTCTCAGGAGATACGCTTTCGGAGATATCGCTCAAGGTCAATATTCCGATGGACAGAATTATTGAGATGAACGATGCACTGGACAATGAAAATACGCCCATCCGTGTGGGACAGAAATTGATTGTCACTGTGCCGGAGCCGGAATTGTCTGTGACACGCGAAGAACAGATTTATGTGGAAGAGATTTACGATGCAGAGGTAATCTATAAGGATAATGATTCCTGGTATACTTATGAGACGCAGGTGTTGCAGCAGCCATCTGCGGGATTCCGCAAGATTATTGCAGATGTCAGTTATTTGAATGACAAGGAAGTGGGCAGAGAGATTTTGAAGGAAGAGGTTGTGATGGAAGCCGTGCCGATGATCGTGGAGAGAGGTACGAAGATTCCACCTACTTATATCAAGCCTATTTCCGGCGGACGTCTGTCTTCCGGGTTCGGAAGAAGAAAGGCACCGAAGAGGGGCGCCAGTTCCTACCATAAGGGCGTGGATTGGGCGACTCCTACAGGAACGGCTGTCTATGCTTCCTGTGGCGGCGTGGTGGAAAAGGCCGGTTGGGGAAGCGGTTATGGATATGTAATTTATATTAATCATGAGGATGGCAGACAGACCCGGTACGGTCACTTGAGTAAGGTGCTGGTGAAAGCAGGGCAGTCCGTAAAGCAGGGAGATAAAATCGCGCTGAGCGGCAGTACCGGTGTCAGCACGGGACCGCATTTGCATTTTGAAATTTTGATTGGCGGCAAGCAGGTGAATCCCTTGAATTATCTGGAGTAAAGAACACAGAACGTGTATTCGGTTTACAAATTCTGTAAAATATGGTATAAATGAGGGATAAGAACGTATAAAGGAAAAGTTTGTGCATCCCAAAGAGGTAAGAATCAATGGAACAATACGCAATAAAGGGCGGTAATCCATTAGTAGGAGAAGTGGAGATAGGAGGTGCTAAGAATGCAGCGCTTCCTATTCTTGCGGCTTCCGTAATGACGGATGATACCGTATATATAGAAAATATGCCTGATGTACGCGATACTAACGTGCTGTTGTCTGCTATGAGCAACATTGGTGTTATGGTGAAGCGTGAGGGGCGTCACAGTGTGATTATCAATGCGTCTCAGATCAGCAATCTGGTGGTGGAGGATGAGCATATCAAGAAGATTCGTGCATCCTACTACTTGATCGGAGCACTGCTTGGCAAATATAAGCATGCGGAGGTGGCGCTTCCCGGTGGCTGTGATATCGGATGTCGTGCCATAGATCAGCATATAAAGGGATTCCGTGCCTTGGGGGCAGAGGTAGTCATAGAGCATGGGTTGATTAAGACCAATGCAGAGCATCTGAAGGGTAACCATATCTATATGGATGTGGTCAGTGTCGGTGCAACGATTAATGTGATGATGGCGGCAGTTCTCGCAGAGGGTGCCACTATTATAGAGAATGCAGCCAAGGAGCCGCATGTAGTAGATCTTGCGAACTTTTTAAATAGTATGGGTGCCAATATCAAGGGAGCCGGTACGGATGTAATCCGTATTAAGGGCGTGTCCAAACTTCATGGCTCGGAGTATGCGATCATTCCCGATCAGATTGAGGCTGGTACGTTTATGTTTGCTGCGGCGGTTACTAAGGGTGATGTGACAGTCAAAAATGTGATTCCGAAGCATCTGGAGTCTATTACAGCGAAGCTTTTAGAGATTGGATGTGAAGTGGAGGAGGCTGATGACTGTGTTCGCGTGGTGGCATCCAAGCCGCTGATACACACCCATGTGAAGACTTTACCTTATCCCGGATTCCCTACAGATATGCAGCCGCAGATAACGGTGGCTTTGGCGTTGTCAAAGGGAACCAGTATTGTGACGGAAAGTATTTTTGAGAACCGTTTTAAATATGTGGACGAGCTCACTCGTATGGGAGCGAACATCAAAGTGGAGGGCAACACCGCAATCATTGATGGTATTGAGAGGTATACAGGTGCAAGCATTTCCGCTCCGGATTTGAGAGCAGGTGCCGCACTGGTAATGGCTGCTTTGGCAGCAGAAGGCTTCACCACCGTAGATGATATTCGGTATATTGAGCGAGGTTATGAGGATTTCCATTTGAAATTACAGAATTTGGGCGCTCAAATCGAGTTGGTGGATACAGAGCGGGAGCTTCAGAAATTTAAACTTAAGACAGGCTGATAGATTTCTGTTGACAAACGATACTATTCATAGTATGGTGGAAGTTAGGAAAATTAAATAGTGTTCTCTTATTCAGAGCTGGTGGAGATACATAGGATCGATGAAGCCACGGCAACCCCTTTTAAGGAAGGTGCCTCCCTGAGCGAGTGTTATGTCGAACAATAAGAGGATTTGAGTATCGTATGATTGAGGGTCCGCTTTAGATAGGCGGACCTTTGTAGTTGGTTTGCAGTTACATCAAAGGAGGAAATCATGGAAAAACACTTATTTACTTCAGAATCAGTTACCGAAGGTCATCCTGACAAAATATGTGACGCTGTCTCTGACGCGATTTTGGACGCATTGATGGAACAGGATCCGTTCAGCCGCGTGGCATGTGAGACTTGTACCAATACCGGATTTGTGTTGGTTATGGGTGAGGTGACAACTAAGGCAAATATTGATATCCCGGCTATCGTGCGCAAGACGGTGACAGATATCGGCTATGATGCTTCTGAGAAGGGATTTGACGGTAATACCTGTGCGGTTATGGTGTCCCTGGACAAGCAGTCTGCGGATATTGCAATGGGCGTGGATTGTGCATTGGAGGCACGAGATGGCGAAGCAGGAATGAGCGATGAGGAGATTGAGGCGATCGGTGCCGGAGATCAGGGTATGATGTTCGGTTATGCTACCAATGAGACAGAAGAGTTGATGCCCTATCCAATCGCATTGGCGCATAAATTGACAAGAAAGCTTACGGAAGTGCGTAAAAACGGCACTTTGAGCTATCTTAGACCCGATGGTAAGAGCCAGGTGTCCGTAGAGTATGATGAGAATGGTAAGCCGTTCCGTTTGGAGGCAGTGGTTCTTTCCACCCAGCACGACGAAGCAGTGACCCAGGAACAGATTCATGAGGATATCAGGAAATATGTGTTTGATGAGGTACTTCCCGCGGATATGATTGATGAGCATACAAAGTTTTTCATCAATCCTACCGGACGGTTTGTAATCGGTGGACCCAATGGGGACAGCGGTCTCACCGGACGTAAGATTATTGTGGACACTTACGGTGGCTATGCTCGTCATGGAGGCGGAGCATTTTCCGGCAAAGACTGCACCAAGGTAGACAGAAGTGCAGCCTATGCAGCGCGCTATGTGGCAAAAAATATTGTGGCAGCGGGCATTGCAGAGAAGTGTGAGATTCAGCTTTCCTATGCGATTGGCGTTGCGCAGCCTACCTCCATCATGGTAGATACTTTTGGAACCGGTAAGCTTTCTGATGAAAAACTGGTGGAGATCATTCGTGAGAATTTTGATCTGAGACCGGCAGGAATTATCAAGATGCTGAATCTTCGTCGTCCAATTTACGGAAAGACTGCTGCGTATGGTCATTTTGGACGCACGGATGTGGAGCTTCCTTGGGAGCAGACCGATAAGGTGGAGCTTTTAAAGAGCTATTTATAATCGAAAGCGAGTGAAAGCATGGCTTTTGTACATCTTCACGTCCATACAGAGTATTCTCTGTTGGACGGTTCCAATAAGATAAAGGAGTATGTGCACCGTGTGAAGGAGTTGGGCATGAACAGTGCAGCAATTACGGATCACGGTGTTATGTACGGTGTGATTGATTTTTACCGGGCAGCCAAAGCAGAAGGAATCAAACCTATCTTGGGCTGTGAGGTTTATGTGGCGCCCAATTCACGTTTTGACAAGGAACTGACAGGCGGTGACGATAGATACTATCATTTGGTACTTTTGGCGGAAAATAACACGGGTTATTCTAACCTGATGAAGATTGTCAGCCGTGGTTTTACAGAAGGATATTACTACAAGCCTCGTGTGGACATGGAGCTGTTGAATCAGTATCATGAGGGGATCATTGCGCTGTCGGCATGCCTTGCAGGAGAGGTACAGCGTTACATTGTCAAAGGATTGCCTGATGAAGCCCGGAAGGTTGCTAAGAAATATGAGGCATGTTTTGGAAAAGGGAATTATTTTCTGGAACTGCAGGATCATGGTCTGCCACAACAGAGATTAGTAAATACAGAGCTATTAAAGATGAGCCACGAGCTGGATATCCCGCTGGTGGCTACGAATGATGTCCATTATACTTATGCGGAGGATGCAGATGCACATGATATTCTGCTGTGCCTCCAGACAGGAAAGAAGTTGGCAGACGAGGATCGCATGCGCTATGAGGGCGGTCAGTACTATGTGAAGAGTGAAGAGGAGATGAAGGGGCTTTTTCCCTATGCCTGGGAAGCTGTTGAGAATACCCAGCGGATTGCAGATCGTTGCAATGTAGAGATCGAATTCGGCGTGACGAAGCTGCCCAAATACGAGGTGCCGGAAGGATATGATTCCTGGAGTTATCTCAATCAGCTTTGTGATGATGGTCTGAAGGAACGGTATGGTGCAAATCTGCCGGAAGGAGGGTGCGTGGATGAGCTGCCCGCAGGGGAAACAGGTCAGACGCTGCGACAGCGACTGGATTATGAGCTGTCTGTTATTCGGACAATGGGCTATGTGGACTATTTCCTGATTGTATGGGATTTTATTAATTATGCCAGAAGTAATGATATTCCGGTAGGACCCGGACGTGGTTCTGCAGCGGGAAGTATCGTGTCATATTGCTTGAAGATTACGAATATTGATCCGATTCGCTATAATTTGCTGTTTGAGCGTTTCCTAAATCCGGAGCGTGTGTCCATGCCGGATATTGATATTGACTTTTGCTTTGAACGCAGGCAGGAGGTCATTGACTATGTCGGCAGGAAATATGGTGCCGACAAGGTGGTTCAGATAGTCACCTTTGGTACATTGAAGGCAAGAGGTGTCATCAGGGATGTGGGACGCGTGATGGATTTGCCATACGCCTATGTGGATTCCATAGCCAAGATGGTGCCGGAGCCTAAACAGGGGTCGGGAGAATTGAACATTTCCCTGGACCGTGCCATGGAGTTGAATCCGGAGTTGAGGAAGCTCTATCAGGAGGACGAGCAGGTTCAGTATTTGATTACCATGTGCAAGCGTCTGGAAGGTCTTCCCAGAAACAGTGGTATGCACGCCGCAGGTGTGGTCATCTGTCAGAAATCGGCGGATGAATTTGTACCATTATCCAGAAGCTCTGATGGGTCAATCACCACCCAGTTTACAATGACGACCTTGGAAGAACTGGGATTGTTAAAAATGGATTTTCTGGGACTTCGCACATTGACGGTGATTCATGATGCCGTAGAGTTTGTTGAAAAATCTACGGGCGTGAAGTTGGATATGGATGCCATTGATTATGATGACAGTAAGGTACTGGGGAGCATTGGTGCAGGCAAGACGGAGGGAGTCTTCCAGTTGGAGAGCGCCGGAATGAAGAATTTCATGAAGGAGCTAAAGCCTCAGAATCTGGAGGATGTTATTGCGGGTATTTCTCTGTATCGTCCTGGACCGATGGATTTCATACCCAAATATATTCAGGGTAAGAGTAATCATCAGGCGGTAACGTATTCCTGTCCGCAGTTGGAGCCCATTCTGGCACCAACTTATGGCTGTATTGTGTATCAGGAGCAGGTGATGCAGATTGTGCGTGACCTGGGAGGATATACCATGGGGCGAAGCGATTTGGTGCGACGTGCCATGAGTAAGAAAAAGCAAGCGGTGATGGAAAAGGAGCGCGCCAATTTTATTTATGGGAATGCGGAGGAAAATGTGCCGGGATGTGTGGCAAATGGTATTTCTGAGCAGGTGGCGGAGCAGATTTACAAGGATATGATGGATTTTGCTAAATATGCGTTTAACAAATCCCATGCAGCCTGCTATGCTGTGGTAGCTTATCAGACGGCATTTTTGAAGTATTATTATCCGGTGCAGTTTATGGCGGCACTTATGACCTCGGTTATTGACAATCCCAAAAAGGTTTCAGAATATATTTTGACCTGTCGCAGCATGGGGATTGAACTGCTCCCTCCGGACATCAATGAGGGAGCAGACGGCTTCTCTGTGACAGAAAATAGCATCCGTTATGCTTTGACGGCAATCAAGGGTGTGGGGCGTCCGGTGATAGATGCGCTGGTGGAGGAGCGTGAGGCGAGGGGACGCTTCACGAACCTGAAGGATTTTATCTCCCGCATGTCGGACAAAGACATGAATAAGCGTGCCATTGAGAATTTTATAAAGGCAGGTGCATTGGACAGTCTGGGAGGCAACCGACAGCAATTCATGAGTGTATACGCGCAGATTATGGATAACATCAGTCGCAATAAGAAGAACAATATGGCGGGACAGCTTTCGCTTTTTGATATTGCAGGAGAGGAAGCTAAGGAGGAATTTGATATCCGGATGCCGGATGTGCCGGAATACAATAAAGAAATGCTGTTGGCTTTTGAGAAAGAGGTGCTGGGGATTTATATCAGCGGACATCCCATGGAAGAATATCAGGAATTGTGGCAGAAGCATATCACGAATACCACAAATGATTTTGCCCTGGACGAGGATACAGGTACTATGGTAGTCAGGGATCAGGCGACGGTGGTAGTCGGAGGAATGATTGCTGATAAGACTATCAAATATACCAAAAATGATAAAGTGATGGCATTTTTAAATCTGGAGGATTTGGTTGGCAATGTGGAAATCGTAGTATTCCCTAAAGATTACGAGCGTTATGGAACGCAGCTTTTTGAGGATGCCAAGATTTTTGTCAGAGGTAGAGTCTCTGTGGAAGAAGACAAAGACGGTAAGCTCATCTGTGAGCAGATTGTCAGCTTTGAAGATGCCGGGGCGAATGAAGGCAGAGAACTTTTTCAATCGAATAACAGGCATTATAATAATGGCGCTCATGCACAGCGCTCCGATTATCAGTCTAATAATCGCGGCAATGTACATATGAGTACTGCCAAAAGTATTCCGGAGGGGCTTTGGATACAGTTTGCAAATGCAGCGGAATATCAGAGCAGGACACAGGAATTACTGGGAGCTATTGCGGATTCAGATGGTAGAGACAATGTAGTGGTGTTTCTGAAGGATACAAGAAATTTCAAAATTTTGCCGCCAAACCTGAATGTAAACGCAAATGATGCTCTGCAGGATAAATTATCTGCCATTTTTGGACAAGAAAATGTCAAGTATGTAGCAAAACCTATTGAAAAGCATTGAAAAATAGATTAAAATATATTGTTAGAATAATAAATTAAAAGTGACAATAGAGTATTCTCTCAGTCTTACTATAGGAGGTAAGTAACATTATGGCAAAAGAGATTAAGACGATCGGTGTTCTGACAAGTGGTGGCGACGCACCGGGAATGAATGCTGCGATTCGTGCGGTAGTTCGTACTGCGATTGCAAGAGGCGTTAAGGTAAAGGGTATCAAAAAGGGCTATCAGGGACTCCTGAATGAGGAGATTATAGATATGGAAGCGAAGGATGTTGCTGATATCATCCATCGTGGCGGTACTGTTCTGGGTACAGCAAGATGCTTGGAGTTCAAGACTCCGGAGGGACAACAGAAGGGTGCAGAGATTTGTAAAAAGCATGGTATTGATGGTATCGTCGTAATCGGTGGTGACGGTTCCTATCGCGGTGCACAGGCACTTTCCAGACTGGGCATCAATACGATCGGTATCCCCGGAACGATTGATTTGGATATTGCATGCACGGAGTATACCATTGGGTTTGATACCGCTGTAAATACTGCAATGGAAGCGATTGACAAGGTAAAAGATACTTCCTCCTCCCATGAGAGATGCAGTATTATAGAGGTAATGGGACGTGATGCCGGTTATATCGCACTCTGGTGCGGTATTGCAAATGGCGCCGAGGATATCCTGCTCCCTGAAAAGTATGATTACAATGAACAGGAAATCATCAATAATATTATAGCAAGTCGTAAGAAGGGAAAGACCCATCATATAATCATCAATGCAGAGGGGATTGGACATTCTACCTCTATGGCAAGAAGAATTGAGGCGGCTACAGGTATTGAGACGCGTGCTACGATTCTTGGATACATGCAGCGTGGCGGTAACCCCAGCGCAAAGGATCGCTACTACGCATCTATTATGGGTGCCTATGCTGTAGATATTCTGTTGGAAGGAAAGACCAATCGTGTTGTTGGATATCAGCATGGTGAGTTTGTAGACTTTGATATTGAGGAAGGGTTGAATATGCAGAAGAGCATTGATGAATATCAATTCGAAGTGGCTCATCTGTTATCTGTATAAAAATAAATCTGGATTTAACAGACCAACATAATGTTTAAAATAAAGCGGCTATATCTCTACAGATATAACCGCTTTTTGACAGAAACGGAGAAGCGTATGATTACCAGCATATCCAATAAAAAAGTAAAACAGATTGTGCAGTGGCAGAATAAGGCAAAAGAACGCAGAAAAGATGGGATATTTCTGGCAGAAGGCTTTAAGATGCTTGAGGAGGCGCCGGAATCACTGATTCGGGAGATATATCTGTCAGAGGATGTGATAGATAAAATTTCACAAAATCAAGTGTTATTAAATAAAATACAGAGGTTTGGGTATGAAACTGTGACAGGAGAGGTATTTGCAAAAATATCTGATACACAGACACCGCAAGGAGTTTTGACGGTATTAGACCGTCCGCAATACAAATTAGGAGAGTTGCTGAAACAGCCAATGCCTTTGTTTGTCGTGTTGGAGAACCTACAGGATCCTGGGAACCTGGGCACCATTGTGAGAACAGGGGAAGGAGCTGGGATAACTGCTGTTATTATGACGCAAATGACGGTGGATTTATTCAATCCCAAAACAATTCGCTCCACTATGGGCTCTATCTATCGTGTTCCGTATGTATATGTGGGCAGTCTGGAGGAAACCCTGGAACAATTTCGGCAGGCTGGAATCAGAACCTATGCGGCACATTTAAAGGGTAAGACCTATTATGACAGCTTTTCCTTTCGGGAGCCCACAGCATTTCTGATTGGAAACGAGGGAAATGGTTTGACAAAGGAAGCCGCCGACATGGCAGATACTTATCTGAAAATACCCATGGAAGGACAGGTGGAGTCTTTGAATGCGGCGGTGGCAACGTCGCTTTTGATATATGAAGCTCACAGACAGCGAAGCTTATCTGTAAACAATTTACATAATATATAAAATGGAGGATATCAAAATGAAAATTGGATTTATCGGATTGGGCAACATGGCAACAGCAATCATAGGCGGTATGCTGCAAAAAGGAGTTACCAAAGCAGAGAATGTGATTGGCTATGATGTGTCAGAAACAGCAAGGGATAATGTTAAAACTAAATTTAACATAAAGATTGCGAACAATAACATAGAGGTGGCTGAACAATCTGATGTTTTGTTTTTGGCAGTGAAACCTATTTATATAGAAGGAGTAGCATCGGAGATAAAAGATAACATGCGTGATGAGACAATGATTGTCAGTATTGCTGCCGGAAAAACGCTGGACTTTTTGCAAAAGGCGTTGGGGAACCGCAATCGCAAAATCATCCGTTGTATGCCAAACACACCTGCACTGGTATTGGAAGGTTGTACCGGTGTCTGTGCGGCTGAGAGTGTTACAAAAGAAGAATTGGAAAGTGTGCTGGTGCTGCTTCGTTCCTTTGGAGTTGCCAGTGTGGTTGAGGAGCGTTTGATGGACGCTGTTGTCGGTGTCAGCGGAAGCTCTCCCGCGTATGTATTCTTATTTATAGAAGCAATGGCTGACGAGGCGGTGGCAGCCGGTATGCCCAGGGCACAGGCATATGAGTTTGCCGCTCAAGCTGTGCTTGGCAGTGCCAAGCTGGTTCTGGAGACAGGGAAGCATCCCGGAGAACTGAAGGATATGGTATGCTCCCCCGGAGGGACTACCATTCAGGCGGTGAAGGTGTTGGAGGAGAAAGGATTCCGGGCAGCAATTATGGACGCCATGGAAGCCTGTATTGAGACCTCCAAAAAATTATAAAAATGTTACAAAAATATTTTTGGGCTTCGTAAAAAATTAATTTTTTCTGTCGAGAAAACGCGATAAAATCAGGGAAAAATGGGGCTTTGTACTTTTTGAAATGCAAAGCTTGACAAAAATACTTGCTTCTGCTATGATAGCTTGCGTAACAAATGTAACAAAATTGTAATATTTTGCGTAACAATTCATACAATTTTTTAAGAAATTTAGTTGTATGAAAATTTGTTTGGAGGTATCAAAATGGCAAGAAGTAAGACTGGATTTACTGCCCTGATTTGTTTGGCGGCAGTGGTCTTTACACTATTACAGACAGATATCACGGTACAAGCCCGCAATAATTCACTAGACGATTTTACCGGTGGTGTGGCAGCTATCTTAGAGCCCGGTACCAATGATACAGCGGAGATTATCAGTGCAACAGCTAAGGAATTGAATCTCACTTTTGAGGAACAGGAGCCGGAGGAAGAGTCCAAATTAGTCATGGCGAATGTAAAGTATTTCCTGAATGTGAGATGTGAGGCGAAAGAGGACGCCGATGCAGTGGGACAGTTGTATAAGGATTGTGGTGGAACCATATTAGAGCGTAAGGATGGATGGACCAAGTTACAATCCGGCAATATTATCGGTTGGGCAAAGGATGAGTATCTTTTGTTTGATGAAGATGCGAAAGAACTGGCGAATGAAGTTGGTAAGCTGATTGCCACAGTCAACACGGAGACCATTCGTGTTCGCATGGAGCCCAATGCCGATGCAGATGTGTATGCACTTATGCCCAAGGGCTCTATCTTAGATGTTGTGGACGAAGTGGAAGAGGGTTCTGATTGGATTCGTGTAGATTATGAAGGAAATGACGGCTATGTATCCGCTGAGTACATTGCTTTGGATTTTCAGATTGATGCCGGAGAGACTATGTCAGAGATTGAAGCACGTCAGAAAGCGGAAGAAGAGGCAAAGCGTAAGCGCGAAGAGGCTGCTCGCAATGTCAACTACAGTGAGTATACTGCAGATGCAGACACAACGATGCTGTTGGCGGCATTGGTTCAGTGTGAGGCAGGCGGTGAGTCTTATGAGGGACAGGTGGCAGTTGCTGCGGTTGTTATGAACCGTGTAAGAAGCGGAGCTTATCCGAACAGCATTCATGGCGTTATCTATGCTTCCGGACAGTTTACACCTGCTATGAATGGTAAGGTAAACCAGGTTTACGAGTCTGGTAAGATCAGCCAGAGCTGTATTAATGCAGCCAACGAGGCATTGGGTGGCACATCCAACATCGGCGACAAGACACATTTCCGTCGCAACGATGGCAGAGATGGTATCGTAATCGGCAATCATGTGTTCTACTAAGCATGATAAGCATGAATTGAAAGAAAAATACAGAGACAAAAGCATGAATCAAATGGTGTGTGGGAGCTTTCCTGCACACCATTTTTGCACGATAAAAAAACATAACGTGCATATAAAAGGATTGCCCGAAGACATAAATTGTAGTAAACTAAAACGTAGTTAAAGCCATAAGCATTTTCAAGAGGTGCTTTGGGTAGACTAAGTAACAAGCCTATTAACAAATACGAGAGGGAGGAAGTGATAGAATGGATGAGATGATGATTGTCTGGCTGGTGGTATTGATTCTGGCAATCGTCGTTGAGGTGGTGTCATTGGGTTTGACCTCTATATGGTTTGCAGGAGGAGCGCTGGTTGCGATAGTGGCAACTCTGCTTCATGCCAATGTGGCTGTACAGATTGTTTTATTTGTACTGACATCGCTGTTGCTGCTTTATTTTACCAGACCGATTGCGGTGAAATATTTCAACAAGGATCGGGTCAAGACCAATGTGGAAAGCCTGATCGGACGGCAGGCTATCGTGATCAGTGAGATTGACAACCTGCAGGGAATCGGTCAAGTGACTGTGGGCGGCCAGGAATGGAGCGCACGAAGCATAGATGAGAAAAAACAGATTCCGGTAGGTGCAGTCGTGGAGATTACCGCTATAAACGGCGTTAAGCTGATTGTCAAGGAGTGTCTTCAGACCTCGCAGGTGCAGTAATGTGAAAGCTTCCGCACTTAATTAAAAAAGGTAAGCGCTGCATAGGACAGCGCAGAAAGAGGGTAAAATGGAAATTATTGTAATTGGACTTATAGTTGTCATTCTGGCAGTGTTTGTATCCTGCGTTAAGATTGTGCCGCAGGCACAAGCCTATGTGGTGGAGCGACTGGGCGCTTATCAGGGAACCTGGTCTGTAGGATTTCATATCAAGATGCCGCTCATCGATAAGGTGGCAAGAAGAGTGAATCTGAAGGAGCAGGTAGCAGACTTCCCACCTCAGCCTGTTATCACCAAGGATAACGTAACCATGAGAATCGACACGGTTGTATTTTATCAGATTACAGATCCGAAGCTGTTTACTTATGGTGTGGAGAATCCTATGATGGCGATTGAGAACCTGACGGCTACCACCCTTCGTAATATCATCGGTGATCTGGAGCTGGATCAGACCCTGACCTCCCGTGAGACCATCAATACAAAGATGCGTGCAGCCCTGGATATTGCTACAGACCCCTGGGGCATCAAGGTGAACCGTGTAGAGCTGAAGAACATCATTCCTCCCGCTGAGATTCAAAATGCCATGGAGAAGCAGATGAAGGCAGAGCGTGAGAGACGTGAGGCTGTCACCCGTGCGGAAGGTGAAAAGAAGGCAAAGATCCTGTCCGCAGAAGGTGAGAAGGAATCTGCGATTCTGAAGGCAGAGGCTGATAAGCAGTCCGCAATCCTCCGCGCTGAGGCACAGAAGGAAAAGATGATTCGTGAGGCAGAAGGTGAGGCGGCAGCTATCTTAAAGGTACAGCAGGCAAATGCAGACGGTATCCGCATGCTCAAAGAGGCAGGGGCTGACGAGGCTGTTTTGAAGATTAAGAGCCTTGAGGCATTTGAAAAAGTGGCTGACGGACAGGCGAACACGATTTTGCTGCCCGCTGAGCTTCAGGGTATTGCCAGTGTAGCTGCTACCTGGAAGGAAGCCGTTAAGAAGTAATTTTTATTCGTCTTATAGGTCATAGATAAGGGATGAAAAAGGATTGGGCTTTTGATATGCACCAATCCTTTTTTCGCGTTGGGGTTGTCAAACCTCTGTTTTTGAAGTATATTGAAGTATGAGAAATGAAAGAAAATTCACTGGCGTGATGAAAGGTGTGATGAAATATGGAAAATACTGTTAATTTAAAAGGACGAGACTTTCTGAAATTGTTAGACTATACACCGGAAGAAATCAGCTATCTGATTGATTTAGCGGCAGAATTGAAGTGGAAAAAGAGAAATGGCATCTCCGCGGATGCAACCAATCCTGCGGACGCGCTGCGCGGGAAAAATGTGGCGTTGATCTTTGAGAAGACCAGCACCCGTACCAGATGCGCGTTTGAGGTGGCGGCACATGATCTGGGAATGGGAACCACTTACCTTGACCCATCAGGTTCCCAGATTGGCAAAAAGGAGAGTATAGCAGATACAGCGCGCGTGCTTGCCGGAATGTTCGATGGTATTGAATATCGCGGATACGAGCAGGCAATCGTAGAGGAATTAGCAGAATATTCCTCCGTACCTGTGTGGAATGGACTGACCAATGAGTTTCACCCCACACAGATGCTGGCAGACCTTCTGACCATTCAGGAGCGTTTCGGACATTTAGAAGGGATTAAATTGACATACATGGGAGACGCCCGCTACAATATGGGCAATTCTCTGATGGTGGCATGTGCGAAGATGGGTATGCACTTTACCGCTTGCACCACCGCGAAATATTTTCCGGATCAGCAATTAGTGTCACAGTGTGAGGACATTGCAGCACAGACCGGAGGAAGCATCACGCTGACGGAGGATGTGAAAGCAGGAACCACAGGTGCCAACGTTATCTACACCGATGTCTGGGTATCCATGGGGGAACCTGATGAAGTGTGGGAGGAGCGAATCAAAGAGCTTTCCCCTTATCAGGTGAACAGAGCTGTAATGGACAATGCCGATGAACAGGCAATCTTCATGCACTGCCTGCCTGCATTCCATGATCTCAAGACCAAAATCGGAGCACAGATTGCGAAACGCTTTGGTATCACAGAGATGGAAGTGACAGACGAAGTGTTTGAGTCTACACAGTCGGTTGTCTTTGAAGAGGCAGAGAACCGTATGCACACCATCAAGGCTGTCATGCTGGCTACATTGTAAGAGGGACATGATACATGAAAGCAAAGATTTTGTCCCTGCTGCGGGAGCGGGGAGATTATGTGTCGGGACAGGAGCTGTGCGAAAAGTATGGAGTGTCCCGGACAGCTATATGGAAGGCAATCGGTCAGTTAAAAAAAGAAGGCTATTACATTGAAGCCGTGCGCAACAAGGGCTACCTTCTTTTGGAACAAAATGCTCCCGAAGGCGAAGAAATGTATGGACAAAATGAATTGTCAAGCAGGATGCGCACCCGTTGGGTGGGGCATCCCGTGTATTACTTCGACACCATTGGCTCCACCAATGCCCAGGCAAAAAAGCTCGGTGAAGAAGGCGGAAAACACGGCACGCTGATTGTCGCAGATATGCAGACCGCGGGCAGGGGCAGAAGGGGGAGAGTTTGGGATAGCCCTGCGGGGACCAACATCTACTACACCCTGCTTTTAAGACCGGATATCACACCGGATCAGGCATCTATGCTGACTCTGGTGATGGCGATGGCAGTGACGAAAGGCATACAGAGTACCCTGCCAAAGCATGCAGACGCCATTGGAATCAAATGGCCTAATGATATTGTGGTGGATGGAAAAAAGGTTTGTGGCATTCTCACCGAAATGAGCTTGAGTGTGGAGCAGGACAGCATCCAGTATGTAGTCATCGGTGTGGGAATCAATGTCAAACCCCAGCAATTTGCCCCGGAGCTTGCAGACAGAGCAACCGCCTTGTGTGATGCGTTCAAACAGGATATCTCACGAACGGAATTGCTCACCAATATCTGTGCAAGCTTTGAAGAATGCTATGAAACCTTTGTCAAGGAGGGAAATCTGACAGGCTTACAACGCTCTTACGATGCGCTTTTGGTGAATCGCAATCGGGAAGTTTGCGTGCTGGACCCGGCAGGAGAATATCGGGGGATTGCCAGAGGCATTGATGAGCGTGGAAGATTGCTTGTGGAGCTTGCAGACGGTACCAGGACAGAGGTGTATGCGGGCGAAGTGTCTGTGCGTGGGATTTATGGATACGTCTAGTGCAAAAAGCCTGTGAAACCATAGTTTGGCAATCGGCTGCATACAATAAAGAGTTGAGGAAAAGAGAAATAGATGGAAGAGAAACGAGTGGTGCTCTGTGGTGCCAGTGCATACGAAAAAAAGTATTATTTTAACGAACAGTTTTCCAATATTCCGGACTCCATCAAGGATGAATTACATATTATCTGCGTATTATTCACAGAGGAGGTAGGAGGGATTCTTACCTTTGTCTTTGAGGAGGATGGGAGCTTGTCTTTAGAGACACAGGCCGAGGAGGATGACATCTACTATGATGAAATCTCCAGTGGCTTATTGGTTTCAGAGATTCGCCGGAAACGACAGGAATTATTAGAGTCACTGACACTCTATTATAAAATATTCATAAGAAAGGAAGAGGGCTGGGAAAATGCTATTAGTGATTGATGTGGGCAACACAAATCTGACATTTGGTGCATACGAGGGGGAAAGCTTGAAGGCGACCTTCCGCATGACGACCAAGATACCGAGAACCTCCGATGAGTACGGCGTAATCATCACGGAGCTTTTGAAAAAAAATGATATTGAGGTAGAGCAACTGGAAGGCTGTATTGTGGCAAGCGTTGTGCCGGATATCATGCACTCCCTGACCAGTGCAATTGTGCGCTATCTGAAGAATACTCCGTTGGTAGTAGGACCGGGTGTTAAGACTGGTATTAAGATTGTGACAGAGAACCCCAGAGCAATCGGGGCAGACCGTATTGTGGATGCCGTAGCTGCGTATGAAAAATACGGTGGACCTGTATTGGTGCTGGATTTTGGAACTGCAACCACATATGACCTGATTACAGAGAAGGGTGAGTTCACTGCGGGTATCACGGCACCGGGAATTCGGATCTGCTCTGAGGCACTCTGGACACAGACAGCCAAACTGCCCAATATTGAGATTAAGAAACCGAAGTCCATTCTGGCACAGGAGACCATTACCAGTATGCAGGCAGGACTCATGTTTGGTCAGATTGGACAGACCGAATACATCATTAAGAAGGTCAAAGAGGAGAGCGGTCTGGATACACTCAAGGTTGTGGCAACCGGCGGATTAGGCAGAATTATCGCTGACGAGACAGATACCATTGATATATATGACAGCTCGCTGACTCTGGATGGGCTGCGCATTATCTACGCAAAGAACCGGAAATAGGACGAAACGAATATGAGTAAATTGACAATCGGCGGCGTGACCCTGGATAATCAGGTGATTCTGGCTCCCATGGCAGGTGTATCAGACCTGCCATTTCGTCTGCTGTGCAGAGAAATGGGGGCAGGCTTGGTGTGCATGGAGATGGTAAGCGCCAAGGCAATTTATTATAACAACAAAAATACCGACAGCCTTATGGAGATTCATCCCCATGAGACACCTGTATCTCTACAGCTATTTGGCTCTGACCCACAGATTATCAGTGAAATGGCACAACGTATTGAGGAACGTCCTTTTACATTTCTGGACATCAACATGGGATGTCCCGTGCCCAAAGTGGTCAACAACGGAGAGGGCTCTGCACTGATGAAAAATCCCAAACTGGTGGAAGAGATTCTGACCTGTCTGGTGAAAGCGATCAGGAAGCCGGTGACAGTGAAAATCAGAAAAGGCTTTGATGAGACCAGTGTAAACGCGGTGGAAATTGCTAAAATTGCCGAGAGCTGCGGCGTGGCTGCGGTAGCTGTACACGGACGTACCAGAGAGCAATATTACAGCGGTGAGGCGGACTGGGACATCATTGCCAAGGTGAAAGAGGCAGTAAAGATTCCTGTTTTGGGTAACGGCGATGTGGACAGTGCCCTCAAAGCGCGGGAATTGCTGAACCATACAGGCTGTGATGGAGTCATGATCGGAAGGGCGGCTCAGGGGAATCCTTGGATTTTCCGGGATGTGAAAAGCTATCTGGAAAACGGCACGTTGCCTCCACCTCCCACCAATCAGGAAAAGAAAGAGCTGATTCTGCGCCATGCCGCGTTGCAGCTACAATATAAGGGTGAGTATACAGGCGTGCGCGAGATGCGCAAGCACTTGGCATGGTACAGCGCAGGTATGCCCCACTCCAACCGGTTTCGCAGCCGGATCAACGCAATGGAAACCATGGACGAACTGGTGGAGAGCGTGGAAGAAATGTTTGCATAATTGTTTTCATGATTTGAAAACAAGCTGCATAGATTTTCTTATGGAAACAATTATTTTTTTTTATCAACAAAGAAAAACACAGGTACCGACATTAGAAAAAATAACAATGGGAAACGGAGAAGGGAAGTACTGCCTCATCAGAGCGGGACTTCCCCCTTCCTTTTGGCGGGAACAAGCTTTAAATGAAATAGCACGCAATGAGGCGGCACAGGAAGAGGAAGCTTCTAAAGAACATCCCACAGAGCATTCCTTTGTCCTCTTGTTACGAAAATGGTGGATGCGGATGCGAGCCGTCTCGAAGCAGACAGGCAATGCTCCCATGGGCGATACGCCTATAGAAGACGAAACAGAATATGCGGAAAATATAGAATTTAACAGAAGAACCAACAGAGATACCCGCTTGAAAAACCTTCAGGAGAAGGTTCAGGCATTGCTTGGCTGCGAGCTGGAGGAACAGAATATTGTCCAGGTAGCCTATGAGGAAAAAGTCTATCGGCAGATGCTCCACTGCCCCGGCTGGCAGCAGTGTTTTCCCTACAAAGCCTTTGACGCATATCGGGAGCTGCGTTGGGCAAAACTGCTCATGGCTCATGCGATACGAGGGGATTTCCTGATTGTGGGATATGCCCCTTGTATCCCACAGTTGCTGTGTGAATTTGCCAGACAAATCAAAAGCATCCAGTGGACCTTGTCGGAGGCGGTGTATACAGAAAGCTTACAGATATTCATGGAGGATTACTACGAGGAGTATGGAATTGCCATTAATATTCGTTTGTATTCCCCGACGGATTCTCCCGGCAAGCGATACCCAGAGAGTACGCATCCGGTTAATCTGTTGGATTTTTCCGGGGAGGAGAGGCTGTCACCCTTTGGACTTGCCGGGGGAAGTGTCTGGCTGGATATGGATTCAAAGGAAGAGAAGGGGAGAAAAATGGAGCTGCAAAATCCGCAAATTTCATATTTTTCCCTAAAAAATCAGTGGAAACAGGGCATGTGACCTTGACACTGGGGCAAAACAAGAGTATAATACCTAAGTTAATTAGGACTTAAAAGGTTCCCCGGATGACGGAGACGGAAAGGTGCGGACAATGCAGGAGAAGAAAAACATTTTGACCTACGAAGGCCTCAGAAAATATGAGGACGAATTGCATGAACTGAAAGTAGTAAAGCGTCAGGAGGTTGCCCAAAAGATTAAAGAGGCAAGAGAGCAGGGCGACTTGTCCGAGAACGCAGAGTACGATGCAGCCAAGGACGAGCAGCGCGACATCGAGGCGAGAATCGAAGAACTGGAGAAAATCTTGAAGAACGCTGAAGTGGTCGTAGAGGATGAGGTGGATCTGGACAAGATCAACATTGGCTGTAAGGTACGCATTCTTGACATCGAGTACAGCGAGGAACTGGAGTATAAGATTGTTGGCTCCACCGAGGCAAACAGCTTAAAGGGCAAGATCTCCAACGAGAGCCCTGTAGGTAAGGCACTGATCGGCAAGAAAATCGGTGATACTGTAGAGGTAGAGACTCAGGCGGGTGTATTTGCATACAAAGTGTTGGAGATTCAGAGAAGCAACTAAGAATAATAAAAGAGGAGTGGAAGTCGTGGCAGAACAGAATACAAAGGTTCAGGAGCAGGATATCAATCAGCTATTAAAGGTAAGACGCGAGAAGCTTGCCAATCTTCAGGCGGCTGGTAAGTATCCTTTCCAGATTACAAAATATGATGTGACACATCACAGTACAGAAATCAAAGAGCACTACGAGGAATTGGAGGGTAAGACCGTCCGCGTGGCAGGACGTATCATGTCCAAACGTGTGATGGGCAAGGCGTCCTTCTGTAATGTGCAGGATCTGCCCGGCAACATTCAGTCCTATGTGGCAAGAGACAGTATCGGTGAAGAGTCCTATGCAGATTTCAAAAAATACGATGTGGGTGATATCGTAGGTATTGAGGGCGAAGTATTTACCACCAAGACTGGCGAAATCTCCATCCATGCGGCAAAGGTAACCCTCTTGTCCAAGAGCTTACAGATTCTGCCGGAGAAATACCACGGCTTGACCAACACAGATATCCGCTATCGTCAGCGTTATACCGATTTAATCATGAATGCAGACGCAAAGGAGACCTTTGTAAAGCGCTCTAAGATTATCAGTGCCATCAGACGTTTTCTGGATGGACAGGGCTTCATGGAAGTGGAGACCCCTATGCTGGTATCCAATGCCGGCGGTGCGGCTGCGAGACCCTTTGAGACGCATTACAATGCATTGGATGAGGATGTGAAGCTGCGTATCTCCCTGGAGCTGTATCTGAAGAGATTGATCGTGGGCGGTCTGGAGCGCGTCTACGAGATAGGACGAGTGTTCCGCAATGAAGGACTGGACACCAGACATAACCCCGAATTTACCCTGATGGAGCTCTATCAGGCATATACAGACTATTACGGCATGATGGATCTGACCGAGAACATGTTCCGTCAGATTGCACAGGAAGTGTTGGGAACCACCACCTTTACCTATGGCGATGTAGAGCTTGATTTCGGCAAGCCTTTCGAACGTATCACGATGGTGGAAGCGGTAAAGAAATATACCGGAATTGATTTTGACCAAGTACCTGACACAGCGGCTGCCAAGAAGCTTGCCGACGAAAAGGATATTCACTATGAGGAGCGGCATGAGAAGGGTGACATTCTGAATCTCTTCTTTGAGGAGTTCGTAGAGGAGTATCTGATGCAGCCTACCTTTGTGATGGATCATCCGGTGGAGATATCTCCCCTGACCAAGAGAAAGCCGGACAAGCCCGACTATGTGGAGCGTTTTGAGCTGTTCATCAACGGTTGGGAGATGTGCAATGCGTACTCCGAGCTCAATGACCCTATTGACCAGAGAGAGCGCTTCAAGGCACAGGATGCCGCAGCGGCAGCAGGCGACGAGGAGGCGAACCATACCGACGAGGACTTCCTGAATGCACTGGAGATAGGTATGCCCCCTACAGGCGGTATCGGATATGGTATCGATAGATTGGTGATGCTGCTGACGGATTCACCGGCGATCAGGGATGTGTTGCTGTTCCCGACGATGAAAAGTTTGGACAAATAAATACAGTAAAATCAAGGGTTTGCGGTACTTTCATTAGAGGTTTGACATCAATTTGACATCAAATTTACATCTTTTGGTGGACTTATTTGGACTAATAAAGTGTGTTTTAGAAATTAGAACCTTTCAAAAACTTAATAGTTGAATGCTATTAAAAGGACATTTTCCAATTTACGGAGAGTGTCCTTTTTCTGTTGTTATGGTAAAAACAAAAATCAGAAAATTTTAAAGGAGGTTCAGAACATGAACAACACAGCGTTAAGGGCAGAGGCACAAAGTGCCGAAAACACACACATGGTTTTTTCAAACGGGGAACACGAAAAATTTTACTATGAGAAACTGAAACAGACGAGGTATCAGG
>JAFVDW010000053.1 GCA_017478245.1 Lachnospiraceae bacterium
ACATCTGCCTGCACCGCGCAGCCACAGATCTGTCCATTGTCCGCATTTACACCACTGGGCATATCCAAAGCAAGCTTCCAACCGCTTGCTGCATTCAATGCTTCGATTGCTTCCCCGTATACTCCTGTCACCGTCCGGGACAATCCCACACCAAACAAAGCATCTATAATGATATTATATTCCTCCCCGGTGGCTTTGCTACTGAATGTCACAGGATAATGGGAGATAATTTTTCTTTGTATGCGCCATTGTTCGGACGCCTTCTCCTCCTGTCCCACCACCTGAATGGTTACACGATACCCCGACTCTGCCAGCAAACGCCCTAGTGCCAAGCCGTCACCGCCATTGTTGCCTACGCCCGCCAGTATGAATACTTTTTTACCCTGATCGGCACGCTGTTCAAAAGCTTTCTGAATCACCTCAAATGCCGCCAGCGCTGCACGCTCCATCAATACCATACCTGGAATACCGATTTGCTCTGAGGTATTGTTATCATACTTTTTCATTTCTGCAGCCGTCACCAGATACTTCATAGCTCGTTACATCCTCCCGCCCAAATACCATGCAATGTACGCACAGAAAGGAGCGCTTAAGCGCCCCTCTTATCTATTCATTCTTATGCCCGGATGCTTTCGGATGCTGTTCCTCCGGATTGTACTTCATATCGAACAGATTGACTACATCTGCTCCGAAAATATCATGCATATAGGAGTAAATATCATGATTTTTCTGTTCCATTTCCTGCTTATGAATCAATCTCTTTTTCAATTCAATGCGGATATCCGTCACCCAGTCGGAAATCTCCATGATCTCATCCGTATTCTGCTGCATGGTATCATAGCAGCATTCCATGGTCAACATCATCAGCTCATAGTTGAGCTTCTCAATCTCACGGGGAAGCTCCAACAGCTCATCCTGATAGCTTTCCAGTTTTTCATTACACTCTGCAATCAGACGCTTATGCTCCTCCAGCTTCTTGTCCACCTGTGAATTTCTTCCCTTGTCCGCTTCTCCGGCAATCGGAACAATCTCATTCATCAGTTTTTTCTTTATTTTCTTGATTTCCTTAGATTCTGTATTTAACTTCCCCTGTCTCTTGAGCAACTCATTTAACTTGTTCTCAATCTCCCTCGCAGAGGCTCTGTCAATCTCGTCTAACAGTCGATACCACTTGTTATCAAGGGTCAGTACAGGTATATTTTTACCAAGAAGTGCGTCTGAAAATTTATCCTTTTGTTCACTTCCGACCTTACGCTCCATTACCGTCTCTCCTGCTTTACATTTCATTTTCTGTCATGTAACGATTAATATTATAAGATAGCTTCATCAGACTGTCCGACAGATGTACGTTCTCCACCTGAATCCCCTCCGGCATATGCAAATCCACATGCGCAAAGTTCCAAATCGCCCGGATACCGTTCTGCGCCAGTCTGTCCGCAACCTCCACCGCACTGCTCTTGGGGATAGCAAGCACGGCTATATCGATGTCATTGTCCCGCACAAAGTCTTCCAACTGCTCCATGGGCATAACCTGAATCCCACGCACATTCTGCCCCACCAGTTGGGGATTGTTATCAAAAATACCGCGGAACAAAAAGCCCCGACGTTCAAAATTCATATAATTTCCCAAAGCTCTTCCCAGATTGCCTGCGCCCACAATGATAAAATTGTGTGTCCGATCAAGCCCCAGTATCTTGCCAATCTCCTGATACAGATACTCTACATTATACCCATATCCCTGCTGTCCGAAACCTCCGAAATTATTGAAATCCTGACGTATCTGCGATGCGGTCACCTGCATCAGTTCACTCAGCTCCTGAGAGGAAATCCTTTCCACGCCCTCATCCTTAAGCTCTCCCAGGTATCTTAGATACCGTGGCAGTCGGCCTATCACGGCCTGTGATATTTCTTTTACTTCCAAGGTTCCAACCTCCATTGTTTATAAACCTTTTTTATTGTATCTCAATGATAAATTCTTGTCAATGAATTGACAGGAGAAAATCCAGACGGTACAATATGCTAGAGCGTAATGAACTATGCGGAAAGGTAAGAATTACGATGATACTTTCATGTCAAAATATATCAAAAGCTTTTGCAGACAATCAGGTACTGCAAAATGTCAGTTTTCATATTGAGGATAACGAAAAAGCAGCCATTGTGGGCATTAACGGTGCCGGAAAGACCACTCTGCTGCGCATTATCATGGGGGAACTGACCGCCGATGAGGGAATTGTTACCGTCTCCCGGGATAAAACCATCGGTTATCTGGCACAAAACAGTGCTGTAGACACCGCAAACACTATCTATGAAGAGCTTCTCTCTGTCAAGAAGGAGCTGATTGCGTTAGAGCAGCGTATGCGTGACTGCGAGTGCTCCATGAAGCACGCCGAAGGGGCAGAATTGGAGAGCCTGATGAAGCAGTATGCTGCCTTCACACATGCCTTCGAAGCCGGCGATGGATATGCCTACAAGAGCGAGGTCATCGGTGTCCTGAAGGGTTTGGGCTTTACAGAAGCGGATTTTGACCGCTATGTTTCCACCCTCTCTGGCGGTCAGAAAACTCGTGTAGCCCTGGGCAAGCTTTTGCTCGCCAAATCGGATCTGATTATTCTGGATGAGCCCACCAACCATCTGGATATGAATTCCATTGCTTGGTTGGAGACATATCTGTTGAATTATAAGGGAGCTGTCATCATCGTCTCCCACGACCGTTTCTTCCTGGACCGTATTGCAGGCAAGGTTATCGAAATCGATCAGACCAAGGCCACTACCTTTATGGGAAATTATTCCGATTATGCAAAGAAAAAGGAGCAGCTTCGAATCGCAGCCTGGAATGCTTATGTGAATCAGCAGCGGGAAATCAAGCATCAGGAGGAGGTCATCGAAAAGCTTCGCTCCTTCAACCGGGAGAAATCCATCAAACGGGCTGAAAGCCGTGAAAAAATGCTGCAAAAAGTAGAAGTCTTGGACAAACCCACCGAGACTCGCGCCGATATGAAGCTGACACTGACCCCATATACCTTAAGCGGAAATGATGTGTTGACCGTGGAACACCTAAGCAAAGCATTTGATAAGCAGGTTCTGTTTCAGGACATCAGCTTTGAGCTCAAACGCGGAGAACATGTCGCCATCATCGGGGACAATGGCACCGGCAAGACCACTTTACTTAAGATTTTAAATGACCTGCTTGCTCCTGACAGTGGCTCCTTCCGCCTGGGCACCAATGTGGAAATCGGCTACTATGACCAGGAACACCATGTCCTACATCCTGAGAAAACATTGTTTGATGAGATTTCGGACGAATATCCCTATCTCACCAATACAGAGATTCGCAATGTGCTCGCTGCGTTTCTCTTTACCGGAGAGGATGTATTCAAACGTATTCAGGACTTAAGCGGTGGCGAGCGCGGACGCGTGTCCCTTGCAAAGCTAATGCTGGGAAATGCCAATTTTCTGATTCTCGACGAGCCCACCAACCATCTGGATATACTGTCCAAAGAAATTCTGGAGGATGCTATAAATGCGTATGAGGGAACTGTACTTTATGTGTCCCATGACCGTTATTTTATCAATAAAACAGCGCACCGCATTCTGGATTTGACTTCCCGGACACTGGTGAACTACATTGGCAACTACGATTATTATCTGGAAAAAAGAGAAACGCAGATGGCGGCACTGGCTCGCACAGGTGCTATGGCTAGCATCGGCACGACAGGTGCAGCCAGTGACAATCCATCGTCCCATTCCAAGCCTGCCGCCGAAGCATCTGTAGTGAAGCAGGACTGGAAAGCCCAAAAGGAAGAACAGGCGCGTATCAGAAAACGGGAAAACGACCTCCGCAAATGCGAGGAGGAAATCTCCCGCCTGGAGGAACGCAGGCATGAAATTGATTTGGAAATGTCCGATCCGGCTATTGGGACGCAGGTTCTGAAGTTACAGGATTTGTCCAGGGAACAGGCAGACATCGACAGTCGTCTGGAAACGCTCTATGAAACCTGGGAAACCCTTGCAGAAGAATAAATAAGTTTATTAATTAAGCTCTATAACGGATTCAGGTGTCAAAACTTCATTCCTTTTGACACCTGAATCCTATTATAATATGAAAACGTTGCTTACAGAGGTGTTTTGTAGGCATCCATTATCTGTCATACCTTTTTATAACAAAGTATCCAATGTCTCTCTGATTGCCTTGATAAAATCTAAGCTGTTCAGGATGACCGGATGCTCGCAGGTGGAGATCAGAGACAGGCTCTTTGTCATCTTTCCATCCTCTACCGTCTTGATACATGCCCGCTCCAGCTTGTCCGCAAAATCCTGAAGCTCTTTGATACCATCCAGTTCGCCGCGCTTTTTGAGTGCGCCAGTCCATGCAAAGATGGTTGCAATAGAGTTGGTGGAGGTTTCCTCCCCTTTCAGATGCTTGTAGTAATGACGCTGTACCGTACCATGCGCAGCCTCGTACTCATATACACCGCTTGGAGATACCAACACGGAAGTCATCATGGACAGATCGCCGTAAGCGGTCGCCACCATATCGGACATCACGTCGCCATCGTAGTTCTTGCAAGCCCAGATGAATCCGCCTTCCGAACGAATCACTCTTGCTACAGCATCATCAATCAAGGTGTAGAAATACTCAATGCCCAGCTTCTCGAACTGCTCCTTATACTCGTTGTCATAGATCTCTTGGAAAATGTCTTTAAAGTTGTGGTCGTATTTCTTGGAAATGGTATCCTTGGTGGCAAACCACAGATCCTGTCTGGTATCAACCGCATAAGAGAAACAAGCTCTCGCAAAACTGGAAATAGACTTGTCCGTATTGTGGATTCCCTGAATGATACCGGAACCATCAAAATTGTGAATCAACTCACGAATCTCTGTACCGTCCTCTGCGGTAAACACCAACTCTGCCTTACCTGCCCCCGGCACCTTGATCTCGGTATTCTTATACACATCACCATAGGCATGACGAGCAATGGTAATAGGCTTCGTCCAATTACTTACATAAGGCACAATTCCTTTCACCAGAATCGGCGCACGGAACACCGTGCCATCCAGAATCGCACGGATGGTTCCATTGGGACTCTTCCACATCTCCTTCAGATCATACTCCTTCATTCTTGCTGCATTGGGTGTGATGGTCGCACACTTCACAGCCACCCCATATTTCAAAGTCGCATTGGCAGAATCCACCGTCACCTGATCATTGGTCTCATTGCGATACTCCAGTCCCAGATCATAATACTCTGTCTTCAGATCAATATAGGGAAGCAACAACTCGTCCTTGATCATCTTCCAGAGAATTCTGGTCATCTCATCTCCATCCATTTCCACCAACGGCGTCGTCATCTTAATTTTTTCCATTCTTTTTATCCTTCCTTTTTTATTTTTTTACAGGCTGTGTCGATACGCTCACCGCATATCTTACACTTTAGCCTCTTTCCTGTAAGCTTCCTGCAGCCCATTCTTCATCATATTCTCATACGCATTGATAATGTGTTGATTTGCAAGCTTTTCCGCAAGATCAGCGTCTCCCGACTTGATTGCCTCCAGAATCTGTCCATGTTCCTCATTGGACTTTGGCCCTCTGGCACTGGATAGCGTCTTCTTGCGCACCCGCAGCACATACAGATGAAAATCCTTCAACTGGTGCTCCAAAATTTTGCTGTTACATGCCTCATATAGGATTTCATGAAAACGGTTGTCCAACTCTGCCATCTGTTCCAAATGCCCCTTCTCGGCATGAAATTTGGCGAGATACACATTTTCCTCCATCTCATCCAACTGCTCTTCGGTAATATGCTCTGTAGCCCAACGGGCACATAAGCCTTCCAGAAGAGAACGAATCATATAGATATCCTTCACATCCTTCTCGGTAATCCCTGTCACATAGGCGCCCTTGTTGGGAATAATCTGAATCAGCCCCTCCAATTCCAACTGTCTGAATGCTTCTCTGACAGGTGTTCTGCTGACACCCATCTCCTCACCGATGGCAACCTCTTTCAATTCCTCGTAATCATCATACTTGCCAATCAGAATATCTTCCCTGAGCTTGTGAAACACACGACCACGCAGAGAATATTTATCTGTTACTTCCTGTTTTACATCATAATTACTCAAAGCGCTCTACCTCCTCTTGAGCTTTTGCGGCCGAAAAAGTCTTTACGCTTTCTGAAAACCGTTTTCCTTATCCAACGAAATTCCGAGTTCATCACACACCCGGTTTACACATGCCACGATTTCCTCGTCCGTCAATACGGTCACGCGGCCTCCCGCGTATTCCTCATCCACCCATTTCTTCATCTCGGCTACCAGCTCGGACTTCTTGTCCACCTGTGCCTCACCCTTTAATTTGTAATAGGTATTGAGCCAATGAGCAATTCCCGCAAGACCAGAGGTATTGGAAATCGCGCACAGCACCGGTCGATTTAGGAACTTTTCTGTATCAAAAATATTATAGATTTCTTCATTTTTTAAAAGACCATCTGCATGGATTCCTGCTCTCGTCACATTGAAATTCTTGCCCACAAAAGGTGTCCTGGGTGGAATCTCATAACCAATCTCTTTCTCATAATACTCTGCCAGTTCTGTAATCACAGTGGTATCCATACCGTTCAAATCGCCTTTCAGTTGAGCATACTCAAATACCATAGCCTCCAGGGGCGTGTTACCCGTTCTCTCCCCGATTCCAAACAGAGAGGCATTGACACCGGAGCATCCATACAACCATGCAGTTGTAGAGTTCGTCACTGCTTTGTAGAAATCATTGTGTCCATGCCATTCAATCAACTCATGGGGCACACCTGCATGGGTATGAAGCGCGTAAATAATCCCCTGTACACTTCTGGGGATTACTGCTCCCGCAAAATTCACACCATAGCCCATGGTGTCACAGGCACGAATCTTAATAGGAATCTTGTATTCATCCATCAGCTTCATCAGTTCCAGACAAAACGGAACCACATAGCCATAAATATCAGCGCGGGTGATATCCTCCAGATGACATCTGGGACTGATTCCCTCCTCCAGACACTCACGAATCACACTTAGATAATGATCCATTGCCTGCTTTCTGGTCATTTTCAGCTTCAGGAAAATATGATAGTCCGAGCAGCTCACCAGAATACCGGTCTCCTTCATGCCGATTTCTTTTACCAGCTTAAAATCCTCCTTACTGGCACGAATCCAACTCGTAACCTCCGGGAACTCATAGCCGCGCTCCATACATTTATATACTGCGTCACGGTCTTTCTTGCTGTACAAGAAAAATTCGCTGGCGCGAATCATCCCATTGGGCCCTCCTAGCTTGTGCAGATAATCATAGATTGTCACAATCTGCTCGGTGCTGTAGGGTGCTCTGGACTGCTGACCGTCTCTGAAGGTAGTGTCTGTAATCCAAATCTCCTTCGGCATATTGTTGGGAACAATTCTGTCGTTGAAAGGAATCTTTGGAACCTCCGAATAAGGAAACATATTACGGAATACATTCGGTTTCTCCACATCGTCCAAAATATACATATGCTCTTCAATCTCTAACAGATTGTTCTTTTCGTTCATGGAAATTGGTCTGTTCAAAAACATCTCATTATTTATCATAGTGTACCATTCCTTTCAAAACATTGTTGCCTCGTATAATTGTATACAATCGTACGATACATGTCAATATGTTTTAAAAATTAATCAAGTAAACGCTCCACATTTACCATTCCCCAGCCCTGCTTGTTCCAAGCCTCTCCCAGGTCTAACGCCGTAAAGGTCAACTTCTGCTTAAACTCTTCGTTCGTCATCTGTGGATATTTTTCAAAGAAAAGTGCAGCCGTCCCCGCTATGACAGGCGTCGCCATAGAAGTCCCGCTTTTTGATATATAGCCGTTTCTGACCATACCGTTTTGCCGTGTCATGAAGCAATTACAGGATATGATATCTGTTCCGGGGGCAACAATATCCGGTTTTCGCACATCAGAAAGTGCCCTTCCCCTGCCGGAATAGGTTTCGCATCGCCTGGGATTATATTTGCAGAATACCCCATCATGGCAGCCAACCGTGATTAATTTTCTGCTTGCTCCGATAGCGGATATCGTACCATTGCCCGGTCCCTTATTGCCTGCAGCACAGATAACGGTGATTCCCTTATCCCAAAGCGCCTCCAGTTGTTCTCGCATCCTTGCTTCTTTTTTGGCATCCTTCAGATCACCAATACCAATGGAAATATTCAGTACCCGGATTCCATATTGTCTATCGACCTTGTCAATCCACTCCAGACCCTTCAGCATATCTTCTGTACTGCCATCTCCTGCTCCATCCAATACTTTACCCACCACCAGTCCTGCTCCCGGTGCAATTCCGGCGTATTTTCCTCCTGACAATTTCCCATCCCCGCATATGATTCCGCACACATGTGTGCCATGTCCGCTGTCATCGTACATGAATTGTCGTCCATTCACAAAATCACGAAATGCCCACAGTCTTCCCGTCATGTCCGGATGCCTGCCTAACCCTGTGTCCAACACCGCGACCACGACTCCTTTGCCCGTGATTTTGCCACACACTTTTTCGGTTACTCCTATCTGACCTCTCACTCGCTGCATAAGATAAGTCCCAAACATATTTATAAATAATTTATGTTGGGACTTATCTTATGGTTCCTTACATTATCTTTTCTTATTTTTTTTGAAGGTCAGACTCGCACCGATGAGTAGCAATGCTACACCCATGCTCCACTTCAGCAGACGCAGAAGTGGCAGCATATCATTTCCGATATGGCTTTCCGGAGCGCCTGCTGGAGCGGCACTCATATTCAAAAACTCCACACTTTCCTCTACAATGGACTCTCCGTCATATGCTGTTCCGTCACTATACACAGCAAAACAGGACGGATGCTCTGTACGGAATCGGATGCAATCTTCCCCCTCCAGCACTACACGCTCACAGGCTACTGTCTCCAGTTGTCCGTTGCGATCCAGCATCGCTACACGAAGATTGTCTCCACGCAATTCCTCCGTCACAGGCAAAATGACTGTCAGCTCTTGTTTGCCAAGCTTTGTGAGTGCAATTTGGCTGTTATCATAAAGCTGCATCTGGTACAAAACCATACTTTGAGGCAGATTGTTGCCACGCACACGTTCAAAAGCGCGTCGTACGACCGCCGCGATATTCACATCTGTTACCTTGTCAAGCTGTAAGATATATGCTCTTGACGCCCCGGATAAAAAGGCATAAGCATTCTCCACGCCGCGCACATACACGCCTGCTTCTTCTGTATCCGGTGATACATTGCGATACGCTTCGTTAGACAATCGTTCTGCGGAGACCTCATGGGTCATGTCGGGGCGGTTTCCGGCATACTGTAATGACACATTGTCATCAAATGCCTGCAAGCCCTGTTCCGTAAGAGATGCCGGAAGCACCTCCTCCGTAAGTGCACATCCTGCAAAAGCGCGGTCTTTTATCTTTTGGATATTCTGCCCAAAGCTCACTTCCCGCAAAGATGTACAATTCTCAAAAGCGCCTTCTCCAATCACCTGCAGGCTATCCGGCAAAATAACCTGTTCCAACCGGGCATTTCCCTCAAATGCCTCTGCTGCAATTACCGTCACTCCATCCGGTATCATAACCTGTGAATTTGTACCCTTGTATGCCACAAGAACCTTTCCGCTAATCAAAAACTCGTCACTGCTATTCTGAAAATTCTGCATCCACTGCGTGTACGCAAATGCCTTGGGTTCTACATTCTCTACTGAATCAGGCAAAGATACCTCTGCCAATCTGTCACAATGATAAAAGGCTCCGTAGGAAATAATCCTTAAGCTCTCCGGTAATTCAACGCTCGTCAGAGAACTTCTTGCAAATGCAAACTCTCCGATTTCCTCTATCGTCCCCGGCAACGCAATATCTGTCAGCGCGCTGCTGCGATAATATGCCTGATCCGCCACGATTCTGCCATCTACAATGGTATATTTGGGCAAGCTTCCATCACTGGTAAACTCAAGAGGGGCACCCGGCTCCTGTGTCTGTGGTATCCTAGCTGCATCTAACACGGTAGGGCTGGTATTATCAATAAATACCACCGCACGGTTTCCCACAATTCTCGTGGAGCCTAACAGATTCCCTTCCTCCCGGACACTGTATCCTTCCGGCTCCGCCGTGATCTGATTGTCTGATACAGACGGCTCGCCCTGCGGAATCGTAATCACAACCTCCGGCTCATCGGAATAGGTCGGTATATCCTCATACTCCGGCATTTCTGCCTGTCTTTGGGCAAATTTCTGTGCGTATCGATCTGCATAGGTGCCTTCCTCCGCATGAATCACCAATCGGAAGCATCCGTCAAAAGCCGTTTCATGAATGTCGACCACCTGTGGGGGAATCGTGATATCCTGTAGGTTTACACAGTCCTCAAACGCATAAATTCCGATGGAATGTACATTACTCGGAATAGTCACAGAAGTAAGTCCCTTACAGTTTGCAAAGACATAATCTCCTACTTCTGTCAACCCCTTCCCCAAGGTAACGGAATTCAAACGGTCACAGCCCCAAAAAGCATATTCTTCAATTTTTTTGACCGATTCGGGGATCACAATACTCTGTATCGTATCATTTTCCTCAAAGGCACTTCTACCAATCTTCTCCACAGTACTCGGTATCGTTACCGCCTTTTCTTTGCCCACATATTTTACCAGCGTGCTTCCGTTCATTTGAAAATCGGAAGCAGATGCAGCCGCATCTGCTTCCGACACAGGAAGCTGCATAATTACGAGGGCTGTCACGATAAGCATTACTCCCCATAATTTTCTTTTTCCCATCTTTCCTCGCATTCCGCCTCAGCATTTTTAAGCTTTTACTTTTACTTTTTTCGGAACCTTCGTGTCCTTCTTCAAGAACAGTATGATGGATATTGCAGCCAGGCCCAGTGACAAAAACCACTTAGGATGAATACCGTCTCCTGTCTTGGGTGTGTTATCTTCAGCAACTCCGGCTGTCAGATTATTGGTATCCACATAGATGACATACGGCGAAAAATGTTCTGCCGTGAAAGTAATGCAGGATACTCCGGAGATTGTGTTGAACTTAGGGTTAAGCTTATCCAGTCTATCGTTCACAACTCCGGCAACCTTATTATTACCGGCATAGGTAATCAACGAATCCGGCAACGGTAACGTAATGCTTACAGACAGTCCCGTAGTATCGGTAATCTTCTTGGTGCCAGTGGAATCATAGAGACTGATATCCATAGGGAAATATTTAATACTGTCCAAATCATTCCCATACTCTGCCATCAAAGCCCGAAGAACTGCTTCTGTTGCGCTACTGCTCTCTGTAATCTTAATTGTAAAGTCATCCGATGCTCCATTCACCTTTGCCGACACAACTCCCGTATTGGACAGTCCGTTCTTGTCGATTACTACAGTCGTTCCGCCTGACGTAACAGTACCTGTATTGTTGGGTCGCGTACCGCCGGCTCCACTGGTGCCGGTATTGCCGCTTACCGTAGATGCCGTGGTGGATGTTGCAGCCTTCGCCTTGTAATGGGCAGTCACTGTTACATCCCCCGCAGGCATTGTCACCACAGAAGCAGTCAGCACCTTACTGGCAAGCTTTGTCTCTGTAGGATCAATGGTCCAGTTATCAAACTCCTGTCCTGCTGCGGGATCATTTGCCACAATAATCGGCTGCGAGCCTGCCACATAGCTTCCCGAACCACTTCCGTTTACAACGGTAAGATTGTAGGTTTTGCTAGTGGTCGTTCCTGCGGATGCGTTTCCTCCACTGCCGGAACTCCCACCGTTATTACCGGGGTCCGGGTTCGTAGGCGTCGAATTGTCGCCGGGATCCGTACCGTCTGATGTATTTTTATCAAACTGCGCGTATGTGTCTGTATCTTTCTTGATATTTGTAATATCCGGCTTCCAACCGGTAAAGGTATACCCCTCTCTGGTAGGTGATTGAATGGGAATCGCATCTTTTCCGTCAACAACCGTTTGGGTATTTAACAGGGTATCATCATAATTATAGAAATTAACCGTATGTGTCACGCCTGTGATTGTCTGTTGATCAATCTCGTACAGTGCATAGATATCCATATCCTGTGTCACATTGGTGTAATCCGTGCGAGACCACCCCGTAAATTTGTACCCTGACCTGGTGGGACTTACCGGCGTTACTGCCGATTCCCCTGCTCTCACGGTTTGCTTACTCAAAATGGTTGTCATATCCCAGTCAATAAACTGTACAAGATATCCATCAATTTCCTGATATTTTGCTATCGCATTAATATCATGCTGTACATTGGAAAGATCATAAATTCCCGTATCCCAACCGATAAAGGTATATCTTGTTCCGTCAGATGCGGTAGCCTTTGAAGGATCTCTGGGTGCCTCTTCTGTGGCATCTGCCCCCTCTTTCACTACAACCGGACCCTTCAAAAGTTTATTATCCTCATCATAGAAGTTCACCGTGTATGTGGTCTGGGATGCTGCTTCATAATATGCTCTGAAGGACATATCATAAGTAACGGTAATCTCTGTCTCCATATTGTCATAGGTCTTAGAAGGTCTGGGGCGTCCCTCCATCTTCAATCTACTGGTCGGGCTCTGATCTTCCCAATACTGGAAGGTATAATCCTTCTCACCCTGATAGGTGAACTCTGATTCCGCAATTCCCCCATAAGGGTCCGGCAAATTACCGCTTGTCAGCACGGTTCCCTCCACTACACTCTTGTCTTCCGCCAACACATAATTGTTAAGCTCCGGTGACCAGATATAGAACAGCACTTCAAAAATATCCGGCTCAACGTGATCTATCCATTCCAAATTCTGCGCCTCCGCATTCAGATTGACATACTCAGAAGGGGCGCCATCCTGCGGCGTGCTTACAAAAAGCCTTGTGGCATTATCATCCAGTCTGCCATTCAGTGCATCCGTTGCCAAAATGGTTGTTGCGGAAGGAATCGTCACTCTGTAAATACGGCTGTTTGCAAACGCATTGGCACCCACACTGGCTGTCAGCTTAGACAGATTCACCGTATCTAAGGTTGTGGTGTCTTTAAAGGTGTTGGACGGAATCCTCTTAATACTACTACTGGAGAGATCAATCGTCCTGATATTGGTATCCTCAAAAGCCGATTCTGATATACTGGTTACCGTGCCCGGAACCTCTGTGTTGGTCACGCTGGGCGTGGTCTTACCCTTGAGGCATTCCAACAGCGCCGTTTTCGTGCCGTTTTCTGTGGCAAAAATAATGGAATTTTCACAAGTAAAATTACTATCTTCTTCAAAATCTACATTGGAAAGGTTCTCACATCCAATAAAAGGAACCAAGCCCATATTGGTAAGCGCCGAGGAAATATACACATCCTTGAGACTGGTACAATCTTCAAACGCTCTGTGTCCCAGAGAGATGGTATGCCCACTCATCTCCACCTTGGACAGCTTTTCGCATCCGTAGAAGGAATACGGATCGATGATTGTGGTATCACCGGTGATATAAATCTCCTTAATGTTCTCACAATCTCTGAAATCGCCGGCGGAAGTAAATGCAACATCTTCCCCATCCTGCACTGTATCAGTGGGGGTATAGCCCGACTCTATGGCATTTACCCCAACCAACGTTACCGTTTCCACATCTGTCTTTTCCTTGAACAGACCGTCCTTAATGGATTTGATACCGGAAGGGATGGTCGGATTAAGTGCCGAATCCACAAACGCCTTCTGGTACTCTGTCAGGGATGCAGGCGATGTCTGATATAAGCTGAGGGCAGTGGTTGCCGCCGCTTTATATTCATCGGTCATATAAGGCAACGTTGAGGTAGGTCCATATTTCAGGTTCAACTCGCTCAACGAAGGGAAATCAACCAACTCCGCTCTGCCGGAAGCAGGATCGGTATCATACACATACTCAACCGTAAGGTTGGTCGGCCAACCACTGTAATACTTGATAAAGGATTCTTTCTGACTGCCGTTATTATATCTTCCCTCGTAGCTCATGGCATACCTAAAGGGCGTGGACAGTTCTCCAATCGGTCCCACAAAGCACAGTTGAACGACTGGTGAATTGTCCGAGTTCGTCTCTACCGTCCGCTCATCGCAGGTATGTGTTCCGGTATCCTGCGTCTTGAAGGCATCTTCTCCTATTTTTACCAAATCCGTATCAAACATGACCGTTTCCAAATTATGGCATCCCTTAAACGCTTCTTTTCCAATCTCCTCTATAGTGGAAGGAATGGTCACTGTTTTCAGAGAACATCTGTCCTTGAAGGTGCCATCGTTAATCTTCGCAATATGGTACGGTCCGATATGATTGGGGAACTTCAGCGAGTTTACCTCACCCTTTAAATTACATGCAAGCAGCGTATTGGAAGAATCTACCTGATAGGTAGCCGTTCCACCGCCATCCTCCGTAATCGTCACTTCATAAATATCCTTATTAAGATATTTATAAGCTATCTGTCTCTCCGTACAGCGTTTATGCACATTGCCATGATCGGCAGTACTGATATCCGTACCCTCTATGTAGAAAATATCTCTTACATCTTCATTGAGCTGCTGCATAAAGCTCTCAATGGTAAAATCTCCAAAGGCAGAACCGGAGCCCACATTATATGAAATGTTTGCATTGGGGGTACCCGTGCCGCTCACTGTAGAATCAATAAAATCTATCTGTGTATTATTCGTAGTAATATGGTTCAATGAACTGCATCCGCTAAACTCACTGATTTCAAGGATTTCTGTATATCGTTCCGGAAAAGTAAGGCTCTGCAATGCGGAGCAATTTTCAAAAACATAATTCCCCAAATGACTTAAGGTAGCAGACACCACATTACCGCCGGTCAAATCCAATGTAGTCAAATGGTTACAGTTCTGGAATGCGCCATCGCAAATCTGTCTGACATTGATGGGTACGGTAAAGCTGGTCAATGCACTGCAATCCTTAAAGGCATACGCGCCGATATCCTGTAGATTACAGGAAGCTGGCAAGGTAATGGTTGACAGGCTGGTACACATATCAAAGGCATGATTACCAATGGAATTCAAACCATTTTCAAACTGAAAACTCCGCAAGGAGGTACAGCCATAAAATGCGTAGTCACCAATACCTGAAAGATTCCTGCCCGTGACCAGAGTGGTAATATTACCTCTGTTTGAAAAAATACCATGGGTAGAAGGACTGGCTGTCCCACCACTGGCTGCAGAATTGCTGTCCGAAATAGGTCCTGCAATCTTCCAACCGCCGCTGCTGGCATTCAAATACTGGTTTCCGATATAAACCACACTGGCATCCATGATTCTCTGATGCGCCTGATCATCACCGATCAGAGTGGGCTCTGTGGTTCCATCTGGCTTGGAATCAGAGGTTCTGTAATAATATAGCTCTCCAAGGGCAAAGTTTTCCCATGCCGATAAGTTGGTATAATAGCAGGGATTATATGCGTAGTGATGATATTTTATATTGTGAACAATATTACCATTGGCATCTACAGATGTCTCTTCCTCCATCTCGTCTGCCGTCGGGTCAGAAGGCGGCTCGGCATCTCCTCCGCTGACTGCAACCCATGAAGTCTCTGTCACATTATCCACCCTGTAAAACAAAAAGTTTCCGGATTTACCGACTGCCACATAACCGGTTCCTGAACCCTGATTATCGTTGTATTGCAGATAAGCGTCCACCGTATCCGGAATCGTGAGAACGCCTCCCGGCAGCGCACCCTCCTGGCTAAAGCCCAATATTACCGCAAACTTATTCTCGGCATCTGTCTGGCTTCCGTTGCTGGATACATAAGCAAATTGAAACCAGCCATCACCGGTGGTATAGATGGTGGCATCCTCATCTATATAGGGCACGTTGCTGACTGACATCGTGTATGTCTTACCGTCACTCGCCGTCTTCTCATCTGCCGCTGCGTTTCCCACACTGTTTGCAATATACAATTTGTCCACTCTGCCTGTGGCGGCCGCCTGCGCCTCGCCTCCTGTTATGGAACCGGTGGGTATCGCAGCCACTCCGATTGCAGACGCCAAGAATAAAGCACCTAAGGTCTTCCTTACCTGCTTCTTCATCCTTCTCTTCTTTCCCTTTACAGCTTTTGCCATAATATGTTACTCCTCCTTTGTGGCTATTCTTTTCGCAACCACTACGAATCTACCATTTTTCTCCTGATAATCACAGGTAGAAAGCGTCAGCAGATTGTCCCCATATTGCGCCGTAACGCCTGTGTCATAGAAAGACATCGCCGCCATCTCCTGCATGTTGGAGTCAAATTCCTGAACGCTTACTGCATCTATAAACTGATAATATTTGAATACGATTTCTTCCTCACTGTACACTCTGGATCGAAACGCATACATCACCTGATACAAGCCCTTCTCGTATATCGTGTCAAACTGTATATAAGGATGTTCTTTATAATAGGCTTCCTTCTCATACAAATCCAGCTTGCCGAACATCTGACCGCTCCTCATGTGATGCCCATATAAAATAAAATTGGTACTGGGCTTTAAGATATCGCAATCTTTATCCATGAAAATGGAGCCGTTCTTATCATATTCCTGATTCAAATTGTGATCCAGATAATATTCATTGTCCGAGGTCTGCACAACAGGATAATCAATATTTGTATCGTCAATTTTAAGCCATCCTATTAGTTTTTTATTCTTATTAAATACATTTTTATATTCGTCAAGCACCTCCCTGGCAGGTTCCTCCCCTTCATCCGTGTAATGAATCACCACCACATTTTCATCCTGCGCCCCAATCACAGGCTTTTCTTTGAGTGCCGCCAAAGAATCATACTTACTCTGCGTTCTGTAATTATAATAAGAATACAATCCAAAATAGCTCAGACACCCCACTGCCAGAAGCGCACTTACCGTTATCAGGCGTTTTCTTAGCTTTTCCCGCTTTTTTAGGGCTTCCTTCACATAAACATCCACCTCTTGGGAATCCATTTTTTTTGTTTTTGAACTCGCTTTTGATGGTTCTGGTTTTGATGAACCTGCCCCTATCTTTCTTTGCCTGTTCTTTGTCTTGGGCGCATTCTGCATCTTTCTGGCAGTGCGAATCTTCTCCTCTAACTCGTCCTGAAAATCCTGACCCAAAAGCGTCTGAAACCGAATTTTCCCCTCATTTAAGCCTTTTAAAAGAAGTTCCATCTGCGATATACTATAATGCTCCATCTCCTTGCGGAGTTTATCAATCAACGCTTTGTCTCGGGAAGCTCTGGCGTAATCTGCCTCTGTCCGGAACCTTCTTCCCTCCACGATATACTCTTTTTGTGCCATATCTAATAACTTTGCCTCTCTAACAGCCTTCTATAGACATAAATCAACAATATCCCACACTACCTATTTTACTATATGTTGAAATTATTGCAAGTATTTTGTCAAGATATAGGTTTTAAATCCCACCTTTGGGTCTCTCCAAAAAATGTAAAATTTCCATGAAACATTGACATGCCCACACGCATACAATAAACCATAAATAAAACTTGGAGGCTTCAATATGAGCGATTTAACTGCTACAAACTGTGGATGTAATAACAATGGTGTCGGCGGAAGCAACAGCTTTGGCGGATGCTTCTGGATCATCCTGATACTGCTGTTCTGCAATGGCAACGGCAATGGTTGTGGCTTCGGCAACGGCAATGGCATTTTCGGCGGCAATGATAACAACAACTGCTGTGAGTGGCTGATCTGGATTCTTTTGATTTCCTGCCTGTGCGGAAACAACAACGGATGCGGCAACTACTAAGTTCTCCTTTTAAGTAGAACACGCGAAATAGGCTCCTGCACGGGAGCCTATTTTCATCTTTTGAAAATTGTTACGTTGACGTCATAAGTATTTTTCCCAATACATAAACTGATAGCAAAGGCTTTGATGGAGGCAGCTCATGGGAGAAAATGGACAGGATAAAATTCTATCATTCGATACATTATACACGAACAACCATATTCAGATGCTCAAAATCCTATCGAGTTATCTCTCTCCCGGTACCAGAAAGCAGATTGCTGTCTACATAAAGTTTTTGGAATTTCAATACGCCCTTTCCCTCACACGACCTTTTGCCTCCTCTTCTGAACAGTTTTCTTCCGAGAAAACCTTCAACATTGCCGGTCTATGCGAGGAACTTCTTCCATTTTGCGGAATCAAAGAGCAGGAAATATTGCAAAACATTCAAAATTTCTACAAAAACTTTGAAAACATGCAAGAAATGATGCAGATGGTGGAAATGATGCAAGAATTTATGCCGGAAGGTTTTTCACCGGGAGGTGATATGGCAGGAATGGATCTGTCACAGATTTTTGGCATGATGAACGGGGATTTTCCCACAGATATCAATATATGATATTGTGATTAGAAAATTATTATAAGAAAGGCTAGGTGCACCATATGAACAATGAAAATCGACCGGAATGGATGAATGACGAGATTGTCCAGGATATCTCTCCCGAAAAACTTGATTTTCTGGAAAAGATGTATCAAAATGGACACGGCAAAAATCAAAAAGAGCTGATGGCATTTATGATGCCTATGCTGAAACAGGCAAAAGAACAGAATCTCATTTTTACACCACAGGAAATGAACGCTGCCATCACAGCCATTCGAAGGCACAGTACTCGCGAGGAGCTGGCACAGATGGATAAGATTCTGGAGCGCGCGCAAAAAGGAAAATAAAACCTTGCTTTTTGCAAATACGGAATTAGTTTGTATAACAAACGGCACTATCTGTTTCAATAATGCAGTATTATTCATTCTGCTTAATCGAAACAGACTGTGCCGTTTTGTTTGTTACGGTTTTACCACAATGTTCACGATTCTACCGGGAACATATACCTCTTTTACGACCGTTCCCTGCAGCTTATCTCCCAACGCTTCCCTTGCAGCAGCGATGACTGCATCCTTCTCCTCATCCTTAGATATCAGAATCGTCGTTCTCATCTTACCGTTTATCTGCACGCCAATCTCCACAGTACTCTCTACTGTCTTCTCCTCATCATAGGCAGGCCAGGTTGCCTGATAGAGTCTGCCCTGGAAACCGGCTGTCTGCCACAGTTCCTCCGTAATATGAGGCGCTACCGGATTCAACAGTGTAAGCAGTGTTTTGTACTCTGCCTTGGTCACAGCATTCTTCTTATAGAATTCGTTAATCAGAGCCATCATTGCCGCAATGGCTGTGTTGTACTTCAGATTCTCGAAATCATTGCTGACCTTCTTGATGGTCTGGTGCATCTTGGTCTCCAAATCAGCGCTATAGCTGTCACCATCCACCAGAATATCCTGCAATTTCCATACTCTCTCCAGGAATCTACGACAGCCCTTCACGCCATCCTCACTCCACGCAGCGCTTAAGTCAAAAGCGCCGATGAACATCTCGTAGGTACGCAGGGTATCTGCCCCATAATCCTGTACGATATCGTCCGGATTCACCACGTTACCGCGGGACTTGGACATCTTCTCACCGTTGGAGCCTAAGATCATACCATGGCTGGTTCTCTTCTGATAAGGCTCTGGACAAGGCACCACCTGCTCATCATACAGGAATCTATGCCAAAATCTGGAATAGAGCAAATGCAATGTCGTATGCTCCATACCGCCATTATACCAATCAACAGGCATCCAATACTGAAGTGCTTCCTTGCTCGCCAAGGCCTCCGTATTAGTGGGATCGGTATAGCGCAGGAAATACCAGGAAGAGCCTGCCCACTGGGGCATCGTATCAGTCTCTCTCTTTGCCGGCTTTCCGCAGCAGGGGCATGTGGTGTTCACCCAATCTGTCATGGCAGCTAAGGGAGACTCCCCATTATCAGTAGGCATGTAACTCTCTACCTCAGGCAACTGCAGGGGCAGTTCGCTTTCATCGATTGCCACATAGCCACAATCCTCACAATATACTACAGGAATAGGCTCTCCCCAGTAACGTTGTCTGGAAAATACCCAATCACGCAGCTTATAATTGGTCTTGGCAGTACCAATCCCCTTCTCCTCCAGGAATTCGATCATCTTTTTCTTGGCATCTGCCACGGAAAGTCCGTCAAGGAACCCGGAATTTACCAGTGTTCCGGTTGCCACATCCGTATAGACTGCCTCCTGGACGCTCGTAGGGCTTCCTGCCACTACCTCAATAATGGGTAAATCAAATTTCTTTGCAAAATCCCAGTCTCTCTCATCATGGGCAGGAACTGCCATGATAGCACCGGTTCCATAGGTCATTAATACATAGTCGGAAATCCAAATGGGAATCTCCTTGCCGTTTACAGGATTGGTAGCCGTGATACCATCAATCGGCACACCCGTCTTATCCTTCGCAAGCTCTGTGCGCTCAAAATCAGATTTCTTGGAAGCCTGCTCTCTATATGCCACAATCGCATCCCAGTTCTTGATCTCAGACTGGTATTTGTCAATCAAAGGATGCTCAGGCGATACTACCATGTAGGTCGCACCGAAGAGCGTATCCGGTCTGGTAGTATAAATACGCAGTTTCTCTTCTTTTCCCGTCAAAGCAAAATCAACTTCTGCTCCCTGAGACTTACCAATCCAGTTCTTCTGGGATACCTTGACACGCTCAATATAATCAACCGTATCCAATCCCTCTAGCAGCTTCTCTGCATAATCAGTGATTTTTAACATCCACTGGCTCTTTACCTTGCGGACTACCTCAGAACCGCAGCGCTCGCAGACACCGTTTACCACTTCCTCGTTGGCAAGACCAACCTTACAGGAGGTGCACCAGTTAATGGGCATCTCTGATTTGTACGCAAGCCCTGCCTTGAACAGCTTTAAAAAGATCCACTGGGTCCACTTATAGTATTCCGGATCTGTGGTATTTACCTCTCTATCCCAGTCAAAGGAATAGCCAAGGGAATGAAGCTGATTCTTGAAACGCTCCACATTGTTCCTTGTCACGATTTTGGGATGAATATGATTCTTGATGGCATAGTTTTCTGTGGGAAGACCAAACGCGTCCCATCCCATGGGATATAGTACGTTGTAGCCCTGCATTCTTCTCTTACGAGCAACGATATCCAATGCTGTGTAGGGTCTGGGATGTCCCACATGAAGTCCCTGTCCCGAAGGATAAGGGAACTCTACCAGTGCATAGTATTTGGGTTTGGAATAGTCATCAGAAGTTTTAAAAGCCTTCTCGTTATCCCAAACAGTCTGCCATTTTTTCTCCACCTCATGGTGATTGTAAGGTACTGCCATTTTTGTTCCTCCTCTATATCTGTTGTCGTTCTAAGTCCGCCTGTGTGCGCTTTCTTGAGAACAATGATAAAAGCCCTCTCGCTTTAGAGACGAAAGGGCTTATGTTCCGTGGTACCACTCTAATTCACATCTGAATATTTGTTTACAAATATTCAGATTGTGCACTTTTTACCTTTCTGTAACGGGAACTACCGCCTTCAGCTACACATACCCATTTAGAGGCACTTCACAAAAGGAACTCAGAGACCAGTTCAAAGTATTCCGCCATTGCCTCGCACCAACCGGCAACTCTCTTGAGACTTCCAACTCCTACTACTTCTCATCTTCGTTTCTCACTTTATAAATCTAAGGCATATTGTACCCTTTTTTCAATAAGAATTCAATCCTGCAATTACAAATAGCTATCCACTTCTTCCTCGGCAACAGAAAAATTTTTTATAAGAACCATTTTTATTTCTGTGTTGGCATGTCCCAAATCACGCAACAAATCAACGGTGTTTTTAATAGCCTCCATAGTAGCTTCAGCTCTTCCTTCAGCTCTTCCTTCTTCTCTTCCTTCTTCTCTTCCCTCTTCTCTTCCCTCTGCTCTTCCCTCAGCTCTTCCTTTTGCTCTGCCTTCTGCCATCCCGGCTTCCATGCCCTCAATGCGTGCCTTTTCTTTTGCTTCATTGATTTCCGGCTCCATAATCTCCAACAACGCTCTGCACATACGATTTTCTCCTTTCAGCGCTTCTACAAGCTCTCTATTTGCCCCTACACTTACTTCCAACACGGAATCCGCCATCTCACGCTCCCACTTCCCTTCCAAACGATCTACCGTATCCAAAAGGTTCACCATTTCCTGCCTGCCCATCCTTGCAGACAGTGCCGCTAACCAAATATGTGATATTTTATCCAGCTCTCCGGTAGCAATAATCTGAATGGGAAATAACACCTTACCTTCAATATGATAAATTCCTTGATAGAGCTCTGACACCGAAAACCCTTGCTCCTTCAGTGAGCGAAACAGCCCCTCAGGTTTACTTTCCCGAAGCAGCGTGATCGTCACATCCTTCGCTTTTATCGCATCTACCGTCTCTCCGTAAGATTTATAAAGACAAGCATATCCCAGTGCTTTATAGAACACATCTATATCCAACCGTTCCTTGGGGGATTTATACTCTAACAGATTGTGTCCCTTGAAAATCTTACCTATCTCATTGCGAATCTCCTTATCCATTTCCTTCTTAATCACCAACAGATCAATCTCCAACGGTCTGGTATTCAAATTATATTCCTTTTCAAACTGTAAATTTCCCTTATCCTGTAACATTTCCAGATTTACTGCAGCGACAAACCCGGGATGCCATTGTATCATATTACTACTTATATGCAATATTTTATCCCCTTTCCATTATTATAGCACAAATAAACAGAATAATAAACACAAAAGTTTTTAAATGCGAACACTTGGCGAATTGCCCGATCTGCGTTCTCTCTTAACGCTCTTGAATAGATATAAGATATTTAAATAATAATGCGCTTGTCTGAATATGTCAAGCGCAAACGTGATTTGTTTCACATGCTGAAGCCCTATATTCTCCATTTTCCTATTGCTCCGCCATACCAAGGGAGTTCATATCATTGGATTTTTTCTGCAAAACTCTTCTCAAAAATACCGGCAGGCACAGCCTGCCGGCAAATCGTATAAATTTGATTCATTACCCTTTTGATAATCGAGTCAGTTTATTCGTCCACATTGTTCTCAGCAACCTTTGCCGCTCTCTCAGCCACTTCCTTCTCCTGTACATCGGAAGGAGCCTGCTCGTAACGCGTGAACTCATAGGAATACTCTCCGCGTCCTCCGGTCATGGAGCGAAGATCTGTGCAATAGCCGAACAAGCCACTCATAGGAATCTCCGCCTCAATAATCTGCTTACCACCCGCCACAGGAGTCATACCGAGCACGCGACCTCTTCTCTTGTTCAGGTCACCCATAACATCACCGGTGTAAGAATCCGGCACAGTAACCTTCAAGGTCTCAATAGGCTCTAACAGTACCGGATGCGCCTCCATGAAGCCTTTCTTGAATGCGCCGATGGCAGCCGTCTTAAACGCCATCTCCGAGGAATCTACCGGATGATAGGAACCGTCATACAATACTGCCTTCACGCCTACTACCGGATAAGCAGCCAAAGGTCCCTTCACCACAGAATCCTGAATACCCTTTTCCACTGCCGGGAAGAAATTCTTCGGCACGGCACCGCCTACAACTTCCTGTTCAAACACATAAGGAGTCTCCAGGTCATCGGAAGGACCAAATCTCATTTTCACATGTCCATACTGTCCATGTCCGCCGGACTGCTTCTTGTACTTGTACTCTACATCCGAGGTCTTCTTGATGGTCTCCTTGTAAGCAATCTTGGGTCGAGCAAGCTCTACCTCTACCTTGTATTCATTCAATAATCTGCTGACGATAATCTCCAAATGCTGATCACCCATACCGTAAAGAAGCATCTGTCTGTTCTCTGCATCATTGACATTCTTCACGGTCAGATCTTCGTGGGTAATCTTCTGCAATGCCTGAGATATCTTATCTACATCTGCTTTATTTTTAGGCTTATAGCGCATGTAAGTGTACGGTGTGGAAATCTCCCACTTACCAAATTTGATCGGGGTCGCCTTGGTTGCCAGACTGTTGCCTGTTCTCGCCGCCGTCAGCTTCGCCAATGCTCCAATATCACCTGCATGAAGTTCAGGTACTTCAATGGGTTTGTTCCCCTGCAACACATAAATCTTACCAATCTTCTCCTCAATATCACGATCCAGATTGTACAGTACATCGTCTGTCTTCAACACACCGGAATTCACCTTAATCAAGGAATATTTACCGATAAACGGATCAACGATGGTCTTCCAGATATATGCCGACTTCGCCTTGGAGAAATCATAGTCCGCATGATAAATCTCATTGGTCTTCTGGTTGATACCTGCAACCTCTCTATTTTCAGGGCTGGGCAGATACTTAATAATATCATCCAACAAGGTATAAACACCCTGACATAATATGTTGGAGCCCATGGTCATCGGTACGATACTGCCATCACACACATTGGTGCGCAGGGCTGCTCTTATTTCTGCTTCCGAGAAAGTCTCTCCGCCAAAATAGCGCTCCATGAACTCCTCGCTGGTCTCTGCTACTGCTTCCATCAAGGTCTCTCGACAAATCTCCAGATTGGCTTTGCTGTACTCCGGAATCTCGCAAGGAATCACATCCTTACCCTGCCAACGGTTACCGGTCTCGGTAATGACATTAATGTAACCCACAAACTTCTCACTCTCGCGGATTGGCAAATGGAAAGGTGCCATCTTTTTACCAAACTTCTCCGTCATATCCTCCACCACCTGTCGGAAGGACGCATTGTCCACATCCATATTGGAGACATAGATAATACGGGGAAGCTTATACTTTTCACACAGTTCCCATGCCTTGAGGGTCCCCACCTCTATGCCTGCCTTACCGTTTACCACGATGACAGCCGCACCTGCCGCACTGACTGCTTCCTCCACTTCCCCTACAAAGTCAAAATAACCGGGCGTATCCAAAATATTAATCTTGTAATCGTCCCACTCGATGGGAATAACGGAAGTACTGATGGAAAACTGCCTCTTCTGCTCTTCTTTACTGTAATCGCTCAAGGTATTACCGTCCGTAACCTTGCCCATCCTTGATGTAATGCCAGACAAATACGCCATAGACTCTGCCAGAGATGTCTTGCCGCTTCCGCCATGACCTAATAACACCACATTACGAATCTTGTCAGTTGTGTAAACCTTCATATGCTGCCCTCCAAATTTATGCATTTTTGGGTGTTTTGCCATATCCAATAAAAGTATTTTACTAAATATTCATCTTATTTACAAGACAATTTAAATTTTTTGGTGTAATTTTTGTCCGAATTTAACTATATGGCAATAATTGTGAAATACTTCTACCAATCATTTCTCTTGAAATGCCTATTGATTTTCGCACGTTAAAGTGCTATAGTGACCTTAATAAATGCTTTTTGACAGAAATGAGGATAGATATGGCTAGACTAAAAATTGGTTTTATCGGCTTAGGATTAATCGGCGGCTCCATTGCCAGAGCGCTCAAAACGAATATACCGGAGGTTTCCATCACTGCCTATGATGTAAATGTTGATACTTTAAAGCTTGCCGTCCGGGAACAGGTCGTGGATTATGCAGCAATCTCCATTGACAACAATTTTTCTGATTGCGATTATCTGTTTCTATGTGCGCCGGTGCAGAAAAATGATGTGAATCTGATGACTGTAAAGCAATTTCTCTCCCCCGCTTGTCTGATTACAGATGTGGGAAGTGTAAAGACCCAGATTCACACCGTCATCCGAGAAGCCGGTCTGGAATCGCAGTTCATCGGCGGACATCCTATGACCGGAAGCGAACGAACCGGCTTTGCCAATTCTAAAGCAGTTCTTTTGGAGAACGCATACTATATTTTGACTCCTACGAATTCCGTTTCACAAGCAAAGCTGGAACAATATCGGGAACTTGTGACACGACTGGGCGCAATTCCCTTGATTCTTGATTATGAACAGCACGACTATGTGACAGCAGCCATCAGCCATCTGCCCCATGTAATTGCTGCTTCTTTAGTAAATCTGGTGCGAGAGCACGACTCTGCGGACGGTATTATGAAAATGATCGCCGCAGGCGGTTTCAAGGACATTACCAGGATTGCATCCTCCTCCGCCATTATGTGGCAGCAAATCTGTCTGACAAACACAGAAAACATTAATATTCTATTATCGAATTATATACATGCACTGCAAGTCATCCAGGAGCAATTATCTGCAAGAGACGCGGATGCCCTTTATGAATTATTCGACAGTGCACGCATCTACAGAGACTCCTTTGTAGACGCATCCAGCGGTCCCATCAAACGCTCCTATGCATTCAAGCTGGATATTGCGGACCGTCCCGGCGGTTTGGCTACCGTAGTGGGTCTTTTGGCGGAGCGTGCCATCAATATCAAAAATATTGGCATTACCCACAATCGTGAGGATGAATATGGGGTACTCCACATGGAGTTCTACAACGAGGAGGCTTTGCATAGCGCAAAAAAAATCCTGTCAGAGCATGATTACTCCATACAGGATTAAGTTCTTTTCTTTGTCTTCCTTTTATGGGCTTTCAGCAGCTTGAAACAAACCATAAGCACCCACATTCCAAAGATACCGCCGCAAGTATCCAAAATCACATCGGCAAAACAGCCATATCGCCCCGGAACAAATCTTTGATGAAGCTCATCTGCGGCAGCCGACACAAACACCCAACCGACTGTCAGCAGATACAGGCGGCGACCCTGAGGAATCCACTGCACCAACAGTTCATATACCAGAAAACCCATGCAGGCATACTCGCAAAAATGAGCCAGTTTTCGAATCGGGTGCTCAAAGTATTCCGTCAACTCCTGTTTGAAATTTTGCGTCCAATCCCTTCGCGCAATCGTCTCAAGCAATTCTACACATTTTTCCGAGACCATCTGGCTGAGATTTCCGGATTCCTTTCCGTCCTGTTCCGAAAACGAAAAAATCACTCCATAGAGAAGCACTAGCAAAATAGCCGCCATAATACTGACGGCTATTTGCTTTTTATGATTGACTTGATTATTTTTGCTTCTTTGAAATCGATTACTTTTCATTGTTAAATGATTGATATACTTCAATTCTATTTGCATCTACTTCCGGCATTCCTACAAAGCACGCACCGTAGATAATTTTGTCCTCTTTTAGTTCAATACGGACAATCTGCAGAAACGCATGCAAAACTTCCTTGGTCCAAATCGTCAGATAAGCCTCATACACCGCACCAATCTGCAATACTTCTTTGCAGACAAAGCCAACACCGCCTTTCGATACATCTTGAACATCTATTGACACAACATCATGATCTCTGTCACTGTTGGGGTCCAAGCGCTTGATAATCAGTCTGGACTGCAATTCTGTTCTCTTGCTTTTTCTTCTCTCCTGCATAATGTAACTCCATTTCTGCGCCGCAGCGCCATCCCATTATAACGTGTAGACGCTTTTAGTATACCATTTAATAATATTCCTCTCAAGTACCAATTTGCATCCTAGCCTTCGTCAGTGATAAACATAGCATCTCCAAAGCTGAAGAACCGATATCTTTCACGAATTGCATTCTCATAAGCAGCAAGCACCCGCTCTCTTCCGGCAAGTGCAGATACCAGCATCACCAATGTGGACTCCGGCAGGTGAAAATTCGTAATCAGGCAATCCAACACCTTGAATTGATATCCCGGATAAATGAAAATCTCTGTGTTGTCACAGCCGGCATGTACTACTCCCGTCTCATCCGCAGCGCTTTCAATGGTACGACAACTGGTGGTTCCCACACAGATCACTCTGCCTCCATCCTGCTTGGTACGGTTGATGAGCTCTGCCGCCTCTGGCATGATTTCATAATATTCCGAGTGCATATGGTGTGCCAGAATGTCATCCTCTTTCACCGGTCGAAAAGTTCCTAGCCCCACATGTAGCGTCACATAGGCTATTCGAATCCCTTTTTCGGCAATCTGCTCCAAAAGTTCCTTCGTAAAATGCAGTCCTGCCGTAGGCGCTGCCGCCGAGCCCTCATACTTTGCATAAACCGTCTGATAACGGTTTTTATCCTGAAGCTTATGGGTGATATAAGGAGGAAGCGGCATTTCACCAAGACGATCCAATACCTCCTCAAAAATACCCTCGTACTCAAAATGAATCAGCCTGTTGCCTTCCTCCACTACCTCAAGCACTTCCGCTTTCAGCAATCCGTCACCAAAGCTTAATCGCGTGCCGGGTCTACATTTTTTGCCCGGCTTCACCAGCGTCTCCCACACATCCTTTTCTCTGCGCTTTAATAAAAGCACCTCCACATGCGCTCCGGTACCCTCGCGCTCTCCCAACAGTCTTGCCGGGATGACCTTCGTGTTGTTGAGCACCAGACAGTCTCCGGGTTTCAGAAAATCTACGATCTCCCGAAACACATGATGTTCCACCGCGCCGGTGTTCTTGTTCAGCACAAGCAGTCGGGAGGACGAACGATCCTTCAGCGGATCTTGCGCAATCAGCTCCTGTGGCAGTTCAAAATAAAAGTCCGATTTTTTCATTACAGGGAAACCCCTTCCACAAATGCCTTGTAGCCGCGATAAGCCTCATAGATATCAGCCTTGCTGGTCGCTTCCCATGGTGCGTGCATGTTCAGGACAGCCACGCCGCTGTCAATCACATTCATTCCATACAGGGCAAGAATGTAAGCGATGGTTCCACCGCCGCCCAGATCCACTCTACCCAATTCTGCGGTCTGATAGATTACTTTTTTGTCATCCAAAACCTTTCTTAAATGAGCAATGTATTCTGCATTAGCATCATTAGAGCCGGATTTACCTCTGGCACCGGTAAACTTGTTAAACACCATACCATCTCCCAGATACGCCACATTTTTTTTATCGAAGCTGGACGCATAGGTGGGGTCATAAGCACTGCTGACATCGGAGGAAAGCATGCAACTGTGTGCCAAGCATCTTCTTACATTCAGTTCGCTATATTCTCCGGTGAGATTCATTACCTCTGCCACTGCGTTCTCAAAGAACTTGGACTGCATACCGGTGGCACCTACAGAGCCGATCTCCTCCTTGTCTACCAGAATGCAGCACATGGTGCGCTCGGTCTGGGGACTGTCCAGCATTGCCTTCATGGAGGTGAAGGCACAGACTCTGTCGTCCTGTCCGTAAGCCAGTACCATACTGCGGTCAAAGCCTGCCTCTCTTGCCTTTCCTGCAGGAACCACTTCCAGTTCTGCAGAGAGGAAATCCTCCTCCTCAATGTCATAGGTCTCCTTCAAAATATCAAGAATACCCGCCTTTACCGCCTCTTTAGCAGCCGCCTTTTCCTTGCTCTCTTTATTTTTCTTATCTTCCTTTTTGGCATCCTTCTTCTTATCAATCACAATGGGTTTATTGCCAATGATGAGATCTAATGCCTCACCCTCAATGACCTTTGCTGCCTTTTTTTCCAACTGCTCCTGCGCCAGATGAATCAACAGATCCGAGATAAAAAATACCGGATCATCCTCATTCTCACCGATGTTCAGTTCCACTGTGGTGCCGTCCTTTTTCACAACCACACCATGCAATGCCAGAGGAATCGTCACCCACTGGTATTTCTTCACACCACCGTAATAATGGGTATCCAGATAGGCAAAGCCGCCGTCCTCATACAGGGGATTCTGCTTGATATCCAGTCTGGGGCTGTCAATATGCGCACCAAGAATATTCAAGCCCTCTGTCATAGGCTTCGTACCGATCTGGAACATCACGATGGATTTGTTCATCCACACACTGTACACCTTGTCGCCGGACTTCAAGTTCTCTCCTGCCTTGATGATGCTCTCCAATTCTCTGTAGCCACCTGCCTCTACCGCATTGACAATGGTATCCACACACTCTCTTTCCGTTTTGCCCTGATCCAGAAAATCTCTGTATTCCTGACAGATCTGTTCCAATTCCTTCAAATGCTTTTTATCATAAGTTTCCCACGCATTTTTACGTTCCATCTTATTCCGTCCTTTCTATCTGATTTTCGTGCTATTGTCTCAATTCAATTCCCATCTGCTCTAAACCGTTTAAGATTTTCTTCATGGCTGCCGCAATATCACTCTCCTCCAAGGTACGATCCTTGGCGCGGAAGGTGATGGAATAAGCCACGGACTTATATCCCTCCTTAATCTGGCTGCCCTCATAGATATCAAAAAGCTTATAGGACTCCAGATTCTTACCGGCTCTCTGGGCGATCAGCTCCTCAATCTGCCCTACCAGGACATTCTTAGGAACCACCATACTGATGTCGCGGGTCACAGCAGGGAATTTCGCGATTCCCTCATATTTTCTGTCGAAGGTGGTAAACGGTACTACAGCGGGCATATCCAACACAGCCACATACGCCTTGGTACCGATATTATAGTTATCCAACACCTCGGGATGAACCTCACCCAAATAACCCAGTGTCACGCCCTCATAGCGAATCAGTGCCTGACGTCCGGGATGCAGGAAGGTCTTGCCTGCGTTAGGGTCATACTCTTTCTTGTTCTTCATGCCTACGCTTTCTAAGAATTCTTCGATCACGCCCTTTAAGGTAAAGAAATCTCCATCCCCATAGAAGCCCAGTGTGAACTGCATTCTCTCATCCGGCAGCTCTGTCACAGGCACAGCCTTAGGAAGATAAATATTGCCCAACTCATACAGCTTCACATTTTTATTTCTGCGATTAAAGTTGGTAGACAAACTGGTGAGCATTCCATTCAGGGAGATAGTTCTCATCACGGAGAAATCCTCGCCCAAAGGATTGGAGATGGTCACGGTCTTGCGAAGCTCGTCGTCTGCGGGAAGCAAAAGCTTGTCAAATACCTTGGGGCTCTCAAAGGAATAGGACATTCCCTGAGAGAATCCGCAATACTCTGCAATATCTCTTGCCTTCTGCTCGATTCTCAGCTTATAGGAAAGCTTACCATTTGTAGACTCTCCACTGGGCAGTGTAGTAGGAATCTTGTCATAACCAAAGAATCTTGCCACTTCCTCTGCAATATCTGCCATACCCACCAAATCCTGGCGGAAGGAAGGAATGATTAATTTTTTCTCTCCATCTCGTTCCACCACTTCAATCTCCAAACGCTTAAAGATTTCCAACATGTCGGCTTCGCTGACATTCGTACCCAACAATTTGTTATATTTTTCTGGCTCAAAAGGAAGCTCTCTAAGTTCCGCAAGGGGAGATTTGGCATCCACCATCCCACCTACTACCTCACCACAGCCCAGCTCTTCGATAAGCTGACATGCACGATTGATAGCTGCCTCTGCGTTTCTGGGGTCTAAGCCCTTCTCAAACTTACCGGAAGCATCTGTACGCACACCGACTCTCTTGGCAGACTTTCTGATATTCGGACCATTGAAGGTAGCAGCCTCAAACAGTACTGTCTGCACATCATCTGTAATCTTGGAATTTTCACCGCCCATAATACCTGCGATTGCCACTTCCTTCTCTGCATCACAGATCATCAGCACCTCACTGTCCAATTTACGCATCTGTCCATCCAAGGTCTGAAATTCTTCTCCATCCTTTGCGCGACGCACAATGATCTTGTTGCCTGCAATGGTGCTTAAGTCAAATGCATGCATGGGCTGACCGTACTCCTCCATCACATAGTTGGTAATATCTACCAAATTGTTGATGGGGCGAATGCCGCTGGCAGCAAGTCTTCTCTGCATCCACTTGGGAGAAGGACCAATCTTAATATTTTTGCAGACTCTTGCAATGTATCTGCTGCACAGTTCAGGCGCCTGAATCTCCACACTGATATAATCACTGGCTTTTTCTGAATTGCCTGTTTCCTTTACCTCAGGAGGGCAGAAGGGCTTGCGGAAGGTAGCTGCCGCCTCTCTGGCAATACCAAGCACGCTGTAGCAATCCACGCGGTTACTGGTAATCTCATATTCAAATACCGTGTCACGCAGTCCCAGTACCTCTACTGCGTCTGCTCCTACCTCCACATCATCCTCAAAAATATATATTCCGTCTTCCGGTGCTTCAGGATACAGTTCTCTGCTGGAACCCAGCTCCTCGATGGAACACATCATACCATTGGAAGGTACGCCGCGCAGCTTTCCTGCCTTAATCTTGATTCCTTCCTCAGGAAGAGGACTGCCGTCATGTCCGCCTGCCACTCTTCCACCATCCAATACGACAGGAACCTTTGCGCCCTCGAATACATTGGGGGCTCCTGTGACGATCTGAATGGTCTCTGTGCCGATATTAACCTGACATACCACCAGCTTGTCTGCATCGGGATGCTTCTCAACGGAGACAATCTGACCTACTACTATTTTTTCCAGATTCTTGTCTGTTCTCTCAAATCCTTCTACCTTGGTGCCGCTTAAGGTCATTGCATCGCAATATTCCTGATCGGTGCATTCCAGTTCCGGTACATATGCTTTAATCCATGATAATGCTGTATTCATGATTGTTTTCCTTTCTATACATGTTAATGTTTTGATTTTGTCGACGCTTACCTGCCCACTTCGTGGGCGGCTTTCTCGCGGGTATGTGCTCACAAAACCGCGCTTTCAGCGCTTACTGCCTGCTGACGCAGGCGTTTTGTTCGCTTAACATCGCAGAAAAGCAAATGCCGCCTACGGCGTCGCTTGCTTTTCTACTGCGATGTTAAAATTGTCGCAGAAATCTGATATCGTTTTCGTAGAGGAGGCGCATATCATCGATTTCGTATTTCAAAAGTGCGATTCTCTCCAGACCCACACCAAATGCGAAACCTGAATACTCCTCCGGATTGATGCCGCTCATCTCAAGCACATGGGGATGTACCATGCCGCAGCCCAATATCTCGATCCAACCACTGCCCTTGCAGAAGCGACAGCCCTTGCCGCCACACTTGAAGCAGGTCACATCCATCTCTGCGCTGGGCTCTGTGAAAGGGAAGTGATGGGGTCTGAACTTCACCTTGGTCTCCTCGCCGAACAACTCCTTGGCGAACTCAGCCAATGTGCCCTTCAAATCCGCAAACGTTACGTTCTTGTCAATCACCAGTCCCTCTACCTGATGGAAAGAGGGAGAATGGGTGGCATCTACCTCATCTGCACGGAACACTCTGCCGGGTGCAATCATACGAATGGGCAGCTTGCCCTTTTCCATCTCATGCACTTGCACACCGGAGGTTTGGGTACGAAGCAAAATATCACCGTTGACATAGAAGGTATCCTGCTCATCCTTAGCGGGATGATCTGCCGGAATATTCAATGCTTCGAAGTTATAATAATCCTTCTCCACCTCCGGACCTTCTACCACCTCATAGCCCATTCCAATGAAAATTCTCTCAATCTCCTCCAAGGCAATGGTGTTAGGATGTCTGTGACCAATCTCTGCCTTCTTTGCCGGCAATGTCACATCAATGACCTCTGATTTCATTTTCGCCTCACGAACTGCCTTTTCCATGCGGGTTCTGGATTCCTCCAGTACCTTCTCAATCTCTGCTCTGGTCTCGTTGACCCACTGACCGACTTTCGGTCTGTCCTCAGGTGTTACATCCTTCATGGACTTCAGTACACTGGTCAGTTCTCCTTTTTTACCCAGGATACTCACTCGAATCTCATTGAGTTTGTCTGTGGTGTCACTAGCCTGAATCTGCTCCAGCGCACGCTGTCTGATCTCATCTAATTTTGCTTTCATAATGTTTTCCTTTCTGGTTTATTTTTATTTGATGATTGGTCGGTTTTATAGAATGATTTATTTTGTGATTGTCCCTGCCTCTGCTCATACGCACAAAAAATCCCTCGCAGCCAGTCATGACTGCAAGGGACGAATCTACCGCGGTACCACCCTGCTTCCTGCTCTTCCTTTGTAATATAAAACAAATCTCAAACAGACACTCGATACGCATAACGCGCGCTCACGTCCTGTACTACCACTCATATCATCTCTCATAGATAAAAACAAGCTTCACACAGGCGGCTTCAGTGCGAAATTCAAGCAATCATCTGAACCCAAGGAGACTTTCAGCTACCAATCTCCTCTCTCTGTGGGAAAATAAAGCTCTACGCAATACAAATTGCCAACACCTTCATCGCCTTTATACTAATCTTTAATTCCAATCGATACTTATTTTAGTCAATTTATCCTCAAATGTCAAGTGTTGGAGCTTCAGAATAACTCCTTTAAATATTTTTTCTCAATCAGATGATTATATTCAAGCATCTGATATTTTTGAATCTCTTCGTCCTCTGCAAATTCATCAATGGTAAAATGTGTAATAATCGGATAATCCTCTCTTAAATTGAGCAGAAATTTATCATAAGGGGAAAGCTTCACCCCTGCGCACTCCAATACCATACTGCGCAGATAATTAGCGCTTATATCACCATAGTCCTTCCAGTCCACATCGTAATTTGCCCAAATGACATATTTGGTGATATATTTTCCTGATATCTGTTCCTCCTCCGATAGATGACCGTCAGCGTAAATTGCGTTGTAAAACTGATCGCTAAGCAGGGGCTGATGATCTCCGTACATACATATGATCGTCGGCTCATCCACCTTTTCAAAATATGCAATAAAGTCACGGAAGGCATCATCTGTGAGCTTCATCAAAGAGAGATAACAATTAACCTCCTGCGTCCGGTCTCCCAGATCTGTCGTCTCTCCAACCCTTTCCACCAGTACTGTATTGGGGGTTTGATTATAATAAGATGCATGATTCTGAATCGTCACATCAAAGAGGAAAAAAGGTTTTTCTTTATCTCGGTGTTCATATCGATATATTATCTCATTAAAATTACACCGATCAGAAATCATGCTTCCCACATATTCGTAATCCGTCACAAAATCCTCTGCCACAATAAATTCATCAAATCCAAAGTGCTGATATACTTTATTCCGATTCCATGCACCCGCTCCACTGGGATGCATTGCCATAGTGCTATACCCCTGTCTTTTGAGTAAATCCGACATTGCAGAAATATCATGATTCACCTGTGCCTGGTAGGGCACGACTGTTGCCGACAAAAATGCCAGTGAATCTCCCGTGATGGATTCAAACTCTGTATTTGCAGTCAATCCTCCCAATATTTCCACATAGAGATTGCCCTGCACCGCATTTTCCGTCAATGCGTTCACAAAAGGCATAAATTCCTGACTGGTCTCAAGATTTCCCATCACCCTTAAATCTGACCAAGCTTCATTCATGATCATGATGATGTTCGGTGACACCGGTGCATCCCCGGTATCAGAAGCATGCTCTGCATCATACCTTTCTTCTGCCTCCCCGGCAAGCTCCAGTAATGTTTTCTCCGAATACCCTTCCGGCTTCTTCATCGTATTTTCCCGAATGCTCACATAGAAGCTAAGCAGGAATCCATTCAGACGTTCATTGTAAGAGGTATTCCAATAATATCCCTGAAATGCATACTTCTCATAATACCCGGAATATTTCCAAAAATATATCGAACATGCAACAAAACATACCGCAGCCGCGGTCACACAAGTATGATAAAGTCTGCCGCGCCAAGGCAGGTCGATCCAGCTTCCCCACAACGCAAAGAAAATAAAATACAAAATGCTGTACCACTGCTCCGCCCCGATTGTGAGACTATAATTATTCATTACAGAAAGTCCTGTTCCTGCAGCCGTAAGATCGTTGATGCCCAAAGTACTGCCTCGAAATTGAACCACATAATAATTAATCAAAAATAAAACACACAGAAAAATACTGCCTGCAGGCAAAGCGAACCTCACCCGCTGAAGCAACAATAAACATATGGCAAATACAAGCAAAATCAACATAACCGTAGCAAAATGTACGCCCGGCAGTATTTCTGTCATATCTGTCAACGGAGCTTCTATCCTTTGAAACATTTTCCCAGGCACATACAGCAGATACAATACCAACAGAACCAAATTAAAAATCCAGCTTCGAATACGCGGAATTGCCACAAAAATACCACTAAATAAACAAAGCACAGAATATATGATAAATTTTTTATTAATCCCATCAAACATATAATGCAGTGTGATTACATATAAAATTACAAATACCATAGCTCCTGCCAGTATCTTCCCTTTATTCATTAACAGGTCTTCTAAATAATTGCAGATTATTCTCTTACTCTTTTTCACCTTTGCCATCCTCACTTGCATTCTTTTCGTACTGCACTATTTTCTCCTGCGTTTCCACAAAACAACGTTCACCGGTCTGAAATATCGATTCAGATATGCCCCGATCAATATAATATACATGCAAAAATACATCCAAATCATCACAATAACAATAATCGACAGACTCCCATATATGGTAAAAGTATTGGTTTGCTCCACATATATGGAAAATCCCCAGGAAAAAATATTCCATGCCGCTGCCGCGAACCCCGCTCCATTAAGCTGCTCTCTGAACTTCATCTTCATATTCGGCACATAAGTATAAATTGCCGCAAACAAAAGCGTCAAGACCACCCATGATGACAAAAATCGAAAACGTCCCCCAAAGGTTCTCACGCCCTCTAACCGCGGCAGATGATACAAAATCAGAGCCACCAGTTTATTTCCGAACACCATAAGCAGCAGTGAGATGAGCATAGCGACCAACATCAGCACTGTATAGATCGATGCAATCAGACGCACCACCACATAATTACGCTTCTCCTCCACATCATATATTGCATTCAGTCCACGCATCAGCGCCAGCATCCCCTTACTGGCAGACCATATCATCGCAATAATTGCCACAGACAAAAAGCCTGTGGACTCCTCGTATACATCCGCTATCAACCCTTCTGCCAGTCCGGAAACCGTTCCGGGGGTCACCCCCGTGACCGCAGTCACCAGATTTTGCTCCGTAAGCGGCGTATAAGGAAGCACCATACAGATAATAATCAGCATGGGAACCAAAGACAAGAACAGAAAAAATGCAGTACTCGCTGCAAGCGCACTGATATTTAACTTTTTCATCTGGGCTCCAAAATCCCACATTATCAGTTTTAGTTTATGTAACAAAGCTTATTCCCTCTCATAAATATTCTCAACAGAACAATTTTCATAAAAAAAGCATAAGATCTCTCCAACAGTGTAGCCTTTTAACGCCATAGACTTGGCCGCATTCTGACTCATTCCGGCTCCATGTCCATATCCTCCGCCAGTCAAAGTATATCCTACCACACTTTCCCTCTCTCTGCCAATATCTATTACAAAAAAAGCACTGGGCAGCAGATTGGGAAATTCCGCCGCCTTTCCGTTCTGACAGATCACCGGGCTTGTGCCATCGTCCAGAACCCAACGGATGTTATGCTCTGTGATTACTTTATATATATCTTCATCTGTCTCAATCACCAGTTCATCCGCCACTCCTCCTGCTCCTCTTTTTGCCACATAAATATCCTGAACCGTCGCAAAATCACCTATTTCTCTGCTGATATATTCCCCATTTTTCTGAGTCAAAATCAATTTTTCATTTGCCTCATAACGCTTCTGTAAGACTGCCCTCAAATGTGCAACATCTATATTTTTCACCTGATAGCTCCATCGATACCAGTTTTCCTCCACCTCAAAATCTTCTGCGTGCTTCCGGGTGATAAACTGCCTAAATACCTCTTCCTCCTGCATTTCTTCACCGAACTTACGTTCCGTTTCCAAGCCTTCAAGCCGGGCAAACATCTCATTTTGATTAATGCCCTTCGCCGTAAGATAGTTCACCGCTGCAGCCGACTCCGTCTTCCATACATTTGCATCACTTCCCATTCCGCAACTGGTGGAATAATAAAAGGTTTCCGCACATTCTCCCTCATCGGTGAAAAGTAACTGTCCATAGGTCTCTTTTACTGCGGTTGTGGTACTCTCCTGCTCCAAAATATTGTTATAAACCTGATAAGAGGTACTGTCATCTACATGTGCGCCATACTGTGGATACCCTGCTTTACGCATATGACTGTAGGCATAGGTTCTGGCGCATACAGCCTGTGCTTTTAATGCTTCATCGGGGTAAGAAGCCGGCATCTCGCTGGGCAATACACAATAAAGATATTCCTCCAAAAGTACCTCATTGATTACAATAATCCCCTCATCGGTCCTAAAAAGCTCTATGCTCCCTCGATATTTCGGCGTTCCCTGACTGCGGTGCACACTCTCCAATGCAATTTTGCCTGTGAGCACATTGGGCGTAACCACGATTCTATCCCCTTCAAAATACCCACTTTTCCCATCTATGGTAATCACATCTCCTGCACCATGTACTTCCTGTTTTATCTCCCCGTCTATTCCATAGGATATTGTAAAATCCGTATCTGCTGTCAGAGTTACCGTCTCATGCACCTCTCCTGCATAGTCCGAAGCATTGATAAGCACCCGTATCGTTTCCATCGCCTCTTCCTTTGCCATCAGCAATGCACATACCTGTCCCTTTTCCAACACCAAGTCTACAAAATCATAACCAAAATAAATATCCCTATAAGTACACATGGACAGCGTCTGATAAATGCGATATCCCTTATAATCCTCTGCAAACTCTAACCTACCATATCCTTCAACTTGGATTCCCGATTCATCTGCACCAAGTATTTTACCATTGATCTTATCTGTCTTAAGCTGCAGTTCTGTGACCTTCTCATCTGTCAAAATCACATCTGCCACCTGTTCCCGTACATAATCGAGGGGATACTCATAATCAACAAGAAATTGTTTATCTTCATAGGCATAATGCTTCTCTTCACCATCCTTAAACACCATAATGCCATTCTCATCCACTTCCATGAGCCAGACATTTTTCAGCACTTCCACTACAGGAATATGTATAGACTCTGACTCCGGCTCCTTTGACTTCCCCTGACGGGTAAGTGCCACCATCAGTCTTCCGAGCAGCAATATGAGCAGCAAAAGAAGCCCCAAGGCACAGATAAAAAGCTTTAATCTCATTCTCTGCCCTTTGTGTCCATCCATCCCGAATCTATGTCTCCAAAAATCTCCTGCCAACTTCACTTTCTCCTTTATAAAGTATTTTCATACACCGCAAAAGAGCAGCCCACAAGGACTGCCCTTTTCTTTCGTATCCATAAAGCCTCATCTTACATGCGGCATTTATTGCTTCCCCAAAATGCCGCGTTCTGTCCTTTGACTCCTAGCTGCGCTAGGTGGGTAACCGCAACCAACCTTTTGCCTTCCCTTCCAATCCTTGAAACAAGTGAGGGCTTGACAGCCACTTGGCAATATAGGAATCCCGTTTAAAGTGATGTAGGTTCAAAACTAACAGAAGTTATCGTGCATCTCAGGTTACTTATATTATAACTAATATATGTTCAGAATACAACTGAAAATTTTGTAAAATGAGAGAAAATTTAGCATATCTTCTCTTTTTTCTTGCCAACCAGGGCTGCCATACCACTCAGTAACGAAATACCCAGAAGAACAAAGAGCATATTATTCATACCTGAACCGGTTTTAGGGGATGTAGCCTTGGATGTAGTCTTAGGTACATCTGTTGTGTCTGTAGCAGATGTGCCACTCACCTCACCGGCTTTTACCTCGTCGCTTTCCGCAAATACAAAGGTACTGAAATGTGTCACTGTGAAGGTAACTGTTCCATCGCTGTTTTTCTTCAAATCAAGATTCTCAAACCCTCCCTTATCGTCGAAATGAAGGATAACCAACTTATTCATGTTAAGTCCTGCCGGAACAGCCATCGTAATTGTAACAGGCATAATCAAATCAGAGATTTCCGCTCCGTCATGAAGCAGCTTTATATCCAACTGAATACCCTTTTGATATTTTTTCGTATTAATCTTTTCCTTTTTGGCTGGAACAGAGACATCAAGGCACACATCACCTTCCTCAGCATTGAAACCTGCACCAATCATGGAAATAACATTTTCATCCACATATTTGGCAACATCCTCTGACACAGCTTTCGACACCGTAATGTGCTTTTCTTTCATATATTCTTTTTCCAGATTTTTCACCTGCACCAAAACGTCTGCATCTGTCTGCATTGCTACGCGCATGTCGGAAATCGTGTTGTTATGAGCAATCTTGCCCACCGCTGCGGAAGCAGTCTTTGAATCCCCTATTATTTTCGCAATATCATTGCTATTAACACGAGGCTTCTCATTGTTATCCTGTTTGGAACCCTTTTGTTCCGAATCTTTATAATGGGTACCATCGTCCGGCTTTATCTGTTGCGCGTCTCCTCCGGACACCACATCTCCTGAGGATACTGCATCGCCCGATGATACACTTTGTCTCAAGGCATTCTTGGCAAATACACTGGAGCTGTTATTAAATATAAGAGCCAATGCCAACGACAATACACTGATGGTACGGAAAAATTTTCTTTTACTCATATAACTTCCCTCCTGTAATAAATTAGGCAACCTCTATGTTCCCCCTATACAATTTGGCAATTTAACAAAATAAATTATTTTGCACCACTAAATTATGGTACTATTGTACCATATTGCTTCAGATTTTGCCAGTAATTTTTACATTTTTGCAAATATTTTCTTTCAATTTGTCATCATTTTTGTCATTTTTCAATCAAATCGTTTTTATTGCAAATATAAAAAAGAATGCCGCTTGCGGCATTCTCGCGCCGAGCGCGGTTGCATTTGTGCAACATTTACGTTACGCGCGAGTGCGCATCCATAGCGGAGCGCTTTTTATGTAATAGGAATTGCAGAGCAATTTCCTATTACATAAAAAAAGACTGTCATCCAGCCAGCTTCATGGCCAGATAACAGTCTCTTTCATTTATTACAAAGATTACAAAGAAAAAATGAATCTTCTGTATTTAAGGATTGAATTATACCTGCGGACCTGCAGCAACCAGTGCCTTACCTGCATCGTTGCCCTCATATTTAGCAAAGTTCTTGATAAATCTCTGTGCCAGAT
>JAFVDW010000054.1 GCA_017478245.1 Lachnospiraceae bacterium
GTTGCCGAAAAACGCCGGATTCCGTTAGAAGAGATTGTGCAGGATCCAAAACTGAAGGCGGTGTCTTTGAATGGGGCAGGTGGAAGGGGAGACTGGGAAAATGTGCGTCAATATATTGGTGGGGCAAACGATATCTTCACCCTTTGGGATGGACGCGTGATGGATATCGTGAAATCGGACAACAGCATGAAGGAGAGGCTTACGGTGACAGGTGTGGGATATACGGATGGTATTTTGCGGGTGCAGACATGCAGAGGTCTCTTAGGGGCAGACCGACATATGGCTCCGTTTCTTGTGGATTTCTCCGGGGCAGAGCGGCATGAAGATTTTTCTTTAACCTGGCAGGAGGAGATAGAAGGGGAGAGAGTGCTGTTTGATGAGCATTGGTTTTTGGTGGATGAGAGCGAATTGAACCGGTTGCAGCTATACGGTATTTTCTATAGCACAGATGGATGCGTGAAAGGGAATTGGGAGGTCACTGTCAGGGTGGAATGAAAAGTCAGAACCGGAGATTCTGAAGTATGTGGTATAAAAAAGATATACTTTTGAAACAGAATCAGCTATAATGAAAAATAGCTGATTTTGTATTGGAAGAAAAAGTTATAGACGAAAGCATGGATACATAAAACATGGAGGCAGGTATATGAGCTACAGAGATCATACGAAAGAAATCAATATTGGGAATAGGGTGATTGGCGGTGGCAACCCTATCTTGATCCAGTCCATGACTAACACACGGACAGAGGATGTGGAGGCAACGGTTGCCCAGATTCTGGAGTTGGAGAGAGCTGGCTGTGAGATTATTCGTTCCACAGTGCCTAATATGGAGGCTGCGAAGGCGATCAAAGAGATCAAGAAGCAGATTCATATTCCGTTGGTGGCGGATATTCATTTTGATTATCGTATGGCGATTGCAGCTATGGAGAACGGCGCTGATAAGATTCGGATCAATCCGGGTAACATCGGCAATACAGAGCGTGTGAAGGCGGTTGTAGACGTGGCAAAGGAACGGAATATTCCTATCCGCGTGGGTGTGAACAGCGGTTCATTGGAGAAACCGCTTGTAGAAAAATACGGTGGTGTCACGGCAGAGGGAATCGTGGAGAGCGCACTGGATAAGGTACATATCATTGAGGAACTGGGGTATGATAATCTGGTCATCAGCATCAAATCATCGGATGTGTTGATGTGCGTGCGCGCCCATGAGCTGTTGGCTGATAAGACGCCCTATCCTTTGCATGTGGGGATTACAGAGTCAGGCTCTGTACAGAGCGGGAATATCAAATCTGCCATTGGTCTGGGGCTGATTTTAAATCAGGGCATCGGCGATACCATCAGAGTGTCCCTCACAGGCAACCCGGTGGAGGAAATCAAATCCGCGAAACTGATTCTGCGTACTCTGGGATTGCGCAAGGGGGGGATTGAAGTGGTATCCTGTCCAACCTGTGGACGTACCCGCATCAATCTGATTGAGCTGGTAGGGAAAGTGGAGAAATTGGTTGAGGACTATCCGTTAGATATGAAAGTTGCTGTCATGGGCTGTGTGGTAAATGGCCCCGGGGAGGCAAAGGAAGCAGATATCGGTATCGCAGGTGGTGATGGGGAAGGACTTTTGATTAAGCACGGTGAGATTATTCGTAAGGTGCCGGAGGAGCAGCTTCTTGCTGTGCTGAAGGAGGAGCTTGATAACTGGGGAAGCCGACAGGTGAATTGAGTAATGGATGTAAACAGGTGAGGACGATATGGGTAAACCATTTTTTGAAGTATTTCCCACATTGGAATTGAACAAGGGAATACATGATATCATGGAGCAGACGGATGTGGAGAAGGTGTCTGCCACCAGGCGCAAGGATTTCCTGCGCATTTATGTACATAGCACCCGACTGGTGGCGAAAGAGGATATCTGGAATACGGAGCAGCAGATCAAGAAGCAGCTATTTCCAAGCGCCAACATGACGGTGAAGATATATGAGCGTTTTGAATTGTCTTCCCAGTATACCCCGCAAAAGCTGATGGAGCTTTATGGAGATAGTATTCTGGAGGAACTGCGGGAATATAGCCATATTGAGTATAATGCTTTGAAATCCGCAGACATTTCTTATCCGGAGGCAGGGAAAATGTCTCTGGTGATCGATGATACGGTATTGAACCGCAGTAAGGAAGAGGAACTTGTCAGAGTGCTTGAGAAGATCATGGTGGAGCGTTGCGGGTTAAGCGTCTCTATTCATGTGGATTATAAGACTGCTGTCACGGGCAAGTATGACGAAGAGGACGAGTATAAAATCGAACAGAAGGTTGCGGAGATCTATCGCCGTGTCAAGGGCGGAGCAGATGCCGTGGCTGCAGCAGGAGCAGTTGGCAGTGCGGCAGGGAGTGAGCAGACAGGCAGGCAGGCTGCACAAGCAGGCGGCGGTGCGGCAGGTACAGAGCAGCAGAAGGATAAGTCCGGGCAGCAGGGCGATGCTGCGACATCCGGCGGCCAGGTGAAAGCCTTTCAGGGAGGAGCTGCCAAGGGTAAGAGTGGTTTTGGTAAGGGAGAATTCCGCCGCGGCGGCGATTCCTTCCGCGGTGGTGTGAAGCGTTCAGACAATCCGGATGTGATTTATGGCAGAGATTTCGAAGAGGAAGCCATGAAAATCGAGGAGATCATTGGTGAGATTGGTGAGGTGGTAATCCGCGGCAAGATTCTGAATGTAGATAAGCGGGAGATTCGCAATGAGAAGACCATTATCATCTTTGATGTGACGGATTTCACGGACACTATGACGGTGAAGCTGTTTGCACGCAACGATCAGGTGGGAGAGATTACGGAAGGGATCAAACCGGGTGCGTTTATTAAGGTGAAGGGCTTAAGTGTGATGGACAAGTTCGATCATGAACTGACCATCGGTTCCATTGCCGGCATCAAGAAGATACCGGATTTCACCACAGGACGTTCTGATACCGCTCTGCACAAGAGAGTGGAGCTGCACTGTCATACTAAGATGAGCGATATGGACGGTGTGTCGGAGGCTTCGGATATAGTAAAACGTGCCTATAAGTGGGGACATCGCGCCATTGCCATCACAGATCATGGTGTGGTTCAGAGCTTTACCGATGCCAATCATGTATGGGACGATCTGTGGAAGGCGGAGAAAAATAAACGCAAGGAAGCGGGGGAGGAGAATCCGGATAAGAACGATTTCTTCAAGATTTTGTATGGGGTGGAGGCTTATCTGGTAGACGACCTGCGGGAGATAGTCACAGGAGATAAAGGGCAGAATCTTCAGGAGGATTTTGTGGTATTTGATATTGAGACCACAGGCTTTTCACCGGTGAATAACCGTATTATTGAGATTGGTGCAGTAAAGGTGTCCGGAGGAGAGATTGTGGAGCGGTATTCTACCTTTGTAAATCCGAATACACCGATTCCCTTTGAGATTGAGAAGCTGACCGGCATCAATGATGATATGGTGATTGATGCGCCGGAAATCCATGTGATTCTGCCGGAGTTTTTGGATTTCTGTGAAGGATGTGTGCTGGTGGCGCACAATGCGAATTTTGATATGAGCTTTATCATGGAAAATGCCAGGAGATTGGGGTATCCGCAGGATTTCACCTATGTGGATACGGTGGGCATCGCCAGAATGCTACTGCCCAATCAGGCAAAGCATACCTTGGATGCGGTGGCAAAGACTCTGGGGGTGTCCCTGGAGAACCACCATCGGGCGGTGGATGATGCGGAGGCAACGGCGCATATCTTCGTGAAATTTATCCAGATGTTGGCTGCGCAGCAGATAGAAACTCTTGCCGAATTGAATGCAAAAGGAGCCTGCAATGCGGATGTTATTAAGAAATTACCTTCCTATCATGCGATTATTCTGGCAAAGAATGACTTGGGA
>JAFVDW010000055.1 GCA_017478245.1 Lachnospiraceae bacterium
GAAGCTTTTTCTAATTTTGTTAAGTAAAATTTTTCCTCGATAGCTCAATGGTAGAGAACTGGGCTGTTAACCGAGTTGTTGTAGTTTCGAGCCCTACTCGGGGAGTTTTTTCGTAGAAAGAGTACGGGAAGCGCCGGGAGAGAAAGCCGGGCGGAAGGCAGGAGCTGATGAAAGCAGTACTGCTGTAAGAAAACGGCTCCATGGTCAAGCGGTTAAGACATCGCCCTTTCACGGCGGTAACACGGGTTCGATTCCCGTTGGAGTCACTAAAGCATATGGTTTGAGATATGCGCATATATTTTAATATGGCGACTTAGCCAAGTGGTAAGGCGTGGGACTGCAACTCCCTGATCGTCGGTTCAAATCCGTCAGTCGCCTCTTCAAGAAAGATCCTTCGGGGTCTTTTTTGTTATCTTATAATATTGATACTTAAAATGGGATATTTTAAAAATATTTACAAACGCTTCCTATGAGAAGCAATCTAAACTTACTCTATCTAAGTACCTACCATAGCTGAAGGTTTATCATGGGGAAGGAGAACAATCATGATTCAAAATATTGTGGATGCTTTTACAGATAGGGTGTTATCGGGAAATCCGGAGTCGATGTGTATTATGGATGAATGGATTTCCGAAGCTTGTTGTCCTCCATCGGTGGTCAGGTGACACCAGTATGGCAGGTGTTCTTAGTATCTTCAGTGTGATTCCTGTGGTCACTATGGCGTTCTATCTGCTGTTGTTGAGAAAGCGGACAGTCAAGCAGTTCATTATGGTATCCCTGCTCTTTGACAGCCTCGCTATTACAGGCACCCAACAACCAAGGAAGACGAAAACCAAAATATTGACTTGACACCTTAGTGTCATGGTATTGTAAAATAGTATAAGAAGATAATGTCAATTATCTTCAGCGAAGGAGAGCTACAATGGAAAGTGTGAAAGTGAACTTTCAAACATTGAATTGATGCCAGATGAAGCGGACAAGGAGTATAGAAATGAAAGAGAAGAAAAAATTTATGTGGGGTATTAAGAACCGAATTATTACAATGGTGGGGCTATTGATGATTCTGGCGGTCATTGTGGTGGTGGTAATCAGCCTTATCAGTTCAACGAGAAATCTTCGTGAGGATGAAAATGTGCTGCTGATGGCATATGCGGAGGACAATGCCCGAACGATGGAGGCATGGCTGGACAAGCAGGGAGGAATTCTGGAGCTGGTATGTGCTACCGTGCAGAATATGAAATATGAGAATGTAGATGACATCGAGGATTATCTGGAGCATGCTCTGGCGAAGAATTCTGCGGCTCTTATGTACTATGTGTGCTATGACTACGACGGCGGTGTTTATCCGGCGGATCATTCTGTGCTGGACTTAGACCCTACCACCCGGGCATGGTGGATTGAGGCTCAAGCCAACGGTGAGCTTACCTTTACTGACCCCTATCAGGATTTCGCTACAGGGCAGATGATTGTTTCGGTTTGTATTCCGTATGTGAATGATGGTCATACCTGTGCGGTATTGGCTGATATTACGCTGACAGAGCTCTTGTCCATCGTGAATGGAATCAGTCGGGACGAGACCATGGGAAGCTTTCTGTTGGCAGCAGACGGAAGCGTGGTGGTGCACCCATATGATGCGTTTCTTCCCACCGAGGAAGGAAGTACCATTCTAAGGGATGAGATAAAGTTTTCCAACGAAGTAGGGAAGGTGCAGGAGATTCAAGATTACGATAATGAAACAAAGCTTCTTAGCCTGTCGGAGATTGAACAGACGGGGTGGTTACTGGGCGTAACGAGGGAAAAGTCTGTTGTTTCCCGGAAAATCAGGACAAGCACTCTGGTGGAAATCACAGCCTCCCTGCTGATTTTGGTCATTTCACTGATTGTTCTAAAAAAGATTGCAGATATTCAGCTTTCCGAACTGGGGCGCATGCGTATTTTTGTGAGTGACCGTGTAATAGGAAGAGAAAATATTCGGGAGTTTTCCTCGGAGAGGGAGGAGATAGGATATCTGTTGGATGAGCTTGAAACCCGTTTTCTTGGGTCAATTCGTGAGACAGTGTCAGTCTCCGGTAGTATTCAAAACGAAATGGAACGAGCCAGAGGGCGGATCTGTGATATGAATGGAAGCGTGGGGGAAATCAGTGAAGCAATGGCGCGTACGGGGCAGAATTCTGCCCAGCAGTCAGAGGATGTGCAAAACATATCTGAGCTGAGCAGAAGTGCAACGGAGGCGGTGGATTTGTTGGCAACAGAGACGCATGGAATGGCAGAGAAGGCAAATGAGATTATTCAGCGGGTCGAAGCGTCCATGCCGGAGATTCTGGAAAACAAGGACAAGGCGCTGGCAATCGCTAAATACAGCCGTGAGAACCTTGCACAGGCCATTGAGGAAACAAAGGTCATCTCTGAAATTGTAAATGTTTCCAATACCATCATGAGCATATCCGGTCAGACCAATCTGTTGGCATTGAATGCCTCCATTGAGGCAGCCAGAGCCGGAGAGGCAGGAAAAGGATTCGCAGTAGTGGCGGACGAGATTAAGACGCTTGCCTCCAATACAGGGGACGAGATTGAAAAGGTGAATGCAATCACGGAAAAGGTTATGCGAAGTGTGGGACATCTTTCCGCTGAAAGCTCAAAAATTATTGATTTTCTTGGGTCAGATGTGCTTCGTGATTACGAAATGCTGACCGAATTGGCAAAGGCTTATAAAAACGATGCAGGCTTCTATGCGGAGGAGAGCAGTAATATCGGCGCAAGCTCCGAAGAACTGGCGGCATCCATAGAGAATATCAATACGCTGCTGCAACGCTTGCGTGATTCCCAACAGGAGCTGCATGATGCGATGCTGTCCATTAACGAAAATCTCCGGGATATGTCAGAGAATTCTGAGGGAGTCGTACACCAGACAGACGATGTGTTGGCGCGGGTGCGTAATCTCCAGCAGACGGTAAACGGCTTCCACATTGATTAGGATATCATAAACATAACTTTAAGGGAGATGAACAGATTGATAACGAATGTGGATAACTTAGGTTTAGAGACTTTCACGATTCAGGAGGTGTGTAAGGCAACAGGTCTGTCCAGAGCTTTTTTAATAAAACTGGAAAAGACAGGTATTCTTAAGCCCTATAAAATTGATGAAAGAACAGGTTACAGAAAGTATACATTGTTTGAAATTTCCAATATATTGCAATATCGTTTGCTTAGGGAAATGGATATATCTCAGGAAGAAATCGCAGATTATTTCGGGGATAGAGATAGACTAAAAAGTATTATTGAAAGAATGAGAGTCAGACAAAATCTGATGCAAAGGGCAATAGAAGAACTTGAACTCAGACTCTGCAATGAGGAGAAGTACTCTTTTTCCTTTATAGATCTTCCTGATGTCAGATGCTACTGTGGCACAGAAAAATTTGTCACACCCGCAGATATAGAGGTTTATACGGCAAGGCTTGTCGAGGAGGCAGTCAGATTAGGCTTTACAAGACTTTCCTATGAACCTCTTTTTTCCATACGGTGGGATACCGATACAAAAATGCAGGGAAATCCCGATTCTCCTTATGAAGCTACGATTTGTGTTCCGATATTACTGGAATTTGCGATGGAAAATATTCCACGCGAGAATCACATTGGGCATATTGAAACGATACATGGTGGCAGGGCTTTTTCCATGCTGTACCATGGAGGATATGAGGAACCGGGATATTTTAATGATGTGTTTTCCAGATTATGGAAAGAAATCAAAGACCGGCAACTTACTACCACAGGTCCGGTCAGGTGTATTGGTATTGTTGCTCCTTATGTTGGACTTGATATTGCTCCGAAGGATTATGTGTTCAGATTTGCGGTTCCTGTAGAAAATTCACCAAAATAAAAATATCCCATATCTCCGAAAAATAACTTTGAGAGCTATACAGATCAGGGCATTGAAAAATAGACATACTATGCCGGAGTGGCGCCAACAGGGTGTCGCTCCGGTTTTTTATGGATTGGCAAAATGAGAGAGGGGTTGGGAAGGTATAGATTGCAAAACATAAAAAACTTGACAAATATAGTCAGAAAGACTATATTATATATAGTCATCATGAAAGTAAAAAGACATTTTCAGGAGTATCTAAGTGATGGAAAGGGCGTGATTATTAGAATGTATGAACCAAGGTCTGAGGAAGAGAAGCTTTTTTTAGAACAGTATGATCCGGGAGAGTATGAGAAACCGTCGGTGACAGCAGATATTGTAGTATTCACATTGGATGCGAAGAACAGTCTGTCCGTGCTGTTGATTAAGAGAGGCGGATATCCTTACAAGGATTGTTGGGCAATCCCCGGCGGTTTTGTGGAGATAAGTGAGTCTGTGGATGAAGCTGCCGCCAGAGAGCTGAAGGAGGAGACGGATCTGGATGGATTGCCGATCACACAGATCGGAACCTTCGGAGCAGTGGACAGAGATCCTCGGATGAGAGTGATATCCGTGGCATATATGGCGTTTGTACCCAAGGATAGGCTTCATATAAAAGCTGGCGACGATGCAAGAGATGCACAGATGTTTGAAATCAGCAGTGACGCAGATGGTCTGGTGTTGATTGGGGAGCGCAACGTGGTGAAGGAGACAGGGCTTGCCTTCGATCATGCCCATATTCTCCATACAGCGCTTGAGCGTCTGCGAAATAGGATTGATTATACACAAGATGCTTTTCGATTCCTGAAGAATGACCAGAGCTTTACTATTTACGAACTGAAGAAAATTTATGAGGCTGTAAAGGGAGACAATGAGGACGCGGGAAACTTTCGGAGGGATTTTCTAAAGAAGTATGTAGCAAGCGGGATAGTAGAGGAGACCGGTGAGAAGAGTCGGGGAACGGGTAGCAGAGCGGCTACACTCTATTACATTAAGAATCCCGGAGTGTGCGGAAAGCCCATGCAGTAAAGGCTTCAACGCAAAAGACCGCGATGAAAAAGTAATGACGTAAAAAAACATAGAAAAGAGAAGAAAAAGCTTAGAAAAAGAGATAAATAGAAAATCGGAGGAGCTGGCAATGGGAAAGAAAATATTAATTGTAGTGGATATGCAGAACGATTTTGTGACAGGAGCACTTCGGAATGAGGAAGGAATGCGGATTGTGCCATTGGTACAAAAAAAGGTGGAGCAGGCTTTGGCAAATGGAGATAGGGTGCTTTTCACCAAGGATACTCACTACGAGAATTATATGCAGACAGAAGAAGGCACGAATTTGCCGGTGCCACATTGTATCAAAGCTTCATGGGGCTGGGAAATTGTTGATGAGCTTAAAGAGTTTGCAGACAAGGAAACCAATATTTTCTTAAAAGAAACCTTCGGCAGCTCGGAACTTGGGAAACAGATTGCACAGGTGGTTTCCACGGATAGTAGCATAGAAGGAATTGAGCTTGTGGGGCTTTGTACAGACATCTGTGTGATCAGTAATGCAGTAATCGCCAAGGCATTTGCTCCGAATATTCCCATTTATGTGGATGCGGCGTGCTGCGCGGGTGTGACACCGCAGAGTCATGATACTGCAGTGGCAGCGATGGAAGCGTTCCAGATACATGTGGAGCATAAGGGCGAGGAGCCATGGAGAGTTGATTAGAAGGGAATCGAAAGAAAGCGAAAAAATCAAAGAGTAACGAAAAGACAAGCAAAAGACCATCAAAGGATAACCAAAGGAGAGAAATTATGAAACAAATTATAGTTAGTTTATTGGAGACAGATCTTTACAAGTTCAGCATGGGGCAGGCGATTTATCATCAATTTCCGGATTATAGAACGACATGGACCTTTAAATGCAGGAATACGGATGTTCAATTTACAGCAGAAATGGTAGAGGAGATTCGCAATCAGATTCATGCGTATTGCGAGTTGTCTTTTACGGAGGAGGAGCTTGCGTACCTGAGTACGATTAAATGGTTCAAATCGTCCTATATTGATTTCCTGAGACTTTGGCATCCGCGTTTTGAGGATTTTGTGATTACAACAGATGCAGAGTGCGGGTTGGCTGTGGAGACCAGTGGCACATGGCTGAATACCTCCATGTATGAGATTCCTACTCTTGCAATCATCAACGAGGTTTATTTTAGGATGCAGTATGAGTATGACCGGCTTTTTGAAAGCTTTGAACGCAGGTTGGATGAAAAGATTGATTGGCTGAAATCCGGAAAATATACAATTTCCGCATTTAGTGAGTTTGGATTACGCAGAAGACTTTCCGCTGAAGCACAGGAGCTTGCAGTAAGGAAATTGTCGGAAGAAAAATTTGCCGGCTCTACTTTCGTTGGGACATCCAATGTCTATCTGGCAAAAAAATACGGTGTCACACCTGTTGGAACAATGGCACATGAGTGGATCATGTGTGTGGGTCAGGGTAACCACAAACACAATCCGGCTTATTCTAACTGGTATGCGTTGGATGCGTGGGTAAAGGAGTACGGCATCTTAAATGGAACTGCACTTACAGATGCCATTACTACAGATTGTTTCCTGAGAGATTTTCGATTAACGTATGCCACACTTTTCAGCGGCGTGCGGCATGACAGTGGTGACCCGAAGGAATGGGGGGACAAGATGATTGCTCATTACAATAAGCTGGGAATTGATGGGACAACAAAGATGCTGTTGTTTAGTGATAGTCTGGATTTTGAAAGAGCTGATGATTTGTTCCGCTACTTTAACGGAAGGGTGAAGGTCGCATTTGGAATCGGTACCTATATTGCAAATGACACAGATGCGCCTGCACTGAATATTGTAATGAAGACAACTGCCTGCAATGGACAGGATGTTGCAAAGATTTCCGATACGCCCGGAAAAGGAATGTGTAAAAATCCGGAGTATGTGGAATACCTGAAACGTTGTATCGACTGGCGTATGAAACATTAAGAACTCATAAAAAATCCGCAACCCAAAGTGCAACTTCCGGTTGCGGATTTTGCTTCAAGTTGCGCCTGCCGGTTGGTTTTCATTTCTGAATCCCGGTGCTATAATAGGCATTGTTTGAGGCCAAGAACATAATGAAAGGAATGATATTCTTATGATGAGTTTTGCTGACAAAATCTACATGCTTCGCAATCAGGCGAATCTGTCACAGGCGGCCTTCGCAGAGAAATTGCAGGTGAGCAGGCAGACCGTGTCTAAGTGGGAGCTGGGAACTTCATATCCGGAGATTGATAAGCTGATTGCAATCAGTGATCTTTTTCATGTGTCAATCGACTATTTGTTGAAGAATCAAGAACCCACAGAGGGAGAGACCAATCTGGATAGGTTGGTATTGCGGTTCTTGGGATACGCCCAGGACATGGAGATAATCTCTCAGGATCTGGTATCGATTATGCGAGACGGCATTATTGATGACGATGAACGTGTGCGTATGAATGCGATTGTCGGAACATTGAATGAGGTATCCCGGATGATTGAGGAGATGAAGCAGGGACTGCATAACAATGGAATATCATAACGCTCATAGAAATGTAATATGAGATAACGAGTGAATAGGATAAGGAGGGAGTAGGAATGAAGACAAAAGATATTTACTTTGGTACTATGAAATTTGTATGGCTGAAGCTGGGGATGGGAGCAGCTATTACCTTGGTATCTTTGATTCTGTTTGCCCTGTTGATGTTGTTGGGAGCACTTTTTGGCGAAGGTGGAGTGGCTTTTATGCTCTGTCTTTGGCTGGCACTTACCGGCGGTATATACAGTTTTGCCATGCATTATGTGGGCTATATGATTAAGGCTGGTCATGTGGCAGTGATTGCGGAGGCAGTTACCACCGGACAGATTCCCGAAAATCAGTTTGAGTGGGGCAAAGCAGCAGTACAGGCTCGTTTTGCTACAAGTAATGTATATTTTGTCGTAGATAGGTTAGTGAGCGGAGCAGTCCGCCAGTTACAGAATGCAGTGGGCAGAATCGGTGGGGCTCTGGATGTGATTCCAGGGATGAGTCAAATTACCGGTATTTTGCAGACCTTTATTGGAATCGCTCTGGGATATGTGGATGAGTGTTGTTTAGGATATTGTTTTTTGAAGAGAGAGGAAGGTGCATTCAAGGCATCCTGTGATGGTGTGGTAATCTATTTCCAGAATGCGAAAAAGCTATTGAAGGATGCGGCAGTGACTACTTTGATCGTGATTGCAGGTTCTATCGTTGCATGGGTGCTCCCGTTGGTACTTTTTGGATTGATTTTCCGGGCGCTCGGCTGGAGTATGTTCGGGGCAGTGATTCTGGCAATCATGGTTGCAATCTTTTTAAAGTCTGCATTTATTGATAGCTTCATGCTGGTAAAGATGATGGTGTCCTATATGGAGGTTGCACCATCCACAGAGATTACCTTTGATTTGTATGAAAAGTTAAATAAGCTTTCTTCTAAGTTCCGTGAGTTGTTTGGCAAGGCGAAATCAGAGGGCTCTATGACGGTGGCGTAGAAGTATCAAAAAGGGCTTATCCCATGAAACTATCCGATGGAATAGTTTCATGGGGGACCCCCTTTATATTAATAATCATATTCGTATCTGTTATAATCGTAGTAGTCTGCATCGTAATCCGCATCGGGTGTAATCTCAATCCGCTCAATCCATTCCTTGGGGAATTGACCTCTATCCACATAACAGGAGACATGGTCGCCGCTTTCCAGCACCAAATCGCCCAGATAGACATATCTGTCTTCACATAGATGAGACAGAGAATTGGAATAGAGAGAGCCAATGTGCAGATAAGGGTATAATTCATTCATGTCCCCAGGGTCATCCACGCGCAGGTGGAAATAGTAATAGTCCTCTGAAGCTTCGGTATAGGAAGGATATCCGTCCAAGCCGAAGTAGGAATATAATGTGTCTAGAGGCAGATCGCCGGAAAGCTCAAGAGTGATATCGATGGACGCGATATTCAGGTTGTCTCTGACAATCGGGCAATCCGGATAATACTTCAGGATGGTAGCCATGGTCTCCGTGTAAGTATCATATACTGGGAAGTATTCGTAGCTGTAAGTCGGTGTATCATCTTCCTTATGGTATTCTGCACGCAATTCACAGACCGTGACGCCGCTTGTCAGCTCTTCCATGGTATAGTGATTCAGGAAATCCCTAGTGTAGGCATCCATGATATCAGTCCGTTGGGTAGCATTCAAATCGCGATAGGACAGTCCTGCAAAGCTGCAGTTGATCTGTAGCTGATCCGGTGCGCCATACAAGCCGGATGAAACAGGATAATAGATATCCCTGAAGCGGTCATCCTCTATAATGGAACGTAACTGTTCCTGATCTGTATCCAAAACACGATAAGAACGGGCGAACACGGAGCCATTTTTTTGTTGTAGGTAAACGATGCAACTACCGCCATACGAATAGGCTGCCGCACTGATGTGCGCCTTGTCTGTGAGGGTTTGTAGAAAGTGATACAGAGGCGTAGTATCCTCGTAGTGGACAAAGTCATCCTGCCGTGTATCAGTGCTGTTGCTCCCCAAATACTGAGTTCTGTAGTTGGGAAGACTATCTCCAAGCCCGCCAAACTCAAATTTAACCCCTTCAATATTCGCCTGTCTGGGAAGTCTGGTGTCAAACCCGGTCAGGTCGAAGCGATATATTGGAAGCAGGAGACAGGCAGCCAGGACGGTGAGGAACAGCTCCAGCTTATATTTCAGGAATGCACGAAAATCCATATGAAAGATTACATTTAAAATACCAAATATCAAAAATACACCAAATACAATTCCAAAGAGAATCCAACCATAGGCAGTGCGATTCAGCACCACTATGAAAATCCCGCCCAGGGAGAGTCCAGCCGCAATAGAGACAGCAATACGGATGATATGCTGGGTAGGACGGTTGTCGATACCGTGTTCAGCCAATTCGCTGGGACGTCTCAAATATAGCAGAAGCGCAGCAGCAAAAGTCGCGATGATGACCAGAATACTCATAAACAGGAAGAAGGGTTCCCCCTGGAACAACCCGGAGCGGTCATTTTCCTCCAAGAGCAGCACCACTGCATTGACCAGTGGAGACGCCCAGCTTACTTGACGAAAATCCAGTGTGGGCATATGGTAGGTGTGCAGATAGACAGAGCTGTAAGCGCAATGTAGACCCCACAAACCTGCTACCAGTACACCGCCAAGCCCTGTCAGGCAGATGGCGTTAAAGGCATTGCCACACAGCATCACGCAGAACAGGCAGAAGTTGTATACTGTCAGAAAGGCAAGAATATACAGCAGCAGATTTTGTCCAATCACAAGGAGGTAACTGCCGAAGTTATTGATAATATTATAGCGAGCCATATTTACCAACAGCAGGATCAGGGTGATGCCCAGACTGATCAGCATTGGAATAAGCCAGATCAGAAAACCGTCAATATAGTGAATCAAGAAGAGTGCATTTCTTTTCACCGGCATGGAATGATATAAGTCTATCATTTTGCGGGAGTACAGATAGCGGTAGCCGAAAATGCCTACGATCAGAGCGCCAATAAATAGTATGATGCTACAACTGATACGGGAGTAATACATCAGAAAGCCTGCGTAGTTGCGATCCAGATTACTCTGTGCAAACTGGAGAGAATCATATTCCAGGACACGATGGTAGCTTGCTATATAGGAATCATTGGCAAACAGGAAAAAGATGGGGAGCGCAAGCAGACTTCCCGTGCAGGACAGTGCAATCATCCACATGCGGTGACGCAGGTCGTCCAGTGCAATTTTAAAGTATGAGATTTTTGAAGTCATAGCCTTTTACCTCCGTTTCGCTGATAAAGATTTCTTCCAGAGAGAGGGGAAGTACCTCGTAAAATATAGGGCATAATCCGCGCATAATGGTTTCTATCTGTCCGCGCTGTCCGCGAATGGTCAGGGTAAGCAGAGAGCCGCGGGTCTCTTTTTTCAGGATTTCCATATCTGTGAACGCTTTCTCATAATCGGTGTCATTGCCAAGCACGCATTGCAGCTTGTGTATGCCCAGCTTCATCTCATCCAGATCCCTGGAAAAGAGAATACCACCCTTATGAAGTAATCCTACATGGTCGCAGATGTCCTCCAACTCTCTCAAATTGTGGGAGGCGATGATGGGGGTTAAGCCTCTTGCGTCCATCTCTTGAATGAACATATTTTTTACAGTCTGACGCATCACAGGATCCAGCCCATCAAAGGTCTCATCACAGAGCAGATATTTGGTGCCTGCACAGAGCCCGAAGATGACGGAGAGCTGCTTTTTCATACCTTTGGAAAAGGTGTTAATCTTGCGCTTTTCATCAAGACCCAAAATAGTCATAAGCTTTTTAAACTGTTCCAGATCAAAATGAGGATAAAAGGTCTGGTAGTAGCGGAGCATTTCCTGTGGTGTGCCGTTGCCAAAGAAATATTGGTCATCCGATATGAAGAAAATCTCGCTTTTTCGTGTGGGATTTTCATAAATAGGCGCGTCATCCATGGTCACTTCCCCGCTGTCGGGCTTCATGACACCGGAGAGAATACGCATCAGAGTACTTTTGCCGGCACCGTTGGTGCCGATCAGACCGAAGACCTGCCCTTCTCCGATGGTGGCAGTGATGGAGTCTAAGGCTTTGACTTCACCAAATTGTTTTGAAACATTGCTGATCGCAATCATAAGCTTCCTCGTTTCTGCGCTGCTTTGTTGTGTAGGGTCAATGGGTATCGACTCATCAGGCTTGTGCATGCAGCGCGGACACAAGCTTGTATAGCTGCTTTGGTTTTTAAGGAGTTGTCTCTGCATAAATTTCTGAGACTGCATTCCAAATATCTTCTTTTGGAACACCAATGTCGTGCGCCTTGGTCAGTGCTTCGCGCACTTCGGTCATGAGCTGCTCTATCTTGCCGCTCTTCCACTCCTGTTCGCTGGTGACATAGTTGCCGCGCCCTACGACGGTGTAGAGGTAGCCATCCTGCTCCAACTGGGCGTAGGCACGCTGAATGGTATTGGGATTCACCGACAGGTCCAGCGCCAGAGAGCGGACAGAAGGCATCTTGGTATTGGCTTCCAGAGCACCACAGACGATCAAGTGTTCCAGCTTTTCCACGACCTGTTCGTAAATGGGACGTTTGTCCCGATAGTCTAACACAATCATAGCTTTGTCCTTTCTGACTACAAGCATGTAAATGCTGTGAACTTCTCCAAACAGATGCAAGTGTATTAAGACTATTAATACGCTTGCGTTAAATATAAAATACCTTAACAGAAAAGATTTGTCAAGGTATTTTCATAATTTGTTATGATTTATAACTGATGAAGAGACTGTTGTGAAGCGTACCATTCCTTAAATCTGCGAGAAAACTTCACCGATGGGCGCCTGAATGAGGAGGTCGGCGTGGGCATCTCTTGGGGTGGGAGCTTTGTTGATGACTACCAGCTTGTCCCCTTTGAAGTAATCGATCAGACCGGCAGCAGGATATACGGCAAGAGAGGTGCCGCCGATAATCAGGACATCTGCTTCATGGATATAGTGAACAGCGTCGTTTATGGTTTTCTGATCAAGCCCTTCTTCATACAGTACCACATCCGGTTTTACGGGACCGCCACAGTCCCTGCACACTGGGACGCCCTCACTTTCCTTGATATAATTCAGATCATGAAAGGCATGACAGCGCTCACAATAGTTGCGCAGCACAGAGCCATGTAGCTCCAGTACCACCTTGCTGCCTGCCGCCTGGTGCAGACCGTCAATGTTCTGGGTGATGACAGCGCGCAGCTTGCCCCGGGCTTCCAGCTCAGCAAGCTTTAAGTGTGCTGCGTTGGGCATAGCATCGGTGAATAGCATTTTGTTGCGGTAGAAACGGTAGAATTCCTCCGGTTTGGCGCGGTAAAAGCTGTGGCTTAATATGGTCTCGGGGGGATAATCGTACTGTTGGTGATAGAGACCGTCCACGCTTCTGAAATCGGGGATGCCGCTTTCGGTAGATACACCGGCACCACCGAAAAAAACAATGTTGTCATATGTTTCTACAATTTCTTTTAATTCCTGAATTTCTTTGTTGTAGGTGGTCATAGAAGGCTCCTTTCCTGCTTATTGTACTGTCACAATTATATCATAAAATGGGTGGGCGGGGAATGTAGTGGCAGCTACAAGTATAAAATTTTCGTAAAGAAATTTTGCAAAAATGTTGTAAGGGTATTCCCAAGAATGCTTTGGTGTGATACAATGAAATCCTCTCTTAATAATTTTCGTAATAGAACGTTTTATCGAATATTCAAGAATCTATCGAAGTATTTCTTTTCGACATGTAGAAAACATTTTGTCGATACATTGAATTCCATGAGAAAAAATGATACGATAAAGGGGAAGAAGAATGGAACATTACACACAATGGCATCCGGCATTTTGTGCGGCAATCAAGCTGGAGCTGAGGAAGAACAAGAATGACTTAAGCTATGCCATAGAATACAATATTAATAGGAAGCCGATACAGATTGACCTGTTGGTGATCGTAGAACCACAGGAGGTTGAGCTTGAAAATGAAATCGGTAAATTATTTCGGGGGCATAACATAATGGAATACAAGTCTCCCGGAGATTCGTTGAATGTGGATACGTTTATTAAGGTTGTGGGCTATGCCTGTCTGTACAAAGCCAATGAACCACATGTGGGGGATATTCCGTTAGGTGATATCACGTTGTCTTTTGTGCGGGAAGGGATTCCAAGAGATTTATTTCAATGGTTTGCAGAGCATGGATTTACAGTGACGAACCCTTATCAGGGAATATATTATGTGACAAGGGAGCATTTTTTCCCTATGCAGGTTATTGTGGGGCGGATGCTTAATCAGGAGAATCACGCTTGGTTGACCTCGTTGACAAGGGACATGGATGAAAATGGAGTCAGAAGATTGATTTTGCGCGCGCAGGAGCTGACGGATAAAGAGGACAGGGACAATGCGGATTCCGTGTTACAGGTGTCGGCACGGGAAAACAAGGGTGTATTTGACCGACTTAAGGAGGGTGATACAGATATGTGTGAAGCAATGATGGAGTTGATGAAACCGGAATTAGACAGTGCGTTTCAACAAGGAAAAGATGTGGGGCTCAGTCAGGGAATCAGTCAAGGTATCAGTCAGGGAATCAGTCAGGGCATCAGTCAGGGCATCCATCAAGGGAAGCTTGAGACGGTGATGCAGATGTTTCATGAAGGGGATATTTTACTTCAGAGAGCATGTGAGATACTGGGAGTGACGGAAAAAGAGTTTGCGGAGAAGGAAAAGGCGTACAAACACAGTGGAGAAGCGAGATGAACAAAATACTAATCGTAGAAGATGATACGGATATTAATAACTTATTGGCAAAGATTATGAAGAAGCAAGGCTACAGCGTTGTACAGGCATTTTCCGGTACGGAAGCACATTTGCGATTGGGGCTGGATGGGACGGAAAACACGCAGCTTGGGGAGTACAGTCTGATTCTGTTGGATCTGATGCTGCCGGGCATGATGGGGGAGGAGGTACTGGCGCAAATTCGTAAGGTGAGCGAAGTGCCGGTGATTATCCTGTCTGCCAGATCCGGATTGGAAGATCGGGTAAAGCTGTTGAATATGGGAGCGGATGATTATCTGGTTAAGCCCTTTGAGAAGGATGAAGTAATCGCCAGAGCAGGCGGTGCCATTCGCAGATATCATAGATACCGCAGGCTTAATACTGCTTCTGTGGAGGGGGAGCCGGCAGGTATGCCACAGGAGGCTGACGGGCAGGAGTGCGCAACGCCGGTAGCAACCGATGACATTCTGCAATACAAGCAACTGGTGCTGCATCTGGGGGAGCGTGAGGCACTTCTGAACGGACAGGCAATGAGCCTCACCGGACATGAATTTGACATTCTATGCCTTTTGATGCGCAATCAGGGTAAGGTTTTTTCCAGAGAGAATCTGTATGAGGAAATTTGGCGAGGAGGCTACTATGGTGAGGATAATACGGTGAACATGCACATCAGTAATCTGCGCAAGAAGATTGCTGCCGTGGTGGAAGAAGAATATATCAAGACTGTCTGGGGAATCGGCTATAAATTAGTGTAAGTCAGCAATCTTTAAACTTTCTTTATACTTTCTTGAGGACTAATTTATACTCAAAAATTATAATGTCCTTAAAGGTGCAGTGAGCAAGACTGTACCGAAAAAAACGACTCCGCAAACGTCTGACCTAAGGGGTTTTGTGGGGGATGAAGAAATGAGGAAGGATATGAAAGAAGAAATGATTGTACAGGCGAATTGCCTGACAAAACAGTATGGGAAAATGACAGCCCTGTCGGAAGTGAATATAGCGGTCCCCCAAGGAGCTATTTATGGTCTGGTAGGCAATAACGGAGCGGGAAAGAGCACTTTCCTAAAGATTCTGGCAGGCGAAATCGCTCCTACAGAGGGCAGCTTTCGTATGATGAATGCGGAGACGGAATGGGAGCTTTGCAAGGTGCGTCGGATGACAGGTGCAATTATCGAGGGACCGGCTTTTTATCCCAATATGACAGCCGGACAGAATCTGGAATATTACCGTATTCAAAGAGGCATTCCGGGCAAGGATGTTGTGGCAAAAATGTTGGCATTGGTAGGGCTTGAGGATGCCGTGAAAAAGAAATTCAAAGATATGTCACTGGGTATGAAACAGAGATTGGGATTGGCGTTGGCCTTGATGGGAGAGCCCAAGCTTTTGATTTTGGATGAGCCCATCAATGGGTTGGATCCGGCAGGTATCATTGAGATCAGGAATCTACTTTTAAAATTAAATCGCGAGAAAGGGATTACGATCATTATCTCCAGTCATATTTTGGCAGAACTGGAGAACATCGCCACAGATTATGGCTTTCTTAACCAGGGGAAATTGGTGGAGCAGATTACAGCAGAAGCGTTGCGTGAAAAATGTCAAAGTTATCTGGAGGTAAAAGTGACAGATGTGTCGAAATATACCAGTCTCTTGGAGCATACCTTTGATTGTAGGAATTATAAGGTTATGCCGGACGGCAGTGTCCAGATATATGACAAGATTGATAAGGTGTCGGACTACAGCGCATTGGCAATTCAGAACGATATAGGTCTTTTGGCATTTGAGCAGAAAGAGATCAATCTGGAAAAGTATTATATGGAGCTTGTGGGAGCGTGAGGAGAAGAAAATGGCGAATTATTTGAAGAGTGAATTATATAGAGTTGTGAGAAGCAGAAGTGTTTATCTGGTGGTAGGAGCTTGCGCGGTATTGATGTTGGCGATGAATGTCTTATTGGCGGCGGTGAGAGAGGGTGATCCGAATTTTCCTTATGCCAACACGGGCTTTGTCTTTGGTATGATGACATCCGGCATGAATATTGCCATGTTTACGGCATTGGTGTTTACATCTATTATTTTTGCAGAGGAATATAAGAATCGTACTATGAGCAACAATCTGGCATTTGGATTGTCCGAGACAAAGGTATTGCTAGGAAAGTTTATTGTGACATTGTTGGCATCTGTTCCCGGTATGCTGGTGGTGGAAGGAGTATTGGTGGGCAGTGCTTATCTGTTGTTGGAGGATAGCGGGATTGAGGAGCTGTACGCGCTGCTGCGTGCCAACGCTGCCTGTATTCCATTGTTTATTGCCGCCATCAGTATCTATCTGGCATTTATATTCTGGTTGAAAAATGAGCTGCGGGCAATTTGGGTATGGTTGGGTGTTGTGATGTTGGGCAGCCAGATTGTTAGTCTGCTGGGATTGAAGTTTCAATTCTTCAAATGGCTCAGCGGTTGGTTGATTTTTGAACTGGTATCCGCTTATGATTTTGATGAGGTCACAGGTGAGATGTATATGATTTGGGACAAGGCGGCAGGTATGACCAGAGCAATGAGCGCAGGAATCATCACAGCAATTATTTTCCTGGTGTTGGGTATGATTGTTACACGCAAGAAAGCTTAAAGCAGTTATCGTGTGAGGAAAAGCATATGGCGAATGTAGGAATATTAGGTGGCGTGATAGTGGCACTTGGGATTACCACTATCGTCGGAATAATCTATTTCATACGGTATTATATGGTGAGAGCTGATTTAAAAAGCGCATGCGAGCAGTTGAAGGAGATCAGGCAGAGTCCGGAAGAAAACCGGATTCTGCTTGTTGAGCATACCAATCTGTATATGGAGAAGTTTTTGCAGGAGTGCAACAGCTACATCGGACAGAATCAGCAGATGCGGATTCACTATGCCAACAGAGAGCGGAAGCTGCGCAGGCAGATTGAAGCCATCAGCCATGATTTGCGTACCCCACTGACAGCATTATTAGGCTATATGGAGCTGTTGGATTTAGAGGAATATGACGAGGAGAGCAGAGAGTCCTTGGAGGTGGTGGAGCGTAAGGCAAAGAGCCTTCAGAGATTGATTACTAATTTTTATGATCTGTCCAGACTGGAATTGGATGACTATCAACTGACTATGGCACCTATGGAGCTTTCTCGTTTTGTGCGGGAAAGCTTGCTGCTGTACTACAATGATTTGGAGCAGAGAGGCTTGGATATGCGTGTGGATTGTGAGAAGAGCATACAGATTCAGGCGGATGAGGGGGCGATTGGCAGAGTATTGGGAAACATGATCCAAAATGCTATACGGTATGCGGAAAGCTATCTTGCAGTTTCTGTGGGGGTGGAAGACGGATGTGCATATCTGTTATTTGAAAATGATACTGCTGCTTTGCGGGAACAGGATATCCCACATTTGTTTGAGCGCTTCTACATGTCAGATGCAGCCAGAAGCGGACAAGGTACCGGCTTGGGACTTACCATCAGTAAACTATTGGTAGAGGCAATGGGAGGTCATGCGGAAGCGAGACTTGTAAATGGAGCATTACAGATCAAGTATACTTTTCCGGTAAATATTTAAATAAAAATTAAGAATCAATGCCCGCATGCCCTATTGAGCGCGCGGGCTTTTTTTGTTAAACTATAGGAAAGTTCCATACAAATGAAGGAATGCAAGGAGCATTTTGCAGGATAAAATGAAGAGAAATAAAAATGATAGATTGATTCCCTTTGAACAATCAAGGAAAGTGATATATCTGGACAAAAGAGGAAAGGGTGCCAGAGACAGAGAGGATATTAAAAAGGAGAACCCAAGGGTGGCTGCAGTGGTGACGCTAGGGATATTAGCGGCAATTTGTCTGCTGTATTGTCTGAGCATTGCGTTTTTTATGGGATATGGTTCCAGATTTTTCCTGGTCTGGGGAGGAATGGCAGTCGTGTTTGGTGCAGGGGCGATTTTGCTTTCACGAAGACAATGGGTGGAGTTGATTCCCGGATGGCTGCGGATTGCGTTTGTGAGCTGCTGTATTGTGATGGCGCTCTGCGTGTGTTTTGTGGAAGGCTTGATTCTTGGTAAGTGGAATGCGAAGGCAGAGCCGGGGGCGGACTATCTGGTCGTCTTAGGTGCCCAGTGGAAGAACAGTGGTCCCAGCTATGTACTCAAGAAGCGGTTGGATAAAGCGCTTGATTATCTGCAAGAGAATCCTGATACTTATGTGGTGGTATCTGGTGGACAGGGCAGCAATGAGCCCATCAGCGAAGCGGCAGGCATGAAGCGGTATCTGGCAGAGCGTGGAATCGCGGAGGAACGCATTCGTATGGAAGAGCAGTCTACCAGCACCATGGAGAATTTGACATATAGCGCGATGCTGTTTGATAAAGAGCAGGATCATATTGTGGTTGTGACCAATAATTTTCATATGTATCGAGCGCTTGGCATTGCAAAAAAGCAAGGCTACGCTCACGTCGAAGGATTATCTGCAGGCTCCTATCCCGGAATGATACCCAATAATCTGTTGCGTGAATTTGGCGGTGTGGTGAAGGACTGGCTCGTTGGAAATCTGTGATTGTGCAAAAGGCTATGAAAAAGAGGAAATGAAATGGATATTCATGTAGGTGATATTTTAAAATTGAAAAAGCAGCATCCTTGCGGCAGCAAAGAATGGGAAGTATTGCGCGTGGGAGCGGATTTTCGGTTAAAATGTCTGGGTTGTGGGCATCAGATCATGATTGCCAGGCGTCTGGTTGAAAAAAACATCAAAGAAATTCGCGAAAAAGCTTGAAAAATCGCTTGTCTTGTGGTATCATACTTACTCGTGATATATAATTCCTTGCTCACGTTAAGACGTGGGCCAGAGACCAAAAGGAGGTAACATAAGCATGAACAAGTATGAATTAGCCGTTGTTGTTAGCGCTAAGATCGAAGACGAAGAGAGAGCTGCAGTTGTTGAAAAGTGCAAGGCTCTGGTTGAGAGATTCGGCGGTACTATCACAGAGGTGGACGAGTGGGGCAAGAAGAGACTTGCTTACGAAGTTCAGAAGATGAAAGAAGCTTTCTATTATTTCATCAGATTTGATGCAGAGAGCACAGCTCCCGCTGAGATTGAGAGCCGCATCCGCATCATGGACAACGTTATTCGATTCTTGGTCGTTAGACAGGACGAGAATTAGAAAGCGAGAAGTAAACTATGAATAAAGTAATTCTTATGGGAAGATTAACAAGGGATCCCGAAGTGAGATATTCTCAGGGAGAAACCCCTTTGGCGATTGCGAGATATACCCTTGCGGTGGATCGCAGAAATGCCCGGAACAATAACGGGGACGAGCAGACAGCAGATTTTATCAACTGTGTTGCATTTGGTCGTACCGGAGAGTTCGCAGAGAGATATCTACACAAGGGAACCAAGATTGCTGTCACCGGACGTATTCAGACTGGCAGCTACACCAATAAGGACGGTGTGAGAGTATACACCACAGAGGTTGTAGTAGAGGAGCATGAATTTGCAGAGAGCAGAAATGCGCAGAATAACAGTGGTGACGGTGGCTACAATGGTGGCGGTTATAACGGCGGTTACCAGGGTGGGAACAGCGCACCCGCACCCAGTGGTGCAGGTGATGGTTTCATGAATATCCCCGATGGAATCGATGAAGAATTACCGTTCAACTAATTTTGACAAAGTATTAAGATAGGAGGAGACCGAAATGGCATTCAATAAAGCAGAGAAATCCGATTCTCCAATGAGAAGAAAAGGCGGAGTTCGCAGAAGAAAGAAAGTATGCGTATTCTGTGGCAAGGACAATGTAATTGATTACAAGGATACCAACAAGCTGAAGAGATATGTATCTGAGAGAGGTAAGATCCTTCCTCGTCGTATCACAGGTAACTGTGCAAAGCATCAGAGAGCACTGACTGTAGCAATCAAGAGAGCTCGTCATGTAGCATTGATGCCTTACGTTCAGGACTAATTGAGTGGACAAAGATGAAAGACCGATGAGCTTAAAACAGTTCATGGGTCTTTCTTTTTTGGCATTGTATATTCCGGGGAATAGAAGAAAGCGAAGATGAGTTTGTGCTGAGTGTAGATGCCATTCTTTGTAAGATTGGACTTGTGCACTTTGCATCATGGAAAATAGCTGTGAGGTGTAAAAATGCTTTTATATATTATGAGACACGGGGAAACGGATTATAATGTGGCAGGCAGGCTTCAGGGATGGCTGGAGGAGCCTTTGAATGAGAAGGGACGGGAACTGGCAAGGGTTACCGGAGCGGGGCTTAGGGATGTGCATTTTGAACTGTGCATTACCAGCCCCCTTGCCCGGGCTTATGAGACGGCAAAGATTGTACTTAGAAGCAGTCAAAATGAAGCCGCAACGCTGATAACGGACGATAGGCTCAAGGAGATATCCTTTGGAGCATGGGAGGGGCTGTGCTGTACAAAAGCGAATTTTGAGCTTCCCTGCGATCATTTTGAAGAATTCTTCACAGCTCCCTTTGACATGGAGCCGTTTCCGGGTGGAGAAAATGTGAAGATGGTCTGTGAAAGAACCGCGGAATTCTACCGGGAATTGATTCAAAAAGAGGAATGGGCAGACAAAACCATTTTGATTTCCACCCATGGCTGTGCTATGAGAGCGCTGCTGAATCAGGTCTATGAGGATAAAAATAACTTTTGGCATACCCATGTACCCTTCAACTGTGCGGTAAACATCGTGGAAGTCAAAAACGGAATTGCAACCCTCTTGGAGGAAGATAAAATCTATTACGATGATGCCCTTTGTATAGAGCGATACAAATGATTTTTAGGCACTTTGCCGGATAAATACCTTTTCATTTTACAATTTCTACAAAACATTTCCTATTTTGACAAATTAAATTGTAGCATACTGTAACTAAATTTGTTATAATGTTCGGGTAGGGCAGATGCATATCTTTTCATTTGAGGAGCTTTGCTCTGTGCCCGCAGTAAGACGGGAGAACTTTCCCGTGGAGGATGTTCATTATGAAGAAACGCATAAAATTAAAAGGTAGAATCAAAACATATATACAATTTTGCTTATATTTGGGAGCGTTGTTAGCAACAGTTGATTTGGCACTGTACCTGTTCATAGATTATCGTGCGGGTATATTGCTGACGATGTATCTTATCTTTTACTTTGCGATTACGCTTTCTCTGTACTTTTACAACAAACCGGTGATTATGAATGAGCTGGTCAGTTTTGCCACGGAATATGGGCAGATTCAGCGCAAGCTTCTAAGAGATATGGATCTTCCCTATGCGCTCCTGGACGATGCCGGCAAGGTCATATGGACCAATATAGCCTTTGAGAACATGGTGCACCAGCCCAAGGGCTACAGTAAATCCATTACAGCCCTGTTCCCCACCATTACCAAGGACAGGCTGCCAAATGACAGTGACGTGGATGAGGCACAGTATGAATTGGAATATGAAGGCTGTGAGTATGTTGTCAAATTCAAGAAGATTTCCTTGAAAGAGATGGCGGAACACAGTGACATGATAGACGCAGAAGGCTATGACGGTTTTCTGATAGCGGTTCATTTTTATGATGAGACAGCCCTGCACATTGCATTGCAGGAGGTGGACGACCAAAGCCTGGCAGTGGGAATGATCTATCTTGACAATTATGAAGAGGCGTTGGAGAGTGTTGAGGAAGTGAGACGCTCGCTGCTGATTGCGTTGATTGACCGCAAGGTGAACAAATATATTTCAGCCTTGGATGGCATCAGCAAAAAGCTGGAAAAAGATAAATACCTGATTATTCTGCGGAAGAAGGCGATTGCCCAGCTTCAGGAGAATCGATTTGACCTGCTTGAGGAGGTCAAGACGGTGAACATCGGTAATGAGATGGCGGTTACCATCAGTATCGGTGTGGGCTTAGATGGTTTGACCTATGCCCAGAATTATGAATTTGCCCGCAATGCCATTGATCTTGCTTTGGGACGAGGCGGTGATCAGGCAGTGATTAAGACGCCGGAAAGCATTACTTATTATGGTGGTAAGAGTCAGCAGGTAGAGAAGAATACCCGCGTAAAAGCCCGTGTGAAGGCACATGCGTTACGCGAGATTATCACAGCCAAGGATAGAGTTCTCGTCATGGGGCATCGCAATCCGGATGCAGACAGCTTTGGGGCGACAGTTGGTATTTACAGGATTACCCAGGCTTTGGAGAGGAAGGCACACATTGTACTGAACGAGGTGCCCACATCCATACAGCCCTTGGTGGATTTGTTCCGAAATAATCCTGATTATGAGGACGACATGATCATCAACAGCCAGCAGGCTATCGAGATGGCTGGCAGCAATACGGTGCTGGTAGTGGTGGATGTCAACAAGCCGTCCATCACAGAGTGTCCGGATTTGTTGCGTTTCTGTAAATCGGTGGTGGTGTTGGATCATCATAGACAGGGTACAGAAACCATTGAAAATGCGACGCTCTCCTATGTGGAGCCCTACGCATCTTCTGCGTGTGAGATGGTATCGGAGGTTTTGCAGTATACATATGACAATATCAAGATTCGTCCGGAAGAGGCGGATTGTATGTATTCCGGTATCATGGTCGATACAAATAATTTTATGACTAAGACGGGTGTGCGTACTTTTGAGGCGGCTGCTTTTTTACGCCGCAGTGGTGCGGATGTGATTCGTGTGCGTAAGCTGTTTAGAGAGGACGCGTTGGAATACAAAGCAAAGGCAGATGCGGTCAGTCAGGCGGAGATTTACAGAGATTCCTTTGCTATCTCTGTCTGTACAGCAGATGATTTGCCCTCTCCGACTGTGATTGGAGCGCAGGCGGCAAACGAGCTGTTGGATATTCGAGGGATTAAAGCCAGCTTTGTGTTGACGGATTATCAGGGAAAAATACATGTCAGTGCCCGTTCTATCGATGAGGTGAATGTACAGATCATCATGGAACGCATGGGTGGTGGCGGACATTTGAATACAGCAGCATGTCAGATGGAAGGAACCGGTTTGGCAGAGGCAATCGGTGTGTTGAAACGCACCATTGATGAAATGCTGGATAATGGAGAGATTTAGGAAAGGAAGTGTAGTACAATGAAGATTATTCTTTTACAGGATGAGAAAAAGCTTGGGAAAAAGGGAGATATTATTGAAGCAAGTGAAGGGTACGCAAGAAATTATATTTTGCCGAAAAAAATTGGTGTGGAGGCAACACCTAAGAATTTGAACGATTTGAAGCTGCAGAAAGCGAACCATGAGAAAAAAGAACAGGAGAATCTCGATGCAGCGAAAAAACTGGCGGCAGAGTTGGAGACCAAGCAGGTAGTGGTGAAGATGAAGGCAGGCGAGGGAGGAAAGGCTTTTGGTTCCGTATCTTCTAAGGAGATTGCGACTGCTTGTAAGGAGCAGTGTGGCATCGAATTGGATAAGAAGAAGATTCAACTGACAGAGAGTCTTAAAAGCTTTGGCAATTATGAAGTCGCTGTAAAGCTTCATCCACAGGTGACGGGTAAGCTTATTGTGAAAGTGACGGAACAATAGAGAGGTAGTACATAAATGCCTGCTATGGAAGAAAATGTATTGAAAAGAATATTGCCGCACAGCGTGGAGGCGGAGCAGTCGGTCATTGGTTCTATGATTATGGACAGAGAGGCTATTGTAGTGGCGCAGGAGCTCATTCTGGGAGAGGATTTCTACAATAGACAATATGGAATTATTTTTGAGACTATGGTGGAGCTGAATGACGAGGGGAGCCCGGTGGATTTGGTGACCTTGCAGAATCGCTTGAGAGAGAAGGATGTGCCGCCGGAGGTCAGCAGTCTGGAATTTGTCCGTGATCTGCTCAATGCGGTACCTACATCTGCCAATATAAAGTATTACGCGAATATTGTTGCCGAGAAGTCCACGTTGCGCAAGCTGATACGTCTGAATGAAGAGATTGCAAATACCTGTTACGCAGGGAAGGAGAATCTGGAGTTCATCCTTGAGGATACAGAGAAAAGAGTATTTCAGCTAGTGCAGAAGCGTAATACCGGTGATTATGTTCCAATTCGACAGGTTGTCATGAATGCAATGGACAAGATAGAGACGGCGGCTAAAAACAAAGGTAGTGTGACCGGTATTCCCACAGGCTTCACGGATCTGGACTATCGTACAGCAGGGATGCAGCCCTCCGATCTGGTGTTGATTGCAGCGCGTCCTTCTATGGGAAAAACCGCATTCGTACTGAATATTGCAGAGCATGTGGCATTTAAAAAGAATCTGACAGTGGCAATTTTCAGTCTGGAAATGAGTAAGGAACAGTTGGTGAACCGTATGTTTTCCCTGGAATCCAGTGTGGATGCCCAGAAGCTTAGGACAGGTCAGTTGAATGATCAGGAGTGGGAACGATTGATAGAAAGCGCCGGTGTGATCGGTAGATCAAACCTGATTATTGACGATACACCGGGTATCAGTATTTCAGAACTCCGTTCCAAGTGTCGCAAATTTAAACTGGAACATAATTTGTCCATGATTATCATCGACTATCTGCAGTTGATGTCGGGAAGCGGACGCTCGGATTCCAGACAGCAGGAGATTTCAGATATTTCCAGATCATTAAAGTCTGTGGCGCGTGAACTGGGAGTGCCGGTGTTGGCGTTGTCGCAGCTTAGCCGTGCGGTGGAGCAGAGACCGGATCATCGCCCCATGCTTTCTGACCTGCGTGAGTCAGGAGCTATTGAGCAGGATGCGGATGTGGTCATGTTCATTTATCGAGATGACTATTATAATCATGACACAGACAAAAAGGGCGTCTCGGAGATTATCATTGCGAAACAGAGAAACGGTCCAATTGGAACAGTTGAGTTAGCGTGGCTGCCGGAATACACTAAATTTGCGAATTTGGAGCATTCCAGGCGTGATTAACGCAAAGTGATATTAGAAATCATATTGATAATTTACAAAAGAGAATGCAAATAGGTGCATTCTCTTTTTGTCTTTACGAAAAAGGAGGTAGAAAGATGAGTAATGTTTTATTAATTTCTGATGCTGCAAAAGAGGTAAAGGTAGAAAGTCATGTACTTCGTTATTGGGAGGAGGAATTGCATCTTCCCATCAAGCGCAATGAATTGGGACATCGATATTACACCGAGGAAGATGTAGAACGTTTTAAACAAATTAAGAGCATGAAGGAGAGGGGGTTACAGTTGAAAGCAATCAAAATGATATTGAAGGATGGTAAATTGAATATTATGGGACAAACGAGCACGCCTGCCGGTGCAGAACAAACTATTGCGAAGTCTGTCACACCGGATGAAAATGTGGTAGCTGCACAGGTTTTGGCAACAGATAAAGTGTCTGAGGAGATTGTTGTAGAGAGCAAGGAGGATAAGTCTAAGAGGCTACAATGGCTGCTACAGCAGTTGATTCGGGAGACATTGCAGGAAAATAACGAGGAGTTATGTCGTACCATTAAGGAGAGTGTTGTCAAGGAGCTAGATTATCAATTCCGTCTCCAGGAAGAGCGGGATGAGGAGCGTGAACGCGTTTTGATGAAGCGCAATGAGGAATATTACAAGAAAATGGACGAGCTGCTGCGGATAAAAAGCAGAAAAGCGGGTAAACCTAAAAAGAATCGGCACACCATTGGTATGGCCCAGAAAGGGAGCGTACCTGAAGAGCCGAAGACAGAAAAAACAGAAAGTACAACAAAAAAGAAAAGGCATTCCATTTTTTGAAATGCCTTTTCCGTTATACGTCTATTGCTTTCTTTTGTGTTCAGCTATTCTTACTGGGGAGCAATGGTGCCAACAGGGCACTGTCCTGCGCAAGAACCGCAATCGATGCAAGTATCTGCGTCGATAACAAACTGACCATCACCCATGCTGATCGCACCAACAGGGCACTGAGCTTCACAAGCTCCACAAGCTACACATGCACTACCGATTTCGTATGCCATAATAAAATCCTCCTTTATTTGCTATATCAATCATAAATCAATACATGAATCAATGACTATGTTTATTATAATATTATTTAAAATGAAATTCAAGAGAATTTTGTATAAACATGAAACAAAACACTTAATTTTTTATAAAATTGGCACGCGATAAATAAATTTACAGTTAATTACAACTAACAAAAAATAGATGCGTATAACTTTGGTTACACACATCTAACTACAATCAAGTCATTTCGCTTCGTCTCTTTTTAATTCCTTCCAAAATTTTTTGTTTTTTCTCCAAAAGGATACTCTTGTCCATGGCGGGTACACCTTTCAGCTTGTATTCTATTCCCAGCTTCTCGTACTTGGATTCGCCCATGGTATGATAGGGGAGTGCATCCAATGCACGCAGATTGTGGAACTGTCCAATGAAATAGCCTAATTGGAACAGGTATTCATCGTCATCTGTAATACCGGGAACAATTACATGACGAATCCACATATCCACATTTTTTTCATTCAGGTAAGCTGCAAATTTCAGAATATTGGTATTGGGCTGTGCGGTCAGTGCCTTATGCTTTTCGGGATCAATATGCTTGATGTCCAGCATAACCAAATCGGTGAGTTCCATCAGGCGATCCAGCTTTGCCATCAGGGCCTCATTATCAGGATTGAAAGCAATACCGGAGCTGTCGATACAGGTATGGATATTTTTCTGCTTGGCAAGTGTAAATAGGTCTAAAAGGAAGTCTACCTGCATCAAGGGCTCGCCGCCCGTGACTGTAATACCACCGTCTTTGTAAAACCCAATATTTCGCTCATACTGCTCAATAATGTAGGCGGGTTCCATCAGCGTGCCACCGGTCATATCCCAAGTGTCAGGATTGTGGCAATAGGCACAGCGCATAGGACAGCCCTGCACGAAGACCACAAATCGTACGCCGGGACCGTCTACTGTTCCAAAACTTTCCAACGAATGAATTCTTCCCTGCATAATATTCCTCATTTCCGCGTGCGCAACACGCTTTTATAAGAGTATTTTACCTCTAATACATACGAGTATTCAACAGTTTTTGTTGTTTTTAAGAAAAAAAAGGCTCCGGAATGTCCATTCCGGAGCCTTCGAAAACTTTATCATAGAGATTCTTTTCGCAACACAGAAAATAAATTCTTTTGTGCTTAGATAGCCTCATGGAAAGTACGAGAAATAACGTCTGCCTGCTGCTCGGGAGTCAACTTGATGAAGTTTACAGCATATCCGGATACACGAATCGTCAACTGAGGATAATTCTCAGGATGCTGCTGTGCATCCAACAGAGTATCTCTGTTCAATACGTTTACGTTCAAGTGGTGGCCGCCCTTAGTTGCATAACCATCCAACAAAGCTACCAGATTGTTAACCTGTGCATTATTTGCTGCCATAATAAATTCCTCCTTATTATTCTGATGTTGTCAGGAGCTACGTCTATGTGAGAGCTCCTGACACTTGATTTATATGATTACAATTTGCAATCGATGATTAGCGATAATCATCAAGTCCTTGCTCTAAAGTGGGTACACTGCAGGCTAACGGTGTTCTGGAACAATCCGTACAGCCCATTGTCTGAACGTTCTTGGACTCTTGCTCGGATGCATCGGTGTCTACATTGACATGTCCCACACCGTTCATCATACCGGAATCCAACATTTTTACAAGATCATCAATCATTGTTTTCTCGTCCATTGGTGTCACCTCTTTCTTTGAAAAGTAAGTTATTTGTTAAGAACGAGCTCAAATATCCAGGCGATACCGAGCTGCCAACTTTATCAAATTTATTTATTCAAATCAAGCTCGATGTCGCCGGCAAATACCTGATCCTCTTTACCAAGTGCTCCGGGGATGATGGTGAAGGTATTGGAGATACCATCCTGTGCATCATTGAACGGAAGCTTGGATACGGAAGACAGAGATGCTACAGCACCGTGAGTATCACGACCGTGCATCGGGTTAGCACCGGGAGCGAAAGGCTGTCCCTTCTTACGTCCATCAGGTGTATTACCGGTAGCCTTACCATAGGTTACGTTGGAGGTAATGGTCAAAATGGAAGTGGTGGGAACACCATTTCTATAGGTGTGATGTCTTCTTACAGCAGTCATGAACTTGTGTACAATGTCCTGAGCAATACTGTCTACACGGTCATCATCGTTACCATACTTAGGGAATTCTCCGGTGGTCTTGAAGTCAACGATTACGCCATCCTCATCACGGATTACTTCAACCTTAGCATACTTGATAGCGGAAAGGGAGTCAGCCACGATGGACAGACCTGCAATACCGGTAGCAAAGTATCTCTTAACGTCTCTGTCATGAAGAGCCATCTCTGCTCTCTCATAGCAGTATTTATCATGCATATAGTGAATTACATTCAAAGTGTTTACATAAACATCTGCCTGCCACTCGATCATGTCGATGAACTTGCTCATTACATCATCATAGTCAAGCACGTCACCCTCAACAGGACGATACTTAGGACCAACCTGCTTCTTGGTAACTTCGTCGATACCGCCGTTCAAAGCGTACAGCAGACATTTTGCAAGGTTTGCACGAGCGCCGAAGAACTGCATCTCCTTACCGATTACCATGGAGGATACGCAGCAAGCGATACCATAGTCATCACCGTGGGTTACTCTCATCAGGTCATCGTTCTCATACTGGATGGAAGAGGTCTGGATAGACATCTTTGCACAGTATTTCTTCCAATTCTCAGGAAGTCTGGTAGACCAAAGTACAGTCAGGTTCGGCTCGGGAGAAGGTCCAAGGTTGGTCAGGGTATTCAGATAACGGAAGCTCATCTTGGTTACCATAGGAC
>JAFVDW010000056.1 GCA_017478245.1 Lachnospiraceae bacterium
CCTGATACCATGAGTGTGGAGAGAAGAAATCTGTTTAAAGCATACGGCGCACAGTTGGTTCTGACAGAAGGTGCCAAGGGGATGAAGGGTGCCATTGCCAAGGCAAATGAGCTGAATCAGGAGATTGAAGGCTCTGTGATTTTGGGACAGTTTGTGAATCCTGCGAACCCAGCAGTGCACAAGGCTACCACCGGACCGGAGATCTGGCAGCAGACAGAAGGAAAAGTAGATATCTTTATTGCAGGTGTAGGCACCGGCGGTACCGTTACCGGTGTGGGAGAATATCTGAAGGAACAGAATCCAGATGTGAAAATCATTGCAGTGGAGCCTGCCACCAGCCCTGTATTGTCCAAGGGTACTCCGGGCGCACACAAGATTCAAGGGATTGGTGCAGGCTTCGTGCCCGAAGTGTTGAACACCAAGATATATGATGAAGTCATTGCTATTGAGAATGAGGATGCTTTTGCAGAGGGCAAGAGATTTGCTGTCAGCGAGGGTGTATTGGTGGGAATCTCTTCCGGCGCAGCTCTGAAAGCGGCGCAGATTCTTGCAGCAAGACCTGAGAACAAGGGTAAGACGATTGTGACATTGCTGCCGGATTCCGGTGACAGATATCTGTCCACGCCTCTGTTCGCAGCAGATTGACACACCTTTTCAGAGCATCCATTTGGATACATTTGTAAGTCAAATACTCCGCAGCAAGCTACGAGGCATATCCTGGCTTGTGGTTTATCTGTTCGACCCAGAGGGGCGGGGTATTTGACCCTCGCGGCATTCGCCAAATTGACAAGCCAGCTTGTCAGCTTGGCTCATTGCTCGCGAGAATAAAAGCGTGTTCTCTGGAGCACGCTTCCTCCTGATGCTGTAGCCCGCTGGCAAGGGCAAGGTCCGCAAAACCCAGATTGTTGGTTCGAATCCAACCAGTATCGTTCATCATATCTTACTATATGGAATAATCACTATAGTATTCTTCCTCTCTAATATAATCAGAAGCAGCTTTCCCAATGGTTTCCTTGAACAATTTTAGAAAATACCGGAAATCCTTGTAGCCCAGGCAGCTCGCAATATCCTCTAGCGGAAGTGTGGTGTAATTGATCAGATACTCCGCACGGTGCATCTTCACCATGGTTACCAACTGCGAATAACGCAGCGAGGACTTGCGACTAAAGAGATTGCTCAAATAGGTGTGGTTCAGATAGAACTTACCGGCGATGGTGGTCAGACGTAAATCCTCCTCGGGGTGCCCCAGAAGATATAGGTGAATCTTCACAATGGTTGCATCCTCAAATTCCGGATTCAGCCCGCAATACCGCTCGAACAAGTAAGTGAACTTACGCTGATAAAAATCAATATAATCTGAAGGATTCTGCAATTCCAGATAGTCAATTTGTTCGTGGAAATTGCGAGGTATGTAGAGCGAAATCCATTCATTATGCGCATAGATACCTTCCACCAGAGACAAATACAGCTTACTTGCCAGTAAATCAGGATTCTGTCCGGTCTTTCCCGGAGAATCATACAGGGAGTGCAGCATGTTATGAAAGGTCTGTAGCACATTCCGATTTCGATGGGCAAAATCATCCAGCACTTTGGCAATCTGCCCCGGAGCAAAGCGGAAATTCCCTGAGCTGTTCATGCTCAGATGTTGTTTTTTCAGCCGCTCCAGTTCCTCCGCAGCTCTGGCAAACAACTGCGCGATATCATGTTGGGATACCGGCTTGGGCAGGTAATCAAATGCTCCGTATATGAAACTCTCTCTTGCATACGCGAAGGTCACAATGTCACTGATGAATACCACAAGTGGTGGCTGATTGCTCTTGTGAATTTGCTTTAACAGTTGCAGTCCATCGCAGATGGTCAGATTGATTTCGGTGAGAATCAGGTCAAAGCTGTTTGCTTTGATCAGCTCATAAGCCTCTTGTCCGTTCCCGGCAGTTGCCGCGCAGTGAAAGCCTTGGTGAGCGTCTGTGTCTTTGTCCCACACAGGCAGGTTCAATAAGGCATTCAAAGAGAATTCCTGTGGTTCTACGACTAATACTTTGTACACTGCTTCCCACCTCCTTTCACACAATGTTGTTTCCTTTTTTTACAGAACTGTCACACTCACGAACGTGCGCTTACAGTGCTGCATTACGCAATTCATATAATACAAATAGGAATAATATAGTTTAGTGTATTCATTATATTGTAATACATTGACAGAATAAATCAAGAGAATTTTTTTAGAAAAGTGATGAGAATATTTTTGTTTTATCGGATGGCTCCCTAAAAAAAATATAATATTTACAAATTTTTCTACAAACTTTGGCTGATGGTATAAAAAGATTGCTTTTTGACTCTCGAAAGATGATAATGCGTGTAATCAAAATTTAATCAAATTTCAAAAGGAGAACACGATTATGGCATTGACGAATGAACAGATTGAAAACTATTTAAAGAGCACAAAGAGAATTCTCTTATCTACAGTGACAGAGGATGGCAAAGCGGATGTGCGTATCCTGGGCGCCATCGCCACAGATGGCGTGAAAACTTACTTTTCCACGGCGAGCAATGCCAGAAAGGTTGCTCAGATTGAGAACAATCCCAATGTAGCAATTTATTTCGAGGCTCCGGGCCAGGAATTTCCCAATTATATAAACGCTACAGTATATGGAAAGGCAAGTAAGGTTACGGATGATAAGGGTATTGAGAAAGCGACAGCGCTGATTAAAGAAAACCTTCCTAGATTTGAATTAACCTCGGATAAGAGTATCTATGTTGTAGAGCCTGAGCAGATCAAAATCTATAATTCTTCCACAGAGCTTGCGCAGGATAAGCTTCAGATTGTAGAGCTGGTGACTGTCTAGAACTATGCGGTTATCTAACATTTTTAAAGGGTATGGAGGAAAAGAAGAATGAGTGATTTTATTGAACGCTCCAAATTTTCATGTGCGTTGGGCGGTGCATTGTCAACCATCGCAGCGATTCCCAAAGCGGTTCCCATCGTCCACGCTTCCGGCGGATGTGCTGCGGCACTGTCAGGTACTTACAATCTATCTGCCGGCTACAGAGGTGTGGGATATTGCGGCGGCAACATGATTCCTACATCCAATATTTCTCAGAGTAACATTGTATTCGGCGGTGAGGATAAACTGGTAGGACAGATTGAATCTACCATCAAATATCTAAAGGGAGATATTTACATTGTAGTGACCGGATGTCAGACGGAGATGATTGGCGATGATTCTGTGGGAATTGCAGACAGATATCGCGACCAGAATGTGATTGGTGTGAATACTCCCGGTTTTTTGGGCAACACATTGCGCGGATATGATGCGATTCTGAGTGCTTTGGTGAAGGAAATCGTAGAGAAGAAGGATGAAAAAGATTCCCGGACAATCAATCTGTTGGGGATTGTTCCGGGGCATGATGTGTTTTACAGAGGAAATATTGCGTATTTGACAGAGCTACTTGGCAAAATAGGAGTCAGAGCAAACACCTTCTTTGGAGACGGAGAAAGTGTGGAGAAGATTAAGGGCTATGGGGATGCGTCCTTGAGTATTGTGCTTTCGGAGACAGCAGGACAGATTACAGCCAAAACCTTCGAAAAGGTACATGGTATCCCCTATGTGACAACAGAGCTTCCCATCGGACCTAAGGCTTCCGAGCGATTCTTACGACTGGTGGCAGAAAAGCTGAATATAGAAAAGGATATTGTAGACAAAGTGATAGAGGAGGAGACAAAGTATTTTTATTCTTATCTGGAGAGAATCGTGGATGTGGCGTCAGACTTGGATTTTCAGAGATATGTAGTTACTTTCACTGACAGCTACTATGCCTACCCTCTGGTTGATTTCGTGTCTGAGGAGTTGGGGTGGATACCTCATTTTGTATCCATTAACGACCTGCAGGATAAGACAAAACAGGAGACATATACCAAGAAGTTTGAAAATATATCCTCTCGTACAAAGCCACAAGTAATCTATGAGGATAAGGTGGGGCTGGCAAAGAAAAAGCTCCGTGCAAGCTGGCCTTACAACAATAATCAGAAATATTACGACTCGTTGGGACCGCTTTTCATTATTGGCAGCGTAGTAGAGCGCGATCTGGCAAATGATTACGGTGCAGGCTTTCTTACGGTAGCATTTCCGGTGAGCAACAGAGCCGTGTTGAATAAAGGGTATGCCGGTTTCAGAGGCGCATTAACATTGGTAGAGGATTTGTTATCCAATCTGGTTGCAGCGAGATAGAAAGGTGGGAGAAAAATGCCAGTAAAGTTGAATGAAAATTTAAAGTATAATTATTTGGCGGCGGATGAACCTCCCGTTCGAGATGAGCGTGTGGGCGGTTGTATTGCCTACTGTGATTCCTGTGCTGGATTGCAGAGTGATTTCAAGTGTGGCTGTGCACAGGTACAAAACAGAAGATTTTCACAGAGCGGTGGGTGTCAGTTGGGGCTTGCAGTAGGTATTATCAATTCCCTCACCAGAGCCGTGACCATCGTACACTCCCCATTAGGATGCTGTTCCGGTCTGGCAGGAAACGCCGGCGTGCGGAAGACTAGCAGAGCCTCCAGAGGACTGCCGGTGGAGGAGCAGACCTTTATACATACCAACATGGATGAGTTGGACGTGGTAAATGGCGGTGTGGAGAAATTAAAGAGAGCCATTCTTTATGCGGAGGAAGAGTATCATCCGGAGGTGATTTCCATCGTAAATGGTTGTGTACCGGGTATCATCGGTGACGACATTGATGCTGTGGTAAGAGAATTGGAGCCACAGGTATCTGCCAGACTGGTACCCATACATTGCGAGGGCTTTAAGAGTCGTTTTGTCTCGTCCGGTTATGATGCTGCTAATCATGGTATTCTGAAATATCTGATTCGGGATCCGAAGGAGTACCCACAGCTCACAGAGGAAGCACAGATTAAATATGATTTTGCCAAAAAATATCGCACCAGTAGAACGGTGAATATTTTCAATGTGGGCTCCAACAGCAATGGAGACGAAGTGGAGCTTTCCAGATTAGTGAGTGCGTTAGGGTTGATTCCCCGCGTAGTACCCCTGAACGCCACCGTGGATGATCTGGATCATCTGGGTGAGGCAGCGCTGAATGTCAGTATCTGTGCAACCCATGATGATTATCTGTTGGGACATTTGAAGGAACGTTATGGCACCGAATATCTGTTGGATGTGCTGCCCATCGGCATTAACTGTACGAATACATGGATCAGAAAAATCGCGGCACACTTCCATCTGGAAGCAGAGGCGGAGAGACTTATTGAACAGGAGAATCAAGAACTGAATGAGGCGATAGCCCCATTTGTAGAAGAATTAAAAGGGAAAAAAATCTTTGTGGGCGGCGGTGAGACCAGAATTCTCACCACGGCTGATTTCTACAAGCGTATCGGTATGGAGTTAGTAGGCATCAAGGCGCATAATCTGGATCGTTTTGTTGAGAATCTGTTGAACGATATTGATGACCCTGGATTGACGGTGGAGGTGGCGGCAGGTCAGCCCGCAGAAGAGCTGAACACCCTGAACCGCCTAAGGCCGGATATCTATATTGGGCATGTGGGCGCAAACGGATGGGTAACCAAGCTGGGCATTCCGAATATTCCTTTGTTTGGTGCGTCTATCAATTACATGGGTTATTCGGGAGCATTTGAACTGGCAAGGCGTGCAGCGAGAGCGTTGAAAAATACCAACTTTTCCAAGAATATTGGAAAGCATGTAGGACATCCGTTGACAGATACATGGATGAATCTTGATCCCAACGACAATATCGTGCAGGGCGATCGATTCTGACAGAAAACAGAGAAAGGAAGAAGGTTATGGCATTAAGAATCGTTGATAATTTAACGGGATTGGTTGGAGATACTCCCATACTCCGTCCCCGCAAGATCGAACAGCTTGCGGGGCTGGACGAAGACACCAAACTGCTCCTGAAACTGGAATATTTTAACCCTTTAAGCAGCGTAAAGGATCGTATTGCGTTGGCAATGGTGGAGGATGCGGAAAGTAAGGGCATCTTGAATGAAAAATCCGTGATCATCGAGCCTACCAGTGGCAACACCGGTGTGGGGCTGGCATTCGTGGCGGCGGCAAAGGGATATAAGATTCTGATTACAATGCCCGACAGCATGAGTGTGGAGCGAAGAACACTCCTGACTGCATTGGGAGCTGAACTGGTGCTTACCCCTGGTGCACAGGGCATGAAGGGAGCTGTGCGCAAGGCAGAAGAGCTGCAGGTGCAGATTCCCGGCGGCGTGATCCTGCAGCAGTTCAACAATCCGGCGAACCCTCAGGCGCATCAGACCAGAACCGGCGAGGAGATATGGAAGGCGACAGAGGGAAAGGTAGATGTTGTGGTAGCCGGTGTAGGTACAGGCGGAACCATCACCGGTGTGGCGAGATATTTAAAAGAGCAGAACCCTCATGTGAAGGTAGTGGCAGTGGAGCCGTATGGTTCCCCGGTTTTATCCGGCGGTGTACCGGGTGCGCACAAGATTCAGGGGATTGGTGCCGGTTTTGTGCCCAAGGTATTTGATTTCAGCGTGATCGATGAAATCTACAAGGTGAAGGATGAACAAGCTTTTGATACATCCAGAACGCTGGCAAGAGAGGAAGGCCTGTTAGTGGGTATCTCTTCCGGTGCAGCTGCTTTCGCTGCTGCGCAGGTGGCAAGAAGAGAAGAGAACAGAGGCAGAACGGTGGTTGCCATCCTCCCTGATACCGGTGAACGCTATCTCTCCACACCACTGTGGACCGATGTACCTATAGAGAAGAGCAAGTACTGGTATAGCAAGCGCGAGAAGAATAGCTAAGACGATGAGAGGAGCAGGGTTAAGGTTATGGCAGCTTATAGGATTGCTGTAGGTACTTTGGACGGTCAAATTATTACGGAACATTTTGGACGTGCAAAAGGATTTCGCATTATAGAAGTGGATCAGGAGACGGACGAAGAAAAGCCTCTGGCGGATATCGAGGTAGTGCATTCCGAGGACTGCGGTCAAGGGCATGACAAAGAGATGTTGGAGTCCAAGATTCAGGCACTTTTAGACTGGCAGGTGACAGCTATCCTGGTAGCCAGGATAGGACCGGGCTCAGAGCGATTGGTCACTAAGAATGGTATTCAGGTTCTGGTGTCTGACGGCGAGGTGGAAACGGCGATGGTGCGTGTGAAGAGATTTTTTAAGAGACATCACTTTTCATGAGGAGTAAGTGATGGTCGGGAGGATGAGAGCAGAGATGAGAGTTGCAGTGGCGAGCAGTGATGGAATCATTGTGAATCAGCATTTTGGAAGGGCGGATACTTTTTATATTTATGAGTTATCCGAAGGCTCTCACAGGCTGTTGGAGATGCGGAAGGGACGTCCCTTGTGGCCTGGTGGTGAACACGATGAAGGGGACCTTGCGGAGGCGGTAGAGCTGCTTGCGGACTGTGACAAGGTTTTCGTGCTTCAGATTGGACGCGGAGCGGAAACGGCGTTATTGGAAAAGGAGGTAGAGCCTGTGGAGACACGAGGCTTTATTGATGAAGTGTTGGAGGAATATATACAAAAAAATGGAAGGAAGGGAACTGTATGCCAGGTGGAATCGTGAAAGAACAAGTGCGAGAAAAGCATCCTTGTTTTGGATATGCCCGTAACAAGGGGAGGATTCACTTACCGGTCTGTCCTGCCTGCAACATCGAATGTAATTTTTGCGACAGAAAAATAAATACATATGAAGAGCGACCAGGCGTGACGGGAGAGATACTGTCCCCTGAGGAGGCAGTAGCGGCTCTAAAGAGGGCTCTTGAGATTTGCCCGGATATCTCGGTGGCAGGTATTGCCGGACCGGGTGATACGCTGGCAACCAATGGCGCGGTGGACACATTTCGTCTGATCGGACAGCAATATCCTGATATTTTGAAGTGTATGAGCACCAATGGGTTACTGCTCAATGAGCGGGCGGAAGAGTTGATTAAGCTTAAGATAGATACGCTGACGGTGACAGTCAATGCGGTGGATCCGGCAATACAGGCAAAAATCATTTCGGGTATTTATTATCACGGAAAACGCTATGAAGGGGAAGAGGCGGCAAGGATTCTCATAGAGAATCAACTGGCGGGCATTCGCAAGATGGCGGCAGCAGGTGTTACCATCAAGGTCAATACAGTGTTAATCATGGAAATCAACAGAGAGCATATCAAAGACATTGCCAAAGCGGTCAGCGAGGCGGGGGCAACCATGTACAATATCATTCCGTTGATTCCGCAGCACAAATTGAAGGACTGCGTGGAGCCGGCGTGTGTGGATATTGACGGAGCCAGAAGAGAAGCGGAGGAGTATATCGATGTATTCAGGCATTGTCAGAGATGCCGCGCGGATGCGGTAGGCATACCGGGACAAAAGGATTACGGTGATCAGATATACCTAAAGCGTCTGAATCCGAAGGATACATTTTCGCATGGGTGATACGAAATATCAATTTATAGAATGAATAATGAGGAGAATGAAAAATGGCGGACAAGGAAATCAGACAAATTGCAATTTATGGAAAGGGTGGAATTGGAAAATCCACCACTACACAGAATCTGACAGCAGGTCTGACAGAACTGGGAAAAAAGGTATTTGTGGTGGGCTGCGATCCCAAGGCAGATTCTACGAGACTGCTGCTGGGAGGGCTGCATCAGAAGACCACGTTGGATACGCTGCGTGAAAAGGGAGAGAATGTGGAGCTGGAGGATATCATGAAGATCGGCTTTCGCGGCACAAAGTGTGTGGAGTCCGGGGGACCGGAGCCCGGCGTTGGTTGTGCGGGCCGTGGTATTATCACGGCAGTAGGACTGTTGGAGCAGTTGGGAGCATTTACCGATGATCTGGATTATGTGTTTTATGATGTTCTGGGCGACGTGGTATGTGGCGGTTTTGCAATGCCCATTCGTGAGGGGAAAGCGAAGGAAATCTACATCGTAGCCAGTGGAGAGATGATGTCTCTCTATGCGGCAAATAATATTTCCAAGGGAATTCAGAAATACGCCAACAAAGGCGGTGTGCGTCTGGGCGGCATCATCTGTAACAGCCGCCGTGTAGACAGAGAGGAAGACCTGTTGCGCGCATTTGCAAAGGAGTTGAACACACAGTTAATCTACTTCGTGCCCAGAGACAACATTGTGCAGCACGCAGAGATACGCAGAAAGACGGTAATCGAGTACAAACCGGAATCGCAACAGGCGGATGAGTACAGAGGATTGGCAAAGGCGATTGAGGAGAATACCATGTTCACCATCCCCACTCCCATGACCCAGGAGAGACTGGAAGAAATCCTTGTAGAGTACGGTCTCATGGATGACCTGCAAGATGATTATAGGATATAACGACACAAAAAAGGAAACAAGTGGCTGTGAGATAGCCTTTGTTTCCTTTACGTCGTTCATTGTATTAGGAATGGAGGTTTCAGTTTCAATGAGGGAGGTCAAAGGCAGTATTGTAGTGTTAATCGGCAATACACCAATGGTGGAATTGACAAATTTCATGGATACAAGTGAGGAAAGAAAATGAAATTGCAAGGGATTATTAAGAGAGAGCAGGGACAGTTTATCAATCGGTACGATCTGGTGTATGAGACACAGGCGGGACGAAAGAAGGTGTATGAGATTATCAGCCGGAGGAAAGAACTGCTGGGAGCAGAGGATTTAAAGGGGGAGACACCGGATGCAGTGGTGATTATTGTCACGGATGAGTATGGGGAGCGGATTTTGCTCAATAAGGAATTTCGGATGGCGGTAAATGATTGGGTGTATCATTTTCCGGCGGGGTTGATTGATCCCGGAGAGACGCCACTTGAGAGCGCGAAGAGAGAATTGTGGGAGGAGACAGGGCTGGAGCTTTACGAGGTGGAGGATATGCTTGCTCCCAGCTATAGTGCGGTGAGCTTTGGCAATGAAAGTAATGTGTGCATCGTGGGCAGGGCGAGGGGAAGGGTTCGCCCCAGTACTTCGGATGCAGAAGAGATTGTGGCGGGTTGGTATACCAAAGAAGAAGTGAGAGCCCTTCTAAACACAGAGAGGTTTGCCGCCAGAACACAGGCATATTGCTATATTTGGAGCAAATGATAGTCGTGAAAAAATTTATCTTTCCATCGAAAAAAATTAGCCGTACAGACAAAGTTTTTAAAACCTGTCATGATTTTTTGATGATGTCTACAATTCGTTGACGAATCCCCATTTGTTAGGTATAAATGATGAAAACAAAATACCGCACGGGCGGTAGAATGAGAGGAAAAAATATGAGTGCATCAGTATCACCTAAGGAGGAGCAGTCCTCAAATTTTGCGTTTCGCGTACAGACGATTCTGCCCATAGTGGGAGTTTTGATTGCGTTAATCGCGGAGGTGTTGCTCCCGAATCACCCGAACCTGAAATACGCAGACCTACCCCATTACAGATATTTCCTGTATATTTCACTGGCAGTGGTAGCTGTGTTGGCGCTTCTATCTCTATTTTGGGAGAGCCTTCGAAGAAAGTATAGTTACAGAGGAGCATTTGTGGGAGGGGTATACATTTTCCTGACCCTGCTTGATCTGGTTACGGCAAAATGGCTGTTATTACCGCAGCTATATTTCCCCAGCATTGCTAGAATCTTCCATGTGTTTTTTGAGGATAGCGCTTTGATTCTGACCTGCATCAAAAGCTCCTTTCTGCTTCTGGTAAAAGGAATCCTTATCGGATTTATCGCAGGAATGGTATGTGGAATTGCGGTGGGATGGAGCAGGGGAGCTAATTATTGGATTTATCCTTTGATCCGTATTCTGGGACCTATTCCCTCCTCCACATGGACGCCTCTGGCATTGGTGGTTTTCCCTTCTGCACAGGGAGCGGCGGTCTTTTTAATCGCTTTCGGAGTGTGGTTCCAAATCACGATTCTGACAGCCTCCGGTATTCAGAGTGTCAAGAAGGCATACTTTGAAGTGTCCTCCACGCTTGGAGCCAGCAATCTACAGAATCTGTTCAAGATTGCTGTTCCTGCGGCATCTCCGTCTATCTTCTTAGGATTCTTCAATGCCACCTGTTCTTCCTTTGTGGCATTGATGGCAGCGGAGATGATTGGGTGTAAATCAGGACTTGGCTGGTATGTCAACTGGCAGAAAACCATGCTGTCTTATCCCAATGTATATGCCGGATTGATTGTGGTGGCAGTGTTCTGTTATATTCTGGTGACATTGCAGTTTAAGGTGCGTGACAGATTATTATCATGGCAGGAGGGCGTTGTAAAGTGGTAGAGCAAGTGACGAGAAACCTAGAAAAAGTAACAGAGCGGGCAGCAGAGCATAGGGAAGTCGGGGCGGAGTCAACAGGTGCAATCCGGGCACGCAATGTGAGAAAAGAATTCATAGATCCTAATGGAGAGCCTGTCATTGCCCTGGAGAGAGTGGATGTGGATATTCAGCCGGGAGAGTTCATTTGCCTCATCGGTCCCTCCGGATGTGGCAAATCTACCTTCTTAAGGCTGGTTGCCGGACTGATTGAGCCCACAGAAGGCACTCTATATTTGGATGGAGAAGAAATCAAAAAGCCCGGTTATGAGAGAGGTCTTGTATTTCAGGATCCAACCCTGTTTCCATGGCTGAATATTTATGAGAATGTGGCTTTTGGGCTAAAGATGCGACATATCTTCAAGGAGAAAAAAGATGAGGTGGAAGAGTTTATCAAGCTGGTAAAGCTGGAAGGCTTTGAGAAATCCCTGCCGCATCACCTTTCCGGCGGCATGGCGCAGAGAGCCGGTTTGGCAAGAGCGTTGGTAAATCACCCCAAGGTGCTGCTTTTGGATGAGCCTTTTGGCGCGTTGGATGCCTTCACCAGAATGAATATGCAGGATGAGCTGCTGCGCATTTGGAAGGAGAGAGGCACCACGATGATTATGGTTACCCATGATGTAGATGAAGCCGTATACCTAAGTGACCGCATTTTTGTCATGACTCCCCGTCCGGCAAAGATAGAATCCATTGTGAATGTGGAGATTGGACGGAATGAGACTTATGGCAGAAAACGAGACAGTGTAGATTTTCTGCACCTGCGTTCTAAAATCTTACAGATCTTGGATTATACAGGAAAAGCGGCAGAGATCGAATATAACATTTAATTTTAAGAAGGGAGACTATTATGAAGAAAAAGAAACTTGTAACAGCAATTATAATCAGTGTGATGACGACGGCTCTGCTTGCAGGCTGCGGCGCTACCGGCACCTTGGCGAACCCTGACAGTACAACCGCGGAGAGTGTGAAGCAGGAGACCGGCAATGACACAGATGCTGCGGATGATACACAAAAGGAAGCAGAGACGGTGCAGACCCAGGACAGTGCCGACTTTGATCTGGAGGCAGCTTTTGCGGCAGAGACCGGCGTGGGAGAGCCAATCCGTATTATCTCTACCTTCGAGGGAACCTGTCAGGTGCAGTCTCAGATCGCATATCTGTTGGGCTTCTATGATGCAGAGGGTTTGAAGGAAGGTGTGGACTATGAATTTGTAGAATCCGGCGGCGAGACCGGCGCGGTATTGCTGTCCACGGATCAGGCAGATGTGGCAATCGGATTGATTTCAGGTATGCTGCAGCCTTTGGATAACGGATTGGAGGCGAAGGCTATTTTAGGTTTGCATACCGGATGTATCACCATCGTAACCATGGGAGACAGTGGAATTCATGCTGCAGCAGACCTGGTGGGTAAGACCATCGGTGTCACGGCTCTTTCCAGCTCCCAACACATTGCCGCATTGCGCGCATTGAACTATGAGGGCTACTCAGGAGATGATGTGGAATTTGTTGTGTATGATGCAGATTCGATTCAACAGGCACTTTTGAACGGTGCGGTTGATGCCATTGCCATCGGTGATTATAAGGCGGCAATCATGGTACAGGAGGAAGGCGCGAGGATTATTTTTGATACCTCCACAGATGAGCGCCTGAAGGATGAGAACTGCTGTGTATTCTATGCAAGCAATAAAGCCCTGGACAGAAAGCCCGCTACCCTTGCAAAGCTGGTAACTGCGATTCAGAAAGCGTCTGTCTGGATTGAGAACAATCCGGAGCTTGCCGCACAGATTCAAGTGGCACAGGGCTATACCGTGGGTGATGTGAATGTAAATACAGAGCTGTTGAAGACTTACAAATATCCCACTTCCTTGACCCTGTTAAGAGAAGCGGTATATCGTAACTTTGATGATGCGCAGGCGCTGGGGCTTTTGAAAGCTGACACAGATAAGGATGCACTGGCGGAGAGCAGCTACATATTCCTGCCCGGTGTGGCAGACGGTCTGGATATCAAAGAAATTACGCCGCCCTATGACCCGCAGCAGTTTTTAACAACAAAGGAATAAAGCGTACAGAGTGCCATCGTTATTCAGGCGGTGTAGTGAACCTTTGGTTTTTGTGGAAAAGAAAAGGGAAGGAAGTAAGTTAGATGCAAAATAAGCCCTTGCATAGCAGACGAATCGCTTTATTAAATATACGGCACAGCCTCACAAGGACAGTGGGGCTTGTGCTTTTGGTGGCAGCTTTGTCCTTTGTGTTTTTCGGTGGAGCAATTCTGGTGGGAGGTCTTCGTAACGGTCTGCAAAATATGAAGGCAAGACTGGGAGCAGATATCATGATTGTGCCGGTGGAAAATAATACGGATATGGAGGCAATTTTATTAAAGGGAGAGCCGAGCTGTTTTTATTTCAAGAAGACGCTGGAAGATAAGGTTAGGAATTTGGAGGGAGTAAAGCTGTGTACCTCTCAATTTTTCCTGACTTCTTTGGATGCGGAGTGTTGTGATACGAGAGTGCAGTTAATTGGTTTTGAGCCTGAGACGGATTTCTCCGTGCAGCCATGGATTGCCAGGGTATATGACAAAGAGCTGCTTGATGGGGCTGTCATCATTGGCAGTGATATTCACACAAAGGAAGGTGAGAAGCTGAAGCTCTTTGATATGGAATATGAGATCGCAGCCAGGCTGGATGCCACCGGAACCGGTTTGGATCAGGCAGTGTATGCCAATTTTGCTACCATCCGGCAAATGTATGCAGCGGCTTATGAGAAAGGGCAGCGTTTTTTGGAGGAGGCGGACCCTGACAATTCGATATCAGCGATTTTGGTGCGGGCGGAGGATGGGTATGACCGCAAAGAGCTGATTCGCAGCATTCGAAAGGAATTGGGCGGTGTGCAGGTGGTGGAATCCCAAAACATGATTAGTAAAACGGCGGAGAATATGGAGCAAATTGCCACTTTTCTATATTTGCTCGCAGGGATGTTTGTGGGACTTGCCGTAGTCACCCTCTGTCTGGTGTTCACGCTGACCGCGAACGGACGGAAGAAAGAGTTTGCCATTCTGCGGAGTCTGGGAGCCACGAGAAAGACTCTGTCAGGTATTCTGCTGTGGGAATCCGTCCTGATTGGTATAGCGGGAGGCGCACTGGGAGCCCTCAGTGCGGCGATAGTGGTTTTTCCCTTTCATGTATATATTGGGGATAGGCTTGGCATGCCTTATCTACTGCCTGGCGTAGGAGCCATCCTGACAGTGCTTGTGTTGGATATGGGGGTATCTGCATTGATCGCTCCTTTATCTGCCTGTGTTGCGGCGGTGAGAATCAGTCATGCAGAGACCTATCTGACCTTTGAGGAGGGTAGCTAAATGACATTGGAAATCAAAGGCTTGGGAAGAGTATTTGTCCAGGGAGACAAAAAGAATTGGGCGGTGCAGGATGTAAATCTGTCTATACCGCAAGGGAAATTTATCAGTGTGATAGGGCGTTCCGGAAGTGGGAAAAGTACCTTGTTGAATCTGATTGCGGGTTTATTGGAGCCTACGGTGGGAGATATTTTCTTAAACGGTAGAAGTATTCATGGATTATCAGACAGGCAAGCCTCCGGAATACGCAATCGTGAAATCGGCTACATCATGCAGGGACGCAGTGTGTTGAACAATCTGACGGTGTTTGATAATGTGCGGCTTCCTTTTTATTTCTCTGGGAGAGAGGGAGATGTAACAGAGCGAACCAGGACACTGTTGGAGCAGGTGGGGCTCTCGCGTTATGAGCAGGTTTATCCGGCAAAGCTTTCCGGTGGAGAATTGCGCAGAGTAGCGATTGCCAGAGCGCTGGTCAATCAGCCCGGAGTGCTTTTGGCAGACGAACCCACCAGTAATCTGGATGGAGAGAATACGGAAGAAATCATGTATCTGTTTCGTCAGATTGCAGACCGGGGAACCACAGTGCTCATGGTGACGCACGAGTTGGACACGCTGCAATATGGAGATGAAGTCTATCGGATGGAAGCGGGACGACTTACCGTGTGAGTGGATAAAATAGTGTAGGAAAGGGAGGACGCAAATGCTAATTTCGGCAAGAGGAAAATATGCGCTTGGTCTGATGATGGATTTGGCGGAGCATGACAATGGAGAGCCGGTGAAGTTAAAGGATGTGGCAAAGCGACAGGGGATATCCTTAAGCTATTTAGAGCAGGTGTCCGGCATATTGAAGCGCGGTGGTTTTATCAAGAGCTATCGAGGCTTTTCGGGTGGATATAAAATCCGTTATGAGCCGAACCAATACACAGTGGGAATGATATTGCGAGCCACAGAAGGGGTAGATTTGAACACACAGGGAGCCCATGTGGTGCTTACGGAAAATTCCAACAGCAGCGATTATGTGACAAGCCTTCTATGTCAGCAGATTATGGAGGCAGTCAATGACACGGCGGATAGAATCACGTTACAGGATCTGATGCAGTGGCAGGAGGAGAGAAGATTAAAGGCATAGCAATACGCTGCGGATGATATACATATAGAGAAAATAATTACTGTGTGGTATGGAACTATGAGTCAAAAATTTGAAAATATGTTGAACCTTTCTCTAGAGACCCCTGAGGGGGTGAGAGAGGAGTCAGATAGCCTGAATGTAGGCTTTGACAATGAGACGCGTAGTTGGGAGCTGATTGTAAAATATCACGGTAGTCTGGATGAGCTAATACCACAGGGTATCCGGGTAGAATATTTGATTGCAGGATATGCTATCCTGACTGTACCGGAGAATCGTGTGGATTTGGTGGCAGCTCTGGAGGAAGTGGAATATGTGGAGCAGCCCAAAAGATTTTATTATGAACAGATTCCGCCTGCAGGGGAGGATTGCGTACAGTTGGTGACCAGAAGGGAACCTTTTTTGACCGGCAGGGGCGTGCTGTTAGCGGTACTGGATTCAGGTATAGACTACCGCAGGGCAGATTTTCGCAGGACAGATGGAGATACCAGAATACGTTTTTTGTGGGATCAGACGCTGCAGAGAGAGTTTGATGAGGAGCAGATTAACAGGGCATTGAGAGCAGAGACAGATGCAGAGCGAATGGAATGGATGCCCAGCTTCGATGTGAGCGGACATGGGACGGCAGTGACAGGAATTGCAGCAGGGCGTAGCGTGGAAGAGGGTTATACGGGAATAGCCCCGGAGGCAGAGCTGTTGATTGTCAAGCTGGGTGTGCCGGATGCCTACGGCTTTCCCCGAACTACGGAGGTTATGCGCGGAGTCACCTATGCTTTGCGCAAAGCGGCAGAGCTGCAAATGCCCTTAGTCATTAATTTAAGCTTTGGTAACAGCTATGGTCCTCATGATGGAAGTGCGCTTCTGGAACGCTTTTTGGACAATGCGGCTGAGATTGGAAGGACAGTAATCTGTGTGGGAAGTGGAAATGAGGGCAATGCGGCGGGGCATCTGGCGGGACGTATATCGGAAAATGCACAGGGAATACAAATGGACGGTGTGAGCATCGAAGGAGTTGATGTCACACCGTCTATTGCTGTTGTAGAGCTGGCAGTGGCAAATTATGAGCGTTCATTGAGTATACAGCTATGGAAAAATTATAGTGATGAATATAGCATTCGATTGCGGTCGCCGGGGGGAGTGGAACAGGAGCTGCCTGCCAATATCCGGCAAGGAAAATATACCTTGCGTATGGAGCAGACAGAGATACTCATCTATTTCGGTGAGCCAACACCCTATTCTGTGGCGCAGGAGATTTATCTGGAGCTGCTGCCTGCGGAGGGCATCTATATTAACAGTGGAGTCTGGACCTTTTTTCTGGAAGCAGAGCGTGTAGTCACAGGACAGTATTATTTTTATCTGCCTGACAGTGCAGTGCGCAACCGTGGAACCGGATTCTTTCGTCCGACACCTGAGGTCACACTGACGGCACCTTCTACAGCCGCTAAGGTAATCACAGTAGGAGCATATAACCCCGTCTTTGACGCTTATGCGGATTTTTCGGGCAGAGGCTATGCGGATCGGGACAGAACCATCGGTGTGATTACTGCAGGATTGGTTAAGCCGGATTTGGTGGCGCCGGGCGTGGATATTGCGGCACCAGATCTGTTTGGCGGATATACAGCCGTGACAGGAACCTCCTTTGCCACGCCGATTGTGTCGGGAAGTGCAGCACTGTTGATGGAGTGGGGAATCGTGCGGGGGAATGATCCCTATCTCTATGGGGAGAAGGTAAAAGCCTACTTGCGGAAAGGGGCGAGACCCCTTCGGGGAGAGCGGGAAGTCCCTAATGACAGGGTGGGCTTCGGGGCAGTGTGTGTGTCTGATAGTATACCAAGGGGGTAGTATGTACAGTTATTATATCCAAGTGAAGAGTCTGCTCTTTACAAGAGTTACGATTGTTTGCGGAGAAGACAAATAAAATAATTAAATGTTACTTTACATTTTAAATTTAGAGGGTATAATATTAATATAACCAATAAAAATAAAATTTTATTGCAGAGGCAGGAGTGGTAATATTGAATGAATCATTAGAGCAAGTATTGGATAATTATTATAAAACAATAA
>JAFVDW010000057.1 GCA_017478245.1 Lachnospiraceae bacterium
CTGACAAAACTGTTGTATACTATTAATCATAGAAAGCACCTTCCTTTGTTTGGATTTTGTCTTGTCAACTCAATCTTAACACAAAGTTGGTGCTTTCTTCTTATGTCTATTTATTTTTCCTACAAAAATTTTACACTAGCACTCAGTAGTTTTCTTTTCTTCTTATTTGTTCTATGAATATCCGAAAATCTCACCTCCTTTTCTCATCCCTGTGCATTGCAAGTTACGCAATCTGGATATACAGCCCGATTGCCGACCTTGTTAGGGGAAAATTTCCCCTAAAACCCTCTTGCATATAAAGTGCTAGCACTTTCTGCTGGCGCTTTTGAGGTAATGCTAGCACTTTTTGACGGCATTTTCGGAAAATGCCAGCGCTTTTGCTAGCACTTTTCAAATCAATTAAGCCCCTATTTTTCAGAGCGCTAGCGCTTTTTGCTAGCGTTTTCCCCGAAATGCTAGCACTTTTTGACAGCGTTTTTCTGATTTTGATAGCACTTTATGCTTTCACTTTTGCAAGCACTTTTTCATAGCACTTTCTAAACTCGAATATTCCACCCTTTCCAAAGTGCAAGCATTATTTCATAGCATTTTTCGCATATGCAAGCACATTATGCTTTCAATTTTCTATTTGCAAGCATTTTTTCATAGCACTATTTCACCCGGCCATCTCAGCACTGTAACCAGTTATTTTATAACAAATTTCCCACACAAATCCCACCTTGAACAGTTCAAAAAAATATCAGAAAAGTATCACATAAGTATCAAAAAAGACCGCCTCGCATTTTGCCCCACCGGTACAAACATACAAGACAGTCTTTTTACAGATAAGAAGATTATATGTTTTTTCAACATGAACCAACAGCCAACTCACCTTGACTGATAAACAATATCTCTTAACACCACCTCCTCTCCAATCCGCTTTGCCTCTTCCCTCAGTCTCCACATTTCCATCGTGGAAGACGGGTTATCCGGAAGATGCTTTGTCAGGTATTTTCCCATAATCTCATCCAGCATTTCCCACGCTTCCTCATGCACCTGGCAGGCAGTCTTATTCAGCCTGCCAAGTCTCCACAGGAGACGATACCGCTCCTTATGATTCTCTTTCATATAATCCAACCAGAGCAGGCCGTATTTTCCAACCAGCCCCAAAGTATCATCCTCCAGCACTTCCAGTAATGGCTAAAGGATTCCATCCCTCTCCTCATACATGATTTCATGCTCCATACTCCGCGTACTCACTTTCCGCATCTAAGATTTCCAACACATGTATTAATGGTGTCAGGATTTCCTCCTGCACTTCTTTCTGCTCGGACAATCTCAATTCATCCAGTATCTCCTGCAGATACATCTGCATCTGTCTGGCAACCTTTCTGCCACACACCACCCGGATCTCATGCTCCAGACAGCACTTGATCAGATAATCCTGCTTTGACAAGCCACTAAGTGCCACCTGCACATTCAATTCCGCTGCTTCTTCCGGAGACATCCGAAAAGCCACCACCACATTTCTCCAGCGGTTCTTTTTGTCCATTACTTTCTTACTCATATTGATTTTCTCCTTCCATAGGCATCAATGGATACAATCTTATTCTCCATGGCTTCACCGCCCTCAAAGACTGCGTTGGCACTGTCCAGCTTGTCAGCCATCTCCACCTGCTTGGACGGAAACAGATGTGCATAACGATAAGTAATGTCGATACTCTCATGTCCCACTCTGTCTGCAATGGCAACCGCAGAGAACCCCATGTCGATGAGCATCGAGATGTGACTGTGCCTTAGGTCATGAATTCTAATTTTCTTGACGCCGGAGAACTTACATCCTCTCTCCATCTCGTGGTGGAGAAAAGACTTTGTTACCTGAAAGATACGATCCTTCCTGCCATATCCATAAAGCATCTGAAAATACTCCTGCATTTCCTCCGAGAGAAATCTCGGCATCTTGATCACTCGATTGCTCTTTGGTGTCTTCGGCGTGGTAATGAGGTTCTTCCCCTCCAGTCTCTGATAGGACTTGTTGATTCTCACCGTATTCTTGGAAAAATCAAAATCGTCCATACACAGGGCAAGGCATTCACCCAGACGGATTCCTGTCCAATAGAGCATTTCAAACGCATAGTAGGACATCTCCTTGTCCATGATTGCTTCTGAAAATCTCTTATATTCCTCGGTTGTCCAGAACTGCATTTCCTTCGCCTGTTCTTTCCCCATATTGCCGGCCTTTCTCGCCGGATTTTCCTTCAGATTATAAAATCTGCAGGCATGGTTGAAAATGCAGCTTAACTGATTGTGCATGGTCTTCCGATAAGTCTCCGAGTAATTCTTCCCCTGCGCATCTTTCCCATGCATCATCTCATTCTGCCACTTCAGCACATCTGCTGCCGTGATCTCATTCATTTTCTTGTCTTTGAAATAGGGCAGTATTTTTGTCCTAATAATATGTTCCTTCGACAGCCAGGTATTCCGTTTCAGTCTCGGCTCCATATCTTCCTTGTACAATTCAAAAAAGTTGCCAAAGGTCATGTCCAGATTGTTCTCCTGCCTGATTTTGTAATTGCGCTCAAAATCCAGCGCCTCTCTTTTCGTGGCAAAGCCACGCTTCTTGGTCTGTTTGTTTTCCCCGGTCCAGTCCTTACTGTAGAACTTCACGAACCAGGTACCGGTCTTTGGATCTTTATATGCCGGCATCCTATCACTTCCTTTCTCTCCTGTTATTTACTCCATCATGCCGTAGAACTTCTCTGAAAAGAATTTCTTGCTGACACGACCTGCAATGACCATGAAGCCTTCGTCCGCCAGCTCTTTGTTCAGCGCTCTGATAACGGTATAGGCTTTGGACTTTGAAATACCTAACATTTTTGCAACATCTGCTGCATCATAAAACAATTCTTCCATGTGCGTACCTCCTTTCCCTCGTATGTAAGTCGTCACCTCCGTTTCCGTCCCGGTCTCTTAGCCCAATACCTGTCATTTCATCTGTACGCATTTTTGTCATTCTTTAATTGGTCACATTATATTCTATACTATTCTGTATAGATATTCGACTTGTTGTTATTCTATACCATTCTGTACAGAAAGTCAACTCTTTTTTCTAAACATTTTTGTACAGAATATCTTTTCATTTTATTTTACCTGTGTTATACTTTCTTTAAATGCAAAAATATTGATTCTATCGAAAGGACGACAGGCTATGACCATAGGTGAACGAATCAAAAAAATACGCATCTTCCGCAAAATGACCATGGAAGAATTAGGAGCAGTTCTGGGATTCGAGGGCAAAAATATGTCCGTTCGTATTTCCCAGTACGAAACTGGAGCCAGAATCCCCGGCAACGATATGATAATGAAACTGGCGGATGCCTTACACTGCAACTACAAAGCTATCTCCGATTACAGCTTAGGAGCTGCGGAGGACATCATAGAAACACTCTTCTGGCTGGAGGAAAGTGCAACTCCCCTGCCTGCCAGAGGAAAGGGAACGAGATTTCCGGAATACACAGATCCGGGGAATCTGATCCACCTTACGGCAATGACACCGGTTTCTAAGACCACAAAGGCAAAGGCTACCTTTCATGAAGATGATTACGAGATAGCCGGAACCCCTGTAGCGGTTACATTTGAATATGGATTGGTAAATGATTTTCTATTAGAATGGAATACGAAGAAAGAAGAATTAGAAAGCGGGGCAATCACCCCGAATGAATACTTCGAATGGAAGATCACTTGGCCGCATGCTTAGTACCATTGTAGTACCATTCATGCATAAAGAAAGCCCGCAGCCGCCTGTTTTCAAGGCTTTGCGAGCTTTTAAAAATTATTCAAACTCTATCGTCCCAGGTGGCTTGCTCGTCAGATCATAGAACACTCTATTGACCCCTCGCACTTCATTAATAATCCTGCTCATCACGGTCTGCAGAACTTCAAAGGGTATCTCCGCTGCCTCTGCAGTCATGAAATCGATGGTATTCACCGCACGCAGTGCCACCGCATAATCGTAGGTTCTCTCGTCTCCCATGACACCCACGGAACGCATGTTGGTGAGTGCTGCAAAATACTGACCAATGGTACGGTCAAGACCGACTCTGGCGATTTCGTCGCGATAGATGGCATCGGCATCTTGAACGATACGCACCTTCTCTGCCGTCACTTCGCCGATGATGCGGATGCCCAGACCGGGACCGGGGAAGGGCTGGCGGAAGACTAATCTTTCGGGGATGCCCATTTCCAATCCTGCTTTTCGCACCTCGTCCTTGAATAGATTTCGCAGGGGCTCAATGATCTCTTTGAAATCAACATAGTCCGGCAGTCCTCCCACGTTGTGGTGGGATTTGATCACTGCAGACTCACCGCCCAGACCGCTCTCTACTACATCGGGATAAATGGTCCCTTGCACAAGGAAATCTACCGCACCAATCTTCTTGGCTTCTTCCTCAAAGACGCGGATGAATTCCTCTCCGATGATCTTACGCTTCTGTTCAGGCTCGGTGACGCCTGCCAGTTTGGAATAGAAGCGGTTCTGTGCATTGACACGGATGAAATTTAATTGGTAGGGACCGTTGGGTCCAAATACTTCTTCCACTTCGTCGCCTTCGTTCTTGCGCAGGAGCCCGTGGTCTACGAATACGCAGGTGAGTTGCTCGCCGATGGCTTTTGCCAACATGACTGCTGCCACAGAGGAGTCTACACCGCCGGAGAGGGCGCATAGGACTTTGCCCTTGCCCACTTTGGCGCGAATCTCTTGAATGGAGCTCTCTACAAAGGAATCCATCTTCCATGTGCCCGCACAGCCACAGATGCCTCTTACGAAGTTGTAGAGCATTTTGGTGCCTTCTTTGGTATGCAGCACTTCGGGATGGAACTGAATCGCATAGAGCTTTTGGTCTGCATTTTCTGCTGCTGCCACAGGGCAGTCTGTAGTGTGGGCTACAATGCGGAATCCGGGTGCAATCTGTGAAATGTAGTCAAAATGGCTCATCCAACAGATGGTGTTCTCTGATACATCGCCAAACAGGGGCGAGGTCTGATCTACATGAACCTCTGTCTTGCCGTACTCGCGCACGGAAGCGCGCTCCACCTTGCCGCCCAGTACATGCATCATCAGTTGAGCTCCATAGCACAGTCCCAACACCGGGATGCCCAGTTCAAAAAGCTCCTTGCTATAGCTGGGCGAATCCGGCTCGTAGCAACTGTTTGGTCCACCTGTCAGAATAATCCCCTTGGGGTTCATCGCTTTGATCTGTTCGATATCTGTCTTGTAGGAATAAATCTCACAGTATACGTTACATTCTCTGACGCGACGTGCCACTAACTGGTTATACTGTCCGCCAAAGTCGATGACAATCACTTTCTCACCGGCAAGTGTATCTGCCATGAAAGATGTCTCTTGCTTGCTCATCGTATTTCCTCCTGCTTCTTTTGAAATTCTTGTAATCTGACACATTATCTATATTCTATTATAGAAAAAGTCTGATGACAACTATTTATTTTCATTGACACAGTTCCTTTCCGCATTATCTTTGCTGAACTGCTTCGCAAAAGCAAAATTTGTTTCAATTCTTATTCCAGTACATCAAATGCCTGCCCTTTTGCCCATGGACTACCCACATCGCAGCGGCCGTGATGGTATTGCTTGGAGATGGTCTTGCCCTCTCCGTCCACCACGTTTAGTTTCATACGTCCACCACCTGCCACGGTATAATCATCCAGAATCTTGATAATATCATCCACATTCTCCGCATCAGCCACAGCTACCGGTTTGGTTGCATTCATAATTAAACCTTCCGGTCTTTCTTCTTGTGCCATACTAAACCTTCCTTTCCACCTCTTCACAAATCGCGTTGTCTCTGTGCACTCTCCCAAGAAATAAAAAGTGCTTAGTCTGTTTGTAAGTCTACAAGTATCACCGCACCTCCATGTGCCGTCATTCATCTCGTAATAAGTCATTTTTTGTATTTCTATTATAATCTTCCCAACAGGCTGATACAAGTTTTTTCTCTTTTATCCGCATTGTTCCGATTACTTATTTCCCGCAAACCTCTTCCAGTCTTCCAAATCGATATCCCATCTCCTCCCATTTGCTCAAAAGCTCATCCAGAATCTCTCCGTTGGTTTTGGAGGTGTTGTGAAGAAGGACAATCGCGCCGGGATGGATGCGGGTAGTAAGCTTCTCCAGTGCTTCCTCATGGCTCGGCTGGGCATCCACGTTCCAATCTACATAAGCCAGACTCCAGAAAAAGGTGGCGTAACCCAAGTCCTTTGCCATTTGCAAATTGCTAGCAGCGTATTTCCCTTGGGGTGGACGATAGTAGGGGGAGAGCTGCGTTCCGGTTACCTGATTAAAAAGCGTAGCTACATCGTCCATTTCTTTTTGAAAGGCAGCTTGGTCGGATATCTTGGACATATCGGGGTGATGGTATGTATGATTGCCCACATTGTGTCCGTCTTCCACCATACGCTTCACCATCTCCGGGGCGGATTCCAGAAAATGTCCCACCACAAAAAAAGTAGCTGGCGCATTATGTTTCTTCAAAGCATCCAAAATTGCTTCTGTGTTTCCATTTTCATAGCCACAGTCAAAAGTAAGGTAAATGACCTTCTCACCAGCATCTCCCACATAATAGGCATCATATTCTTTTAGGGCTGCGGCGCTGGCATTGCCTGTGGGCTGTGCTCCTTCCCCTCCGAAGCCTAGCCCCCAGTTTTCAGTCTCCGCCTTTATTCCTTTTCCTCCGGCAGGCACTATCTCCCGTACTTGACTTGCAATCTTGATTCCCACCAACAGAATTGCAGTCAATAAAACAATAGATGGTAAATATTCTTTCAGTCGTTCAAGCATCTTCAACATCCGCTCTATTCCTCTTTTACGATATGTATACACCAAAAGGGAATGTCCTATTACCGCCAAGATGCAAAACACCCACGGAAAAATTTCCCGTGGGTGCAAAAATCATGTTTTGTTTTAGAGCTTGAAGGTCTGAATCGCTTCCTCCAACTGTTCCATGTTCTCTTTCAGCTTGACGGTCTCGCCACGAAGCGCCTCAGATGCCTCCATCTGTTTCTCCAGATATACATTCACCTCACTGGTAGCCTCTACCGTATGTTCAGAGGATTCGCCGATGCGTCGGATAGCATTCAAAGTCTCATGTCTTCCTGTATCCATATTTTCCACATCCTCGTTAATCTCGTTCATGTCACCGACCACGGCTTCCATGAGCTTGTTCATGCGTTCAAAGGTAACGATGGTCTTCTTCGCACTTTCCATCTGTGTGCCGGAAATGTTCTCAGCCTCTGCTACCTTGTCAATCGCATTATTGGAATAAACGGAAATCTCCTCAATCAAGCCCTCAATCTCTTTTGCCGTTCTACCGGAGTTATCTGCCAGCTTCCTGATTTCCTCAGCCACAACTGCAAATCCACGTCCCTGCTCGCCCGCTCTGGCTGCCTCAATGGAAGCATTCAAGGATAGCAGGTTGGTCTGGTCTGCAATCTCCTCAATGTTAAACACGAAGTCTGAAATCTGAGTCAGCTTATTGGTCAGCTTCAATACATGCTCCTGTACCTCTTTGGTAGCCTCTGCCGTCTGCTTTGACTGGTTCACCATCTCATTAACTACCTTCATACCCTCACCGATGGTTTGGTTGGAGTCATTTGCCTCATCCATTGCGGTGTGCACACTCTGGGTTACATGCTTGATCTGTACAGACAACTGCTCCATCTTCTCAGTACATCCTGTAATATCTTCATTCTGAGATGTAATGATACTGTTAATCTCTTCAATCTGTGCCCCTACATTCTCAATCATCTCACTCAGACTGTTACTGGAATCCATTACCGTATCACCAGATACCAACACTGCATCCTTCATGTCAGACACAGTACCGATCAGTCCACGGATATTGGCAATGGTCGCATGCAACGCATTGTGCAGCTTACCGAACTCATTGTGTGCAGGTCTGTCTTTACGCTTTTTGTCCTCCGTGAAATCACCCTTGGACAGGCGCTCCAGTCCTTTCACACTTCGTGTAATATTGCCGCCGATTACCATAATGATAATGGTACCCAATACTACTGCAATAATCGTAGCCAAAAGCACCAGGAATACCGTCAGGCTACGGATACTGTCGGAACTGGATGTAATATATGACTTCGGCACCAATGCCAGCATTTTTCCGCCGGTCACGGAACTCTGCATGGTCATATAGAAATAGGTGTCGCCATTATATTTTACATAGTCATAGTCCTTTTCCCAATCGATGCCTTCCACTCCCAGTGCAGAAAAGCTCTCATCAGTCGTCACTTCAGCACCTTCGGCAGTGATGAAAGCAACATAGCTTCCCTCACCAAAATCCAACTGACTAATCAAATCACGGATGGCATCCTTGCTGACATCCACAATGACCACGCCCTTGAGGGAACCACTGTTAAACATACGGCTACAGAACATCAAATAGCTGTCCAGTCCCATCTGCGAGTCGATAAACGGATGAGCAGATCCCCATTTCAGCATCTTACCGTCTAATACATAGGAATCCTCTGACTCCTTCAAGCCGTCCATATAGCTATCCAGATCTGTAGTGAAGGACATGGTCTTAGTCGTTACTACAATCTCATCTGCCACAGGTACGATATGAATATCCTCTATCATAGAACTACTTGTCTGTTTTACGTTAATGTTGTTTCTGATAGCCGCTCTCGCCTGACTATCTTTGGTACTGTCAGCCTTTAAGCCACCCAATGCGTAGGAGGTCACCTGATTATCCTGTGACAGTTCCATTACGATGGAAGAAATGGTACTCATTGATTCATCCATGGACACCATCGTCATCTCCAACGCATTCAGAGAGGAAGTCTCATAAATCTCTGTCAGACCCTTTGAAGCACGTTGGTAAGACAGAACGCCGATAGCCACAATAAATCCCACCGGAATAAGAAAACCTGCAATCAACTGCACACGAATCGGAATGCCAAAAGCGGGCATCTTAAACTTTCCTTTGCCCTTCTTTCCCTTCTTGGCATCAGCCGCAGAAGCCTCTGTTTCTTGCGCAGAAGCAGCTTGCTCTGCATCCGTTTCCGGAGTACCCGGCAGGGAAGTTCCATCTATTGGCTCCCACAGTGCAGCTTCTTCCTGGGCTGCGTTTATTGCTTTCTTTTTGGCAAAGGGCAGCTTGCTCCACACGCCAAGGCAAGCACCTTTGAGTCCTCTCAATATAGCAGATACCTTGGCTGCTGTATTCTGACCGCCTTCTTGGGAAGATTTAGGCACTTTCTCCTTTTTTACCTTGGGTGCCTTGGGCACTTTAGGAGCCTTCTCTTTTTTAACCTTGGGTGCCTTGGGCTCCTTGGGTGCCTTAGGTGCCTTCGGTGTCTTAGGCTTCTTCGGAGCTTTAGGAGCCTTCTCCTTTTTAACCTTAGGGGGCTTTTCTTTTTTGAGTTTTCCGGAAGCCTTCGTTTCCTTAGATTCACTCACCTCAGGAACCCCTTCAGGCTGAATCGTCTTATCATTTTCCATCAAGTTCTCCTCCACTTCTTCACAGGTTAAAGCTTGACATTATAAGTAATTATATCCCAAAATCAGACAATTTTCAACATAATATGCAAAAATTATACATTATTTGTAACAGTTCCGCCTTCCATTCATAACTCTGCTCCTACTTAGCATGAGCCGCCTATACGAGGCTGGATTTATTTCATTGTAGAGCATCCGCCCTATAGAAATCAATGGTGTTCTTCCTTTGTGTGCAAGCACCCACAGAGGAACATCATCGATTTCTGCATGGCTGAACTGTCACATCATACTACCTCGTGTTTTGCCACATATACTTGATAGATATCAGTACCTTTCATTTCCTTGCCTGTAGAAATCGTGACATTCTTATCAGTAATGATGTATTCTATGCTGGCACCATCCTCCACAACGGTATCCTGCATCAATACACAATTCTTGACTTTGGCACCCTTGCCAATCTTGACTCCGCGGAAGAGAATCGAATTCTCCACTTCCCCTTCAATCACGCAACCGTCTGCTGCCATGGTATTTACCACCTTTGCGCCGTTCATATAGCGGGTAGGGTTGTCATCGCGAATCTTGGTATAAATCGGACTGGGAGAGAACAAGGCATCCAGATTCTTCTCGTCCAGCATCTTCATATTTTCTTCAAAATAGCTTGCTGTACTTAAGATACGCGCTGCATAGCCTTCGAACAGATATCCCTGCACATTCAGCTCCTGCAGTTTGGGCATGATCACATCACGTTCAAAGAAATGGTAGCCCTTTGCAAAAGCGTCAGCAATCAGGGAAATCAGCAACTCTCTCTCCAGCAAATAGATATTCATGGAGAGATTCTTCTCACCGTCATCTTTGGAATTAATCTGAACCTCCTTCACACGAGTTCCATCCAATTCAAAGGTATAATACAAATCTTTTGCACTGATTTTCAGTTCCAACAAAGATTTGGGAAGAGCGCCCCTGGTGTAGGCAATAGTTACGTCTGCCTTGTTGGACTCATGCGCTTTTATCATCTCATTAAAATCAAAATTTACCGCAATATTGGAATCTGTCATAATGACATATTTTTCCTTTTGTGCCTTTAAAAATCCCATGATGCTTGCCATCGCTTCCACACGGCCGTGGTACACGTTAATAGCCTTCTGTGCAAAGGGAGGCACAATGTTAAGTCCTCCGTTTTTACGGGTTAAATCCCACTCGCGTCCACTTCCCAGATGATCCATCAGAGAATGATAGTTCTTGCGCACAATCAAGGATACATTGTCAATGCCACTGTTCACCATACTGGACAGCATGAAGTCTACGATTCGGTAACGGCTTGCAAAAGGGATGGATGCCATCAGACGCTCACTTACCAACTCCGGCACAAATGCATCATAACTGTTTGAAAAAATCACACCAAGTGCGTCGATATTTGAATTGATCATACTACCTCACCATCCTTTACATTTTCGCTGACCATAGCGTCTGCCCCGACTTTGGCATTCTTACCGATTGTCACACCGGAGCCGATTGTCGCCACGCCCTGTCTGCCCTCTTCAGGCATCTCACCGACCTGCGTACCTTCGCTGATCACCACATTTTCCGCCACGATACAATGCTTCACCACTGCACCGGATCGAATCACAGTACCGCCCATAATCACCGCGTCTTCCACATAGGCGCCTTCCTCCACACGCACACCTGCAAACAGGATGGAATGCTTTACATGACCCTCAATACGGCAACCATCCGTAATCATGGAATCTTCAATAATCGCATTGGCACCAATCCGGTGTCCGGTCATACCGCTGTTTCTGCTATAAATACGCCAATCCTCATCGAACAGGTTGATACCACTGTTCTCGGGATCCAGCACTTCCATATTGGCTTCCCAGAGAGAGGAAATAGTTCCTACATCCTTCCAGTAGCCATCGAAATGATATGCGTACATCTTTCTGTTGTCGCGCAACAGATTGGGGATGATGTTCTTTCCAAAATCATTCTCGGAATTGGGATCTTCCTCATCCTCCATCAGATATTTTTTCAAAATATCCCAATTAAATATGTAGATACCCATGGATGCCAGATTGGATTTGGGCTCCTTGGGTTTCTCCTGAAACTCTGTAATCTTATCATTCTCATCCGCTACCATCAGACCGAAACGAGAAGCCTCCTCCCATGGCACCTCCATGACTGCCACACTGAACTCTGCTCCTTTTTCCTTATGAAATCTTAAAAAGTCGCTGTAGTCCTGCTTGCAGATCTGGTCGCCGGAGAGAATAATGACATACTGCGGGTCGTACCTCTGAATAAAAGGAATATTCTGATAAATTGCGTTTGCAGTTCCCTTGTACCAATCAGAGCCTGTTGCCGTCTGGTAGGGCGGCAATACATGCACACCTCCATGCAGCCTGTCCAAATCCCACGGCTGACCGTTTCCAATATACTCGTTCAGCACCATAGGCTGATACTGGGTCAAAATACCTACAGTATCAATACCGGAATTCACACAGTTTGACAACGGAAAATCTATGATACGGTATTTGCCGCCAAAAGGAACGGCCGGTTTTGCAAGCTTTTGCGTCAGAACGTATAAACGTGAGCCCTGACCACCCGCCAAAAGCATTGCTATCATTTCTTTAGCCATAAATATTAGCCCCCTTAATCTTTTTATGTAAATTATACTATAAAATTTTTCATCTGAATAGTCTTTTGTGCAATTTACCTAGGAAATATTTTGAAGCAACCGTTCAGCCATGCAGAAATCGATTGCAAGCTTCCGCGGGCGCTTGCGTACAAAGGAGGCTCATGCGAAGCAGGAGTGTATTTATAATGATATGGCTGAACTGTAACAGTTTGGAGTACTAAAAAAATCTCACCTTCCAAAAAATGCTACGCTTGCAAAATACGGATGTATTTGCTAGTATGAAAGTAACGCTTGCGTTTGTCCAAAGCCTGTATATTGATAAAGGACCGCAGCACAAGGGGTATTTCCCTAGAAAATATAAAAGATAAGGAGAAGGTATGAGTAATTATCGTTTTGAAAACAACACTTTTATGATCGACAATTATGATCAGGTCGCTCCGTTTTCCAGCTTTCTTCCCGGAATTGCCGGAGTAAAGGGTATCCCTCTCTGGTGCTTCTACACCAACAGAGGTCAGGGTGTGAACAGCTTTGGTGTGCATGACAAGAGTCATGCAATCATGGAATTCAACCCCGCAGTCACCGCTTACGAAAACACACCGGTGAAGGGTTTCCGTACCTTTATCAAGGTAAACGGCAAGGTTCATGAGCCTTTTGCAGGCTATGAGAATGACCATAAACGCACCTTTTTCATCCGCGAGAACTGTTTCTGGATTGAGGATTTTAATGAGGAGACCGGCATCAAGACCCAGGTGAAGTATTTCCTCATGCCCTGTGAAAGCTACGGCGCACTGGTGCGTAATGTGACCATCACCAATGAGTCGAATGCTGATATGGATCTGGAGGTGCTGGACGGAATCGCCAAAATCATTCCCTATGGGATTCAGAACAGTGGTTTCAAGGAGATGGCAAACCTGTTCCGCAGTTGGACAGACTTAAAGAACTTAGATCACAATATTCCTATTTATAATATGAGAGCCTCCGCAGAGGACAAGGCTGAGGCTGATTCCGAGGAGATTAAGGAAGGCTATTTCTACCTCTCCTTTATTGACAACAAGATTGTAGCTCCTATCTATGACAATGATATCATTTTTGGTCAGGACAGTTCTTTGGTAACTCCGGTGTACTTCAAACAGCATGCACTGTCTGAGATCAAGGCTTATGACCAGGTATTTGCAAACCGTATTCCCAGTGGCTTTACTCCCTTTGAAGGCAAAGTGAAGGCAGGCGAATCCATCCGGATTCATACACTGATCGGCATGACTAACTCTTCCGACGAGATCAATCGTCTTTCCGAGAGGATTATTGCTCCCGGATATCTGGAGCAGAAGGAAGAGGAAGCGCTGAAGCTGGTAGCACAGTACACTGCAGATGTGAAGACTCATACCTCCAATCCGCTGTTTGACCAGTATATTGAGCAGTGTTATCTGGACAACTTCCTGCGTGGTGGTTATCCGTTCATCTTCCCCCAGAAGGAAGGCAGCAACAAGGTTGTACACCTCTTCTCCAGAAAGCACGGAGATCCCGAGCGCGACTACAACTTTTTCTCCACCGCAGGCGAGTACTATTCTCAGGGTAATGGTAATTTCCGCGATGTGAATCAGAATAGACGTAACGATGTCTTCTTCCACCCGGAAGTAGGCGATTTCAATGTAAAGACCTTCTTCAGTCTGGTGCAGGCTGACGGCTACAATCCTTTGGAAATCCGTCCTTCCACCTTCACTATTTTGCCTGAAAAGAAGGATGCTTTGGAAGCATTGCTCTCCAAGGCTGCCAAAAACGATGCTGACAAAAAAGTGCTTGCAGGCTTTGTGGCAGAAAAGTTTACATTCGGACAAGTAATCAACGGTATTTTCCGCAAAGAACTCTCTCTGTCCATGGACGAAGACGATTTCCTGCAGGAGCTCAGTGAGCTGTGTGAGCAGAATATAGAAGCAGGCTTCGGCGAAGGCTATTGGAGCGACCACTTTGATTACAACTTTGATTTGGTAGAGGATTTCCTGAAAATCTATCCTGATATGAAGGAGAATCTGCTTTATAACAATCGCACTTATCGCTTCTATGATAGCCCGGAACGTGTAATGCCCAGAAGCGAGAAATATGTAGTTACCAAGGGCGTAGTCAGACAATACGGCGCTCTGCAGAAGGATACCGAGAAGCTGGAGCGCGAAGATTACGACGCAAAGGGCACCAACTGGTTAAAGGATGAGCATGGCAATATCGTCGAGGTATCTCTCTTCACCAAAATGCTGTTCCTGGCTGCGATCAAATTCGCTACGCTGGATCCTGAGGGCATGGGAATTGAGATGGAGGGGGGCAAGCCCGGTTGGAACGATGCCACCAACGGTCTGCCCGGTCTGGTAGGCAGCGGCATGTCCGAGACCATGGAGTTGGAGCGTATCGTAAGCTTCTTAAAATCTGATATGGATATGAACAGAAGCTATACGCTACCTGAGGAGATTGCAGAGTTTATCCGTGCTACTGCTACACAGCTCAAGGCGTTTAAAGAAGGCAAAATCGATCAGTTTACATATTGGGATACAGTAGCATGTGCAAGAGAGGATTACAGAGCAAGGGTGCAGCATACTATGACCGGCAAGGAAACAGAGCTGTCCGCTACTGAAATCAATGAGTATCTGGAACTGGCTCACGATAAGCTGCTGAATGGTATCAGGAAAGCAAAGGAATTCGGTAACGGTCTGATGCCTACCTATATCGCATATGATGCTGATGATTTTGAAATTCGCAAGGATGCTGATGGCAATGAGGTGAATACCCACTATGGTCTGCCTGCTGCGGATGTGAAGCATTTCACTCCCGTACATCTGCCCGCATTTCTGGAGGGTCCTGCAAAATATTTGAAGACCTTAAATGATGTGGAAGAGGCAACCGACCTCTACAAGGCTGTAAAGGGAAGCAAAATCTACGATGCAAAGATTAAAATGTACAAGACCAGCGAGCCTTTGGACGCCATGGGAATGGACTTCGGTCGTATCCGTGCATTTACGCCTGGCTGGCAGGAGCGCGAAAGCGTATTCCTTCACATGGCTTACAAATATCAATTAGGTATTTTGAAAGCAGGTCTGTATGATGAGTTCTATAAGGAAATGAAGAATGTATTGATTCCTTTCCTTGACCCTGCTGTATATGGAAGAAGTACTTTGGAGAATTCTTCCTTTATTGCCTCCGGCTTAAACCCCGATCCCTCCACCCACGGAAGAGGTTTTGTGGCAAGACTGTCCGGTTCCACCACAGAGGTATTGTCCATGTGGACTACCATGATGGCTGGCGATCATCCCTTCACCATGGAGGACGGCGATTTGGCATTTAGCTTACAGCCCGCTTTGGCAGGATGGCTGTTTGATGAGAATGGCGAAGTGAGCTTCCAGATGTGCTCTGAGACGAAGGTAACTTACTGCAATGCTGCTCGCAAGAATACCTACGGCGCAGATGGCGTAAAGGTGGTTGATATGAAGATTGACGGCACCTCCTACGGCACGAAGCTTACCGGTGAGATGGCTGATAAGGTGAGGAAAGGAAAGATCAAAGAGATTATCTGCGAGTTGGGATAAACCCAACTGTTCAACATGAAATAGCTTATAAAATATAAAAAAGACCGCATGGAATTTGCGGTCTTTTATATGTGCTATATTACGCCGAGAAACCTTAGAAATTCTTTTCGTGCTTCACACCCTTGCAATCGTCTCAAACACCCCTGCGATATTCAGTCGTCCGTACCCCCATCGTCTGCTGGGATAATTCACACCGGAATCCCTGGATGCCCCACGAATAAGGTAATTTTTTATCTCTCTGCTCTCCACAAATTGATTATTCTGCTCCACCACCGCCCATTGCATAAGCTGCGCCACCGCACCGGTAGTAATGGCTGCTGCCATACTGCTTCCGGTGTAAGCTCCCAGTATGGTCGGTACATTAACCCCCGGCGCAGCGAAATCAGGACGAACAGTTCCCACTCTGCTAAATCCCCTGCCACTCTCAATATAAAAGCTATTGTTTTCCGCATTGTAAGTGGATACGCTAATCACAGAGCTTGCCATGGCAGGCTCCGTCAGTGTGATGTAGGGATTGGGCGTGAGAAAATAAACCTCCGTATCCAAAAAGTCTGTAATCGGTAACCACATATTGAAGGTACCATTACGCACTTCTCCCTCAGCAGACACAGAAAAAGTCCAAATTCCCGGCGTAGGGTCCTCCAATCGGAAAAGGATCAACTGCTCCCCTGAAGAAGGCTCCACCAGAGTAGATTGAATGCTGATTCGACTGCGCTCATAGACAAATCCATAAGTAATTCTCTGCCTGGTGGTCAATCTGACCGGTGGTATAGTCTCCCCTCCCGGAGAGCGCACCGTCACATTAATAATGTCCGGCAGATTGCCCCAAGTTTCCAATATAAAGCCTCTGCTATCGTCCCCCACGCGTATCTCCACATCCTGCGTATTCCTGCCACCGCCATTTTGCAATGCCCCAGCATAATGATGTTCTGCATTCCCTTCATTACCACCGCACACCACCACTGCACGACTTCGTTTGGTAGCGACCATATTCAGGTATCGGGACAAAGCAGCGCCTCCCGCATGATCTCCACTGTTGGTTCCCAGTCCCAGACAGATGATGACAGGACGCCTGAAAAGCTGCACAAAGGAATCTGCATACTGCACTGCCAGCATAATATCGTCCTCCTGATATGCCGGTACCTCCTCCGGCAAGAGATAATAATCTCTTAGATATTGCTTGCACTGCTTTAGCTTCACTATAACCAACTCTGCATCCGGCGCCACGCCCTCATAGATTCTGCTCTGCCCTGTGTTGGCACTTCCCAAATTGGCATTTTCTACACCAAAGCCTCCCACACTGCTGCCTGCCGCTACACTGGCAATCGCTGTCCCATGACCGATTTCGTCTCTGCTTGGCACCACAGAATAAGGGTCTTCTGCCTGCAGCGCACGGTTGATATCCTCTCCGGTATATTGTGTACCAAATAAAAAGCCCTCCGGCGGCGGTCCATCCTGAATGGTCTGATCCCAGATGGCGAGGATACGACTGTTGCCATTTTCATCCCGAAACACTGCCTGTGTGTAATCAATCCCTGTGTCAATAACACATATGACTGTGCCTTTACCCGTAAGACTTAAGGGTGGTCTTTGAATCTGCGGAATCCCGCTGGCAATGAAGCTGATAGGATCGTACCCTGCCACTGCATCTTCTATCTGCATCAATCCATAGAGCTTAGGGATACTCTGATATTCGTAAAATGCTGTATCCAGATTGGGAATCCCTGCACGTTTCAAATATACGATATTGTACATACCATCTACATCTGCATAGCAGAAGGTACAATCAATGCTAGGTATCGTGGAAACAGGATAATCTGTAATATAATTGTATGTGTTCTCTGAAAGTGCCATCTCTTTGCAATCCATAGGCTTACCACCTGCGCCCATTTCTACTATGATATGCCCTTGCCCCTCCATCTGTGCGCATAGGAAGTTGTATTTTAGCTGTGTGGCACTACTCCACACGTCAAATGAGCCGCCACACTTATGGTGTGACGGCTCGTTCTAAGCTTATGAATCTTTTGTTTAAAGCCTTTCTTAGTTAGCTGCGAAGTAAGCATCCAACTGTGCATTAGCTTCATCAACTACAGTCTGAATACCAGCAGTCTCCAATGCACTCAAGAACTCAGGAAGTGCAGTCTCAGGATCAACTGTACCGGTGCTCAGAGCCAGTGCATACTGACCAGCTACGTTAGCAAGTGCAGCCATCTCGGTCTCCACATTGGTGGAATCGAACGCATAACCGAATGCAGGGATACCCTTAGCGCTAGTATAGTAAGGAATGAAGGTATCTACGAAGAAGTCTACGCCTTCACCTTCCTGAGGAGGAAGCAGGGTGATGTTACCCATACCATTTCTCCAAGGAGAGTAGTTGTCGCGCTCATCGGTAAATACTACCAAACCATCATCATTCAGGTTGTAGTGAACACCCTCAACACCATACTCAAGCAGAGTCATAAGGTAAGGATCAGTATTCAGCAGGTTCAGGAATGCCATTGCTCTCTCAGGATTCTTGGAAGCAGTGGAGATAGCCATCATTGCACCCTGGGTAGCAGTCTTATCTACATAAGGCGGTGTACAAGGAACATACTGTACCTCAATACCACGAGCTGCACTGGTCTGTACCTCATAGCCAAGTGCATAGGACTGTGTACCAATCAGATACTTAGCAGCGTTCTGAGCTGCAACCAAAGTATCATTTGCGCTGTTAGCGTTTCCAAGAGCGGGATCAATGTATCCTGCATTGTAATACTCACGAGTCTTCTCAACAAACTTCTTGTACTCCTCAGTACCAAACTTATTCTCAATCTTGCTTCCGATATTCTTGGATACGTCGGTAGGATCGATATAGTAAGACAATACGTTGGTAGTACCGGAATCACCGTTTACAATAATGGAGTTGGTAACCATTCTCTCAAGCACTGCACCCTCTACGTTCAAAGGATAGAAGGTCTCACCAGTCTCAGCTTCCTCACCAGCCTTAACAGTAGCCATGATATCGCCGAAGCCATAGTAGTCAGTATTCTTGATATCATCAACAGTGTATCCATATTTCTTAAGCAAAGTAACGTTTACATCCCAAGTATTCTGTGTACCGAAATCCTTGAAACCAGGGATAGCGTATACACCAACACCGTCGGAGCCCTCGATTACAGCACCTTCCTTCACTACGTCAGGTAAAACAGCCCATACATCGGAACCATACTGCTGAATCAGGTTGTTGTCGGGATCATCCAAACGAACCCATGCACCCTTCTTAGCATACTGATTGTACTCATCTGCAGACCAGGAACATGTAAAGTAAATATCGATGTCATCACCACCGTTGATAGCCAGAGTAGCACCCTCATCGAAATCACCCCATGTACCCCAGATAGGCTGCAGCGTCACATTCAGCTTCTCACCAAGGTACTCATTTACTTTCTCCATAACAGCACTGTCATCTGTGACATTGCTACCATGCAGATACCACTTCAAGGTAACAGGCTCGGAGATGTCAAGACCGGTGCTTGCAGCAGCGGTGTCATCAGAAGATGCATCACTAGCATCCGTCGTATCCGTCGTGCTGGTGGAATCTGTTGTGGTAGAAGTATTGTCAGTAGTAGTTGTTGTGCTACTGCTGTCATTACCGCCACATGCAGCCAGCATGCTGGAAGCCATTACAGCAACAAGAGCGAGAGATAATAACTTTTTCTTTCTCATTTCTTTCAAATCCTCCATTTGAATTAAAAAATTTTATGTAAACACCAGCCACTATGGCTGACATTCCATACACTATCTAAATTGTAACAAATCTTTCCGAAGAATGGCTCTGGCGAGACATTCGCGCTTAGCCCTTTACAGAACCCACCGTCAAGCCCGCGATGATGTATCTCTGGAAGAACGGATACGCAAACGCAATGGGAATGACTACCATTACAACCAGTGCCATACGCAAACTCTGGGTCGGTGTACTCGTCAGTGCCTTGGATGCCTCAGCACCCATAGCTGATGCATTCTTTGCCAGATAATCAACGTTTCTCTGAATCTCCATCAAAAGCTGCTGCAGAGGCTTATAGCTGTTCTCGCGAATATACAACATCGGAATGTACCATTCATTCCAGTAAGCCAGTGCGTTCAAAAGTGCGATTGTCGCAATACCGGGCTTGGAAATGGGAAGAATAATCTTAAACAGAGTATTGTACTCACCACTTCCGTCAATGGCTGCCGCCTCAATCAACTCCTCAGGAACAGAACTCTGGAAGAAAGTTCTCATGACGATGAAGTTGAACGGATTACACAACATGGGTACAATGACTGCCGCATAATTGTCAGTCAAGCCCAACAACTGTTTACATACAACTACGGTAGGTACCAGACCACCACCGAACAGCATCGTAAAGAAGCTGAAGAAGGTGAAAAATCTGCGGTACTTAAAATCTCTGCGGAACAGTGCATAAGAATACAATGCACATACAAACACGCTTAATACAGTTCCCACAACCGTAACAAAAAAACTATTGAAGTAGGATCTCCACAATGCTGCCCCCATATCAAACGCATATCTATATGCATCCAGTGAATAAGAGGTGGGCGTAAAGGAATAACCTATCTGCGCAATGCTCTGCTCCGATGTAAAGGAGATGATAATAACAAATATAAAAGGTACGATACACAATGCGCAAAACAGTATCATTACAATATTGATTATAATCTCTGTCGGTATGCTGACAGCGTTGTAACTTCTTTTTTCGGGTACTACTATTTTCTCGGCTTTTGATTTCCTTGCCATGTCTATGAACTCCTTTCTTAATTGTCCGGCTTAGAACAATGCACTGTCACTGTCCACCTTACGAACTATAGTGTTGGCTGTCATGATAAAGATAAATCCAATCAGATTCTGTAACAAGCCTGCCATGGTAGTCATACCGTAGTTACCGGTGGTGGTCATAGCACGATATACATAAGTATCAATAACCTGTGTTACCGGGAACAGTGGTCCTGAGTTCATAGGTACCTGGAAGAACAGACCAAAGTCGGCACAGAATATCTTACCGATATTCATAATGAAGAGAATAATAATCATCGTCTTCAAGTGGGGCAATGTCACATATTTAATCTGCTGCCATTTGCTTGCGCCATCGATACTTGCCGCCTCATATTGAGAAGCATCAATACCGGTGATGGCAGACAAGTAGAGTACCGTGGAATATCCTGTATTTTTCCAAACGTTACAAATCGTCAGGATAAGAGGCCAAGGCTTCGTATTATTATAGAAATCAATGGTCTGCATTCCCCAGCTCTGCATCAGATGCACCAAAAGACCTCTGGTGGGATCCAAGAACGCCTGAACAAAGTAGCTGGCTACAACCCAACTCAGGAAGTAAGGGAAGAACATCAAGGTCTGATAGGTCTTTGCCACAAACTTCTTGGTAATCTCATTTAACATGATTGCGAAGGTAACCGAAATCACAAGTCCCAACAGGATGAACAGAATGTTATATCCCAAAGTGTTGCGAACCATCTGCCATGTGGTATCCGGCATCGCAAAGAGGAACTTGATATTCTTAAGCCCTACAAACTTACTATGTATCAGGTTATTCAGGAAAGATGGTTTCTTCGTGTAAATCTTGTAATCCTGAAATGCCATCACAATACCTACCATCGGAAGGTATCTGAGTAGGAACAGCCAGATCGCACCCGGTAAAACCATGGTAGTTAGCATAAATGTCTTTTTCCTGCTAGCGGTTATCTTCTCCTTGTGCTTCGGCTGTGAGAGTTTCTTTGTCTTTGCAATTCCCTGTGCCATTTTCTTCTCTCCTATACAATCTTCTTTTTAAGCTGCTTGTTTTCACTTGTTATTGGTATTATATCTCATAAAAGTCAAAAACAATATTGTTATAAATGGCAGTTTTTGATTAATTTTGTGCTTTGAGGCAAATTTTGTTGTAACATATTACACAACAAATGCCAACAAAGGCAGTACAACCGCTGTCGTTTTTCACAACATTTTTCCTTTTTTCCTTAATATATATTGTATATCTTAGTCTTTTTGACAGATTGTAATTGACCCATCTTGTCTTCTTTTAAATTCTCTTGCGCTCTTCTCCCCATTGTCTTGTTTTTTAATGAAAGCACTGCTACACTAATCGTAACGGTTCAAATCTTAGTCGTTATGTTTATAAAAAGCAAGAAATCGTATAATGCTAGGTATATTTCTTAGAAAGGAAGAATCTTAAAAATGAAGATTATTGCAACTGAAAGTTATTATCAAATGAGTCGTATGGCAGCCAATATTATTTCTGCACAGGTGATTATGAAGCCAAACTGTGTGTTGGGACTGGCTACCGGCTCTACTCCCATTGGTACTTATGAACAGTTGATTCGTTGGTACGAAAAGGGGGATCTGGATTTTTCCCAGGTAACTACCATCAACTTGGACGAATATAAGGGGCTGTCACCGGAGAACGACCAGAGCTATCGCTATTTTATGAATACCAACTTCTTTGATTCCATCAATATTAATAAGGAACGTACCCATGTACCCGACGGTCTGGAGGCGGATTCCGCAAAAGCATGTTCCGATTACAATAAAATCATCACGGATTGCGGCGGTATCGACTTGCAGCTTTTGGGACTTGGTCTGAACGGACATATTGGTTTCAATGAGCCGGGTGCTGCATTTGAAAAGGAAACTCATTGTGTAGATCTCTCCGAAAGCACCATCCGCGCCAACTCTCGTTTCTTTACCTCCATGGATGAGGTGCCCAAGCAAGCATATACCATGGGTATCAAGACCATCATGCAGGCAAAGAAGATTGTCATCGTGGTAAATGGAGCCAACAAAGCGCAGATTGTAAAGGATGCTTTCTTCGGTCCCATCACCCCCAAGGTTCCTGCTTCTGTACTGCAGTTGCACAACGATGTCACACTGGTGGGAGATAAGGAATCCCTCTCTCTCATCCAGGATCACCTACAATAAGGGTACGAATGCTGCACGGAAAGGACAAATATTATGATACTGAAAAACGGACTTGTATTTACAGAAGAGGGACAATTTTCCCCTCTGACAATCACTACGGACGGAGACCGGATCACTAAGCTATCCGAAGACACTGTACAGCCATCTGATACATCTGAGATATTTGATGCAAGCGGCTGCTATATTGTACCTGGATTGACCGATATTCATTTTCATGGCTGTGCAGGACATGATTTCTGCGATGGCACAGAGGAAGCGTTCGATGCCATTGCTGCTTACGAATTCACGCAAGGCGTAACCACCATCTGCCCCGCTACCATGACTTTATCTGCCGACATACTTTCCGATATTTTGAAAAGTGCTGCCGCATATGCCAAGTCCCAGCAGAAAGCAGATGCTCCCGCAGACAGGGCAGCGCTCGTCGGTATACATATGGAAGGACCTTTTATCAATGTAAATAAAAAAGGCGCGCAAAACGCCTCCTACATACAGCTTCCCACCGCAGAAGCTATCAGGAGGTGGCAAAAGGATGCCGAAGGATTGGTACGACTGATCTCCTTAGCTCCCGAAGTGGAAGGCGCTGTTGATTGTATTAAGGAATGCAGCAAGGAATTCCGATTTTCCATCGCTCATACCGAATCTGATTATGATACTGCAATGAAGGCATTTGCAGCAGGTGCCGATCATGTGACCCATCTGTATAATGCTATGCCTCCTTTCACGCACAGAGCACCCGGAGTCATTGGAGCCGCCTCCGATACACTGAACAGCTTTGTGGAGCTCATCTGCGATGGAGTACACATTGCTCCCAGCGTGGTGCGCGCGACTTTTCGTCTCTTTGGTGCGGATCGCGTGATTCTCATCAGTGACAGTATGGAAGCCACCGGCAAACCTGACGGCACCTACTCCCTCGGCGGTCTGGAGGTACATGTGAACGGCAGTCATGCCACCCTTTCCGACGGAACACTTGCCGGAAGCGTTACTCCTCTTTACCGTTGCGTACTCACAGCCATCTCCATGGGGATTCCCTTGGAAAGTGCCATAAAAGCCGCCACCATCAATCCCTGCCGGTCCATTGGCATCGACCATGACTATGGTAGCATCCGCGTTGGTAAGAAAGCGCATTTCCTGATATTGAACAAGAATGATCTATCTATTAAAGCTGTTATAAAGTGTAGTAAATCATGACCACCCGTCAAACGGGTGGTTTGCTCGCCCCTATAAGGGGCAGTTACCGGCCAGCGCCTAAAGACGCTGGCTTTCACTTTGTTCAAGCCTTAACGCCCTTGACTCGTCGCAGCCCTTAAAAGGGCGCTTGTA
>JAFVDW010000058.1 GCA_017478245.1 Lachnospiraceae bacterium
GAGGCATCGGAAGCATTGCAAAATGTACGCAGTTTTTGGTGCCGTTCATGGGTATTCTTTATATGTTGGGAGCGTTCCTTGTGATTGGGAAAAATATTGGTCAGGTGCCTGCTGCCTTAATACAAATGCTAATAATGGCATTTTCACCCAAAGCGGTAGGAGGTGGACTGGCGGGAGGTATGCTCGTGTCAGCAAAGGAGGCGCTTCGTTTTGGCGTGTCCAGAGGTGTGTTCTCCAATGAGGCGGGTCTGGGGGCATCCGGCATCAGTGCGGCGGCAGCGGACACAGAGGATTACATCAAACAAGGGTATATCAGTATGACAAGTGTATTCTTAGATACCATTGTAATCTGTTCGGTCACAGGGCTTGCCTATATGGTGTCCGGTGTGTTCGGGTGCGTAGATGAGAAGGGGGCTTATGTGACTGGAACAGCGCTGGCGATTGCGGCGTTTCGTACAGTGTTAGGAGATTATGGAGCCATGTTTATCAGTGTCAGTATTGCGTTGTTTGCCTTTGCGACGATAGCGAGCTGGGCTTATCAGGGTGAAAAGGCATTTGAATATCTGTTTGGTGGTGACAAAGCGCGGATGTATTATCGATTTCTCTATGCGTTGGTAACCTTTCTGGGGGCGGTGTATTCTCTGGAGGTGGTGTGGAATTTTGCAGATATCTGTAATGCTCTGATGGCGATACCGAATCTGATTTGTATATTGGTGTTGTCCTCCGAGGCGTGCAGAGAAATAAAAGAGCGTCCTCATTGAGAACGCTCTTCAAAGAATTAGAAAGCATCATTGTCATACTGATAATCAACGGTCAATTCGGGAACCTCCTTGGGGATTACCAATGCTGCGATGATATAAACCCAGATGCTGACGCCTGCACCGAATATCAGCAACAGAGTGATGAGTCTTACGATGGTGGAATCCAACTCCAGATATTCTGCAATTCCACCGCACACACCACAAATTTTACAATCTTTTGCTGATTTCATAAGTTTTTTATTGTTCATATTCTCTTCCTCCCATTCTGAAGCTCTTGGCTTTTTATTGTTCATTTTTATGTTAATCAATCCACACATCCGATTCAAATATGTCAGATGCTTAACACTTAACTATATTATAGAATAGTTCACAAAATAATAAATGGTAAAAGTGAAACATTACCGCACGCTAACGTGCAGAAAATGATTCTTATCATCTTGTGTCTGCCCGCAAAGTAGTGTATACTGTTGATGCAGATTCGGCAAACCGGAATATTGGGAGGAAATATGACACAGACAATACAGAATTTTTTGAGATATGTAAAGATTGATACGAGATCAGAGGAGGAGACGGGCATGAGTCCCAGCACGGCAAAGCAGCACAAGCTTGCCGGGCTGTTATATGAAGAGCTGCAAGCCTTGGGTGCAGTGGATGTGGTCTATGACAGGGAGCATTGCTATGTATACGCTACGATACCTGCCGCGAAAGGGTATGAGGAGAGCCCTGTGTTGGGATTTATCTCCCATATGGATACCTCGCCGGATGTAAGCGGAGAAAATGTAAGACCACAGATCATAGAGAACTATGACGGCAAAGATATTGTGTTAAATGAAACTGAGCAGATTATTATGCGCGGCTTGGATTTTCCGGAGCTTGCAAAATATGTAGGACAGGACTTGATTGTGACGGACGGGACTACTCTTTTGGGAGCGGACGACAAAGCAGGCGTGGCAGAGATTATGGCGATGGTACAGGAGCTTTTGACACATCCCGAACTGCCCCATGGAACCATCAAGGTGGGCTTTACACCGGACGAGGAGATTGGAGCGGGGGTAGATTATTTTGATGTAGCGCTCTTTGGTGCAGATTTTGCCTATACGGTGGATGGCGGTCCCTTAGGAGAATTGGAATATGAATGCTTTAACGCCGCCGGAGCCAAGGTGATCGTGACTGGCAGAAATGTACACCCCGGCACAGCCAAGGGCAAGATGAAGAATGCCATTTTGATTGCCCAGGAGTTTCAGAGCCTGTTACCTGCTTTGGCGCGACCGGAGCATACAGAGGGGTATGAAGGATTTTATCATCTGGACAATATCAGAGGGAATGTGGAAGGTGTCGTGGCGGATTATATCATCCGGGATTTTGACCGCACCTTATTTGAACAGAAAAAAGCTTATTTTAAACAAATTGCGGATTTCCTGAATCAAAAGTACGGAGCGGATACCGTGCGGATTGAGATGAAGGATTCCTATTACAACATGCGAGAGATCATTGAGCAACATATGCATCTGGTGGATACTGCCCGCACAGTTATGGAGGAGATGGGAATTGTGCCGATTGTATCGCCTATACGCGGCGGCACGGACGGTGCCAGATTGTCTTTTATGAATCTGCCCTGCCCCAATCTCTGTACCGGTGGAGAGAATTATCACAGCAGATATGAGTTCGCCTGTGTACAGTCCATGAACCAGGTGACAGAAATGCTGCTTGGAATCGTGCAACGCTATGCGCAAACCGGGGAAAGCGTATAGGGGATAGAGAAAGTAACGACAATTTGGAAGTGAGATAAATATGACAGAGAGAAATGCAATAGACTTAAATACGATTGATATCACAGGAGAAGCACCGGGTGAAGAGGTGGCGCGTCAGTATTATTTCATGGCAAAGGGCCGCAGGAAATTACAGGAGATGGCAGAGCAGATGGGCAGAACGCCCACCTGCTGTGTGACTACCTTTGGGTGTCAGATGAATGCCAGAGATTCGGAGAAGCTGGTGGGTATTCTGGAGCTGATCGGCTACGAAATGACGGAGGATGAGAATGCGGATTTCGTGATTTATAATACCTGTACAGTTCGGGACAATGCCAATCAGAAGGTGTATGGCAGGTTGGGTGTGTTGAACGGCTTTAAACGTAAGAATCCCTACATGAAGATCGCACTCTGTGGCTGCATGATGCAGGAGCCTACGGTAATTGAGAAGATCAAAACAAGTTATCGCTTTGTGGATTTGATTTTTGGTACGCATAATATTTATAAATTTGCAGAGCTTTTGTATACCTGCCTGGAGAGTGATCAGATGATCATTGATATTTGGAAGGATACGGACAAAATCGTGGAGGATCTGCCGGTAGAACGCAAATATCCGTTTAAGTCCGGTATCAATATCATGTTTGGCTGTAATAATTTCTGCACCTACTGTATCGTACCCTATGTGCGTGGAAGAGAGCGCAGCAGAGAACCGAAGGATATTCTCAGAGAGATAGAGCAGC
>JAFVDW010000059.1 GCA_017478245.1 Lachnospiraceae bacterium
CAGTTAGCGGCAATACACTCCTTCGAGTAGTCAAGGCTACAGGTAGCGAATCAAAAGTACACAGTATCTGAATGTATTGAACCACGATATTAAAAAGAAAGGAACGTAGGTGTTTTAGCTTCTAAAAACATCATACAAGTAAAGAATGATCAATTTTGAAGAGGAATTGAAGAAATTTCATCCCAGTCTTGAGGTGGAAGATGCTGAAGATGCAATTTACAATCAGGATTTGACGGATATGGCAGATTTGTTGGTAAAGATGATAAAGGAATCAGAAGAGAAGGCCGCGGAGCAATAGGAGGAAATACATGTTTTGTTATCATTGTGGTTGTCGCTTATCAGAACATGATTTTTGTACCGCGTGTGGGGCAGATGTTTCTCTTTACAAGAAAATCATGGCAGTCTCCAACAAGTTCTACAATGAGGGCTTGGAGCGGGCAACTGTCAGGGATTTATCCGGTGCAGTCAATAGTCTGCGGCAGAGTTTGAAATTTAATAAAAATAATATTGATGCCAGAAATCTTCTGGGATTAGTTTATTTTGAAATGGGTGAAGTGGTGGCTGCTTTGAGCGAGTGGGTCATCAGCAAGAATATGCGGTCGGAGAAAAATATAGCCGATGATTATATCACTACAGTGCAGTCCAACGTAGGAAGGCTAGACGCATTGAATCAGACCATGAAGAAGTACAATCAGGCACTGGTGTACTGCCAGCAGGACAGCAAGGATTTGGCTGTGATACAGCTAAAAAAGGTATTGTCTCTGAATCCGAAATTTGTCCGTGCCCATCAGTTGTTGGCGCTTTTGTATATAGATATGGAGGATTGGGAGCGCGCCAAGCGCGAACTGGTAAAGTGTGCCAGGATTGATCGGAACAATACCATGACACTCCGCTATACGCAGGAGGTGGATAGGATGCTTCTTCCTGACGAGAACGTGAAGCAGTCCGCACCTCGCAAGAAGGAGGATGCCGTTCGCTATCAGAGCGACAATGAGATAATCATTCAGCCTTTAAATGTGAGAGAGCCTAAGAACGGCGGTGTAGCTACGTTGGTAAATATTGGGATTGGTCTGGTGATCGGATTGGCAGCTATGTACTTTTTGATTGTGCCGGCTGCAGTTTCCAATGCCAACAATGAAGCACAGAAAAAATATACGGATCTGGGGAATCAGTTGGATGTAAAGACTTCCCGTGTCCAGGAGTTGGAAGGGAGTCTTTCCGATTTGCAAGCGGAGATTGATCTGCTGCATCAGGAGTTGGAGGGCTATGTGGGGACGGATGGTACCCTGCAGACCATTGATAGTTTGCTGACAGCAGCCAGCGCCTACTTGGAGACAAAGGATACAGAGCAGGCAGCTACCAATCTTGAGAGCATAGCGGCAAGTGTGGATGTGGATTCCACCTCTGAAGCTTTCCAGAAGCTATATCATACGCTGCTTACCACCATAGGACCTGATTTGGCAGGCAAGTATTACACAGAAGGCTATAATGCTTATCGTACCAATGATTTTGAGACAGCCATTGCCAATCTGACCAAGGCAGTGTATTATGATGAGACAGATTTGAATTCCCTGTATTATCTGGGTGATTCATACAGGCAAAGTGGGGACTTGGAAAATGCAGTCATTATTTTTGACAAAGTCATAGAACAGTTCCCGGATACCGATAAAGGCCGTAGGGCAAGGCAATACAAGGAGGATATAGAGACCTCGGATAATTAATACAATGTACGAAAGAAAAGAACTTGTGGAGTGATTTCCACAGGTTCTTTTTGTTTGCAGGAAAGAGGATTTTGATGCAAAAAAAGAAAGGCAGGAGAAGACAGATGGAAGATTTTCAAGTGATTGACAACTGTTTGATGGTGAAGCTCCCGGAGGAGGTAGACCACTATCGGGCGGCGTATATCTGTGAGAATGCAGATAAGTTTTTGATCAGGGAGGACGTAAATCATGTGGTGTTTGATTTTGAGGATACCAGATTTATGGATTCCTCCGGTATTGGGATTATTATGGGAAGATATCGAAAAATTGCGTGCTTTGGCGGACGTGTTTATGCGATTCATGCGGACAGGCAGATCAGACGTATTCTTGCTTTGTCAGGGCTGAATAAGGTTGTGGAAATACTGGATTGATGAACCAGGGAATGAAAAGAAAGAATGAGAAAAGAAAGGCATGGTAAATGAGATGAAGAACGAGATGGAGATTGTATTTGATGCAATTTCAGACAATGAAAGCTTTGCGAGGGTATCGGTGGCAGCGTTTGTGGCGCATTTGAATCCTACGCTTGAGGAGATTTCTGATATAAAAACGGCGGTATCTGAAGCGGTGACAAACGCCATCATTCACGGATACGAGAATGTGTCCGGCTACGGAGGGACGAAAGCTGCCCCGGCGACGCCCCATGAAATCCATGAGGGAAAGGTCAAGGTACATTGTCTGCTGAATCAGGATACGCTACATATTGATGTGATTGACTGGGGAAAGGGGATTGAAAATATTGATAAAGCAATGGAACCGCTTTTCACTACCAAACCGGAGCTGGAACGTTCCGGCATGGGCTTTGCTTTTATGGAAGCCTTTATGGATGAGCTTCATGTGGAGAGTGAACCCCAAAAAGGAACCACCATACGAATGAGTAAGAAAATGGGCACCGAAGCGTGGGAGGTTAGAGAGGACTAGCATATGGAAGAGGTGTCAGTACTGATTGCAAGATCACAGGCAGGAGAAAAGGAAGCAAGAGAAGTACTGATTGAGAGGAATCTGGGACTGGTACATCATATTGTCAGGCGGTTTATAGGGAGGGGATATGATGCAGAAGATCTGTTTCAGATAGGTGTCATTGGATTGATGAAGGCGATAGACCATTTTAATCTGGAACTGGAGGTGCGTTTTTCCACCTATGCGGTGCCCATGATTACAGGAGAGATAAAACGTTTTCTGAGAGATGACGGGATTGTCAAGGTCTCACGCACGATCAAGGAGAACGGGTTAAAGGTGCGGGTGGCACGCCAACGGCTGCAGAATCGTCTGAACAGAGAACCTACGTTGCAGGAAATTGCAGTTGAAACTGCGCTTTCAGAGGAAGAGATCGTATTGGCGATGGAAGCCGATTTATCGGTGGAATCCATCTATAGTGCGGTGCATCAGGACGACGGAAGTGAGATGTATCTGGTGGACAAGGTGGTGCAGGGGGAGCGCGGAAGTACCGGAAGCGTGGGAGGCATGGCGGGAAGCAGCGGTGATTCGGAGAAGGAGCGGCTGTTGGACAGGCTGTTGATCGAGCAGCTATTGGAGGAGTTGGAGGAGAATGATCGAAAACTGATTTACATGCGCTATTTTCAGAACAAGACCCAGGTGGAGGTGGCGCGGACTATGAACATCAGTCAGGTGCAGGTCAGCAGGCTGGAGAAGAAGATTTTGCGCAGAATGAGGGAGAGAGCCTTGTGAAAAAAAGGAAGTAAATTGTACTTTATTTTCTGCTGATTTTCCGCTATTATAAAAAGTACAGGATTTAATGAGTTTGGCAAATAACTATACGGTTGATATAGGTGTTTGCGAAACATCTATAATGCTTCAAGAAGTTGTGCAAATCGTACAATTATAAAACAATGAAGTGAGTCTGGCAATTATCTATATACAGTTGACGATATGTGAGGAAATACAAAATGGATAACAATATGCAAAAGCGGGAAGAGGATAGGGTACGGAGTGCACAGGTGAAAAAGCAGCGCAGGAGATTCCGTCTATTTACAGTCGTGGCGCTGACGTTGGCGTGGGTGTTATTACTCATCTGTGTGATATTGCTTGTGTGGAATCGATGGGAAGCACGAAAGCAGAAGAAAGAACAGGACGCCATAGAAACAGTTGCCGAAGTGCAGGAGATTCTGTACTCTCAGGAGGAAGTGGATGCGCTTGTGGCGTAAGCTCTGGCAGAAAGAGAGGCGCAGGCGGATGAGGCGGCAAGACTTAGGGAGGAGGAAGTGTTGGGCGGCATTCGCGGCAAGCTGGAGGATGGAGTGACAGTGGTGGAGACCTTGCGGCCCTATTATCCTGACGATATTGTGTTGGTCAGCAATGGACTGTTTCATTTTGTACCCATCAGTGATGCCCTGCAGCACCATGATTACATAGAGGAAAATCTGAATGTACTTGAGAATGGCGAGTTTCAATATGTGGAGCAGGGAGAGGTAATCTCCCATAAGGGAATCGACGTTTCCACCTTTCAAGGGGAGATTGACTGGGACAGGGTGGCAGAGGATGGCGTGGAGTTCGTATTTATCCGGGCAATTTTCAGAGGCTATGGCTCAGGCAAGCTGGTGGAGGATGACACCTTTGAGCAGAATATTGAAGGTGCTTTGAGAGCCGGTATCAAGGTGGGAGTTTATGTGTTCTCTCAGGCGATCAACGAGGAAGAGCTGAGGGAAGAAACCGATCTGTTATTGGAAAAGCTTGCGCCTTATAAAATACAGTGCCCGGTAGTGTTTGATGTAGAGACAATCGCCAATGCAGACGGCAGGATGAATAGACTGTCTGTGGAGGAGCGTACGAATCTCACCATACAGTTTTGCAAAATAATGGAAAATGCCGGATATCATCCAATGATTTATCACAACATGGAGATGGCAGCTTTGATGTTGGATTTGCAGCAGTTGGAGGAATATGATAAGTGGTTCGCTTATTACAATGACAATTTTTATTATCCTTACAAATACAAGGTTTGGCAGTACAGTGAAAAAGGAAAAGTCAATGGAATCAGCACGGATGTGGATATGAATATCAGCTTTGAACCCTTGTGGGAAGAATAAGTGTGTACTTTTCTTTTTGCATCACTTGTGCTATACTAGGATTTGAATTTTATTGCCGAAAGGTAAAGGATGATGCACTATGAACATTATAATTGTAGGTTGTGGTAAGGTTGGATATACGCTGGTAGAGCAGCTCAATGGAGAGGAACACAATATCGTTGTGGTGGACGAGCGTGAGGATAAGGTCAGCTCCATCACAGAACAGGTGGATGTGATGGGAATCGTCGGCAACGGAGCCAGCTATCAGACATTGGTGGAGGCAGGTATTGCGCAGACAGACCTGCTGATTGCAGTAACCGGTTCGGATGAGCAGAACCTTCTGTGCTGCGTTATCGCGCGAAAGACCGGTAATTGCAAGACCATTGCCAGAGTGAGAAGTCCTATCTATAACTACGAAATTCCATTCCTGAAGGATGCCCTGGGACTTGAGATGATCGTCAACCCGGAGTTCGCTTCCGGTTCAGAGATTGCAAGGATTTTCCAGTTCCCTTCTGCGGTGAAGGTGGATACCTTTGCAAAGGGAAGAGTAGAATTGCTGCATTTCCGTGTGGCAAAGGATTCTCTGTTAAATAATTACGAACTGATTAATATCAGAACGAAGCTGAAATGTGATATTCTGGTGTGCATGGTTACCCGCGGGGATGAGGTGTTGATACCCCGGGCGGATTTCGTGTTCCGGGAGGGAGACGTGGTGGCGATTGCTGCGACGCCCACCAAGGCGACCAATTTCTTCCGCAAGATTGGCGTGGGCATGGAGAAGATTCGCACAGCCATGATTCTGGGAGGTGGAACCATCGCCTATTATCTGGCGAGGAGACTGCTGCTCATCGGTGTGGAGACAAAGATTATTGAACGTGATCTCGCCAGATGTCAGGAGCTGAGCGAGCTTTTGCCTAGAGCTACAATCATCTGTGGGGATGTGACGGACAGGCGTTTGTTGATGCAGGAGGGACTGGCGACAGTGGATGGTTTTGCCGCATTGACCGGTATGGATGAGGAGAATATCCTGTTATCTTTATTTGCAAAGCAGGTATCTCATGCTAAGGTTGTGACGAAGGTGAACCGTATCAATTTTATCGGTGTCCTGAACGAGATTCAACTGGATAGTATTACCTATCCCAGCTTGTTGACAGCAGATATGATCATCAAATATGCCCGTTCCATGAATGAGTCCATGAACAGTAATGTGGAGAACCTCTACAAACTGGAGGATGGAAAGGCGGAGGCGCTTGAGTTCTATATCAAGGAGGTTTCCGAGGTGACAGATGTGCCTTTGCAGGATTTGAAGATTCGCAAAAATATTCTGATCTGCGGTATCAATCGCAATGGTCAGATCATCATTCCCGGAGGTCAGGATGTGCTGAAGGTGGGAGATACGGTTGTGGTGGTATTGACCCATGCCAGACTGAATGACATCAGAGATATTCTGGAGGATTAACAGATGAATTTTGCGATGATTTTCTACATTGTCGGATGGATTTTACAGTTTGAGGCAGGTTTTTTGCTGCTGCCTGGATTTGTAGGACTTATTTATCAGGAATATATTCCGGCTGCAGCATTTTTTGCAACGGCAGTGCTGTGTTGGATTATAGGTTTTCTGTTACATAGAAAAAGACCCAGGGTCTTTGATTTATATGCCAGAGAGGGGTTTGTATCTGTATCCTTAAGTTGGTTGGCAATGAGTATCTTTGGGGCGATTCCTTTTGTGGTAATTCAGGATATTCCCAACTACATCGATGCGTTGTTTGAGACTATATCGGGATTTACTACGACAGGGGCGAGTGTGCTGCCTGAGGTGGAGAGCCTTACCCATGCCAGTATCTTTTGGCGCAGCTTTACACACTGGATTGGCGGTATGGGAGTGTTTGTATTCATTATGGCGATTCTGCCACTGGTCGGAGCCTCCAATATCAATCTCATGCGGGCGGAGAGCCCCGGACCTTCCGTGAGTAAGCTACTTCCTCGCGTGAAGGATACGACGAAGATTCTCTATCAACTTTATATCGGAATGACCGTTTTGGAGATACTCATATTGTGCATTTGCAGGATGCCCATATTTGACGCGGTGACTATCACGGTTGGTACGGTTGGTACAGGTGGCTTTGGTATCAAGAATGACAGCATGGCAGGCTATTCACCTGCAATTCAGAATGTTGTAACGATTTTCATGATCATGAGTGGTGTGAATTATACAGTGTACTTCTGTTTGCTGCGCAAGAAGTTTAAGGAAGCATTCTCTATCGAGGAAGTGCGTTGGTACTTTTTCATCATTCTGGCGAGTGTTGCAACCATCACATGGAATACACACCAGATGTATGGAAGCATCGGTGAAACGATTAGACATGCGTTTTTCCAAGTGGGCTCTGTAATCACTACTACCGGTTATTCCACCACGGATTTTGATCTTTGGCCGCAGTTGTCCAAAACGATTCTTTTAACACTGATGTTTGTGGGCGGTTGTGCAGGGAGCACCAGTGGTGGTATCAAGGTATCACGTTTTGTAATACTCACCAAGGCGGTGCAGAAGGAATTGTCTATGATGATTCATCCCCGTCAGGTAAAGCAGATTCGCATGGACGGACACAATCTGCCTCATGAAACCATGCGTTCCACCAATGTATTTATCTCGGTGTATTGTTTGGTGATGTTTGCATCAATGTTGTTGTTGGCGTTGGACGAGTTTGACTTCACGACCAATTTTACAGCGGTGGTGGCGACGCTTAATAATATCGGTCCCGGTCTTGCCGGTGTGGGACCGATGCAAAATTTTTCGATTTTCAGCAATTTTTCTAAACTCATTTTGATGTTTGATATGTTGGCGGGAAGATTGGAATTGTTCCCTATATTGATTATGTTCTCACCGGCATGTTGGAAAAAGTATTAAGGTGTGGGTGTTCAATAGCATATATATTTTTCCTTTGGACATACTAAGTTCGCAGTTGGAATTTGCAGAACAGGTGAACGATTGTCAGAGGAGAGCACAATGATTTGGAAAGAGATGTTCTTGGCACTCATTGGAAGCAGTTATGGATTATTGGCGGCAGCAGGCGTATTCACCGTTTTAGTGGCGGTGGGTCTGGTGCCGCGTTTTGCTGGTGAGACACATACGGCAAGAGAGGTGTTGCTGTATGAGGAGATGGTAATCTTCGGAACCATCGCAGGAGCCTTCTGCAGTATTTTTGCCAGATATAGTCAGATAGGTGCGCATTTGCGCGAACGATTTCCGGAGAGATTAAACGTATGGAATGGATTGGGCAATACCGTACTGGCGGTCATAGGTGTGTTTTCAGGAATGTTTGTGGGAAGTCTGGCATTAGCCATTGCGGAAATGTTGGACAGTATTCCTATTTTTACCAGGAGAATTGGGTTCCGGCACGGGATTGGATTGGCAGTTCTGGCGATGGCAGCAGGAAAGCTGTGTGGATCATTGGTATACTTTCTGGTGGAGCTGCATCGGGTGATGTGAGGGATTGAAGGGAGTTTCGCAATCACTTGATAATGTGTATAGTGAAAGGATAAGATTGTGGCAGAGAATGCGGTGTATTTGAAATGCAATAGAAATATTGAGGTACAGTCGCCGGACGTATATCTGAGGGATATGGGGAGTCTGCGTTGTATGGATAGGGAGATAACTGCAAAGCTGAAGGATTTGAAGGTGAAGCAGTTTCAGGAAGGTGAAGAGAAGCGATGCGTAATCAGTGTGTTGAAGCTGGTGGAGCTGATGGAGGAAGTCTGTCCCGACATCCTGGTGCAAAGTGTGGGAGAATCGGATGTGTTGGTGGAGTGGGTGGATGTGGACAGACAAAAGGGATGGCAAATGGTGCTGAAGATTGTGATGGTATGTCTGGTGAGTTTTTTTGGAACTGCTTTTGCAATTATGGCATATCACAACGATGTGGGAATCAATGATGTATTCACCGAAATCTATCGTATGGTGATGAACCGTGAGCCGGGAGCGCTTAATACCTTGGAGGTCTCTTATTCCATTGGACTTGCACTGGGAATCATCGTCTTTTTTAATCATGTGGGAGGACGAAGAATCACAAAGGATCCGACGCCCATAGAGGTTGCGCTCCGTAACTATGAGGAGGATGTAGACAAGACTTTGATTGCTACAGCGGGGAGAGAGGGAAAAGAAGAGGAAATATGACAAAAATTATATGAATTTGCGGAAAATTTATATACAAATCTGCAAAAATATGATATTTTATAAGAAAAGATTGAGGAGTTTTGCTAATTGTAAATATATAGTGGGATTTCAGGAGGGATGAGTATGCTAGTTAATTTGGTTCCGTTGTTTGATGAGAATTTGGCAGTGAACGCGTATTCTTTATTTACACAGAAGAAGAATACATTTATCAATCCAAGTCTGCTTGGCACAGGTAGTCTGGATGGAGCTTCGCAGGTGGTTGGGTTGGAATTGATAGAAAGTGTAGGGGTTGATGCGCTGGCTGATGATAAAAATGTGTTCATACCGATTACGAATATTTCCATTTTTACGGATTTGGAGAATCGTATGGGCGCCCCTCATGAACGTCTGGTACTGCTGATGGACAATTCCATTACGCCGGAGCCGCTGTACATAGAGCGTCTGCAGAAATTGAAGGCAAGCGGTTATCAACTGGCGATGCGCAAGCTTGAGGTGGCAAAGTTTGAAATATACAGAGAAGTGCTCAGGCTGATGGATTATATGTTCCTGGATTCACAGAAGATTGATATCACCAAGGCTAGAATTTATTTCAGCAATGTTTATCCCAATATTCAGCTTTGTGCCGGCAATATTCCCACGATGGAGCGGTTTGAATGGCTGAAGAATGAGGGGGGATATCAGTTTTACGAAGGAGATTTCTATCGCACGCCCATCAATAAAGGCGAGCATGAGGTATCGCCCTTGAAGGTGAACTATATTCAGTTGTTGAATATGGTGAATTCTCCCGACTTTGAACTGGAAGAGGCGGCAGATGTGATCGGACGGGATACAGCGTTGGTAATCGATTTGTTGAAGATGGTGAATCGTATGACGATTAATTCCCAGATTACCGGTATCAGGCATGCGGCAGCTATGTTGGGTGAGAGAGAATTGAGAAAGTGGCTGACTACGGTGGTGGCAGAAAAGCTTTATACGGATAAGCCCAATGAGGTCACCAGGCTATCTCTGATGCGTGCGAAGTTTGCAGAGAATTTGGCACCCTTGTTTTCACTGGCAAGTCAGTCCTCTGAGCTGTTTTTGACAGGCTTGTTCTCGGTGCTGGATATTATTTTGGATATGCCCATTGCAGAGGCATTAGAGATCGTACAGGTATCCAAGCCCGTGAAGGATGCGCTGATAGAGGGCAAGGGTAATTTTGCCCCCATTATGGATTTTATGTCACAATATGAGCGCGCAAATTGGCAGGAGATTTCCAGACAATTAGTGCTGAACCAGATTGATGAAAAGAAGATATATGATGCCTATATTGATGCTCTGCACTGGTACGGTCAGATGATTGCTGCCAAATAAAAGGGAGCTGGCGAAAATCTTCCCATACAATGCAATGAACAAGTATAATTTTCCCTCCGGTGGGCACAATGTTTGATAAAGCATGTGGCTGTCGGAGGTTTTTTGTGGAGCAGACTCCTTGTGAATCTCCGAGGTCTGTATTTGTATGGAGGGAAGAGGCATGAGTAAGATGACAGAACAACAGAAGCAGGAATACAATGATTATGTCAAGGAGGTGACGCCTACCCACAATCTGTGGCTGCAGATGGCAAAGGCTTTTCTGGTGGGAGGAGTGATCTGCTGTGTGGGGCAGTTTATCCTGAATACTGCGATGAACAGGTTTGGATTGGACAAACAGACAGCCGGGTCCTGGTGCTCGTTGATATTGGTGTTTTTGTCTGTGGTACTTACCGGCTTCGGTATTTATCCCCGCATTGTCAAATGGGGCGGCGCAGGTGCCCTGGTGCCCATCACGGGATTCGCCAATTCGGTGGCGGCTCCTGCCATTGAGTACAAGACAGAGGGACAGGTCTTCGGCATCGGATGCAAGATTTTCACCATTGCAGGACCGGTGATTCTCTATGGAATCTTTGCCAGTTGGCTGTTGGGACTGGGATATTGGATCATCAAGCTGTTGGGGGGCGTATAGCCTCCCTTTTTTATGTAATAGGAAATTGCTCTGCAATTCCTATTACACAAAAAGCGCTCCGCTATGAATGCGCACTCGCGCGTAACGTAAATGTTGCATAAATGCAACCGCGCTCGGCGCGAGAATGCCGCAAGCGGCATTCTTTTTCAGTGATAGTCTGTGCGCATCTGCAAAAGCCGTCACATATTTATAAAAAAGTGCTACCCAATTTTAAAAATATGTGGTATCATATATGATAAACATTGAAAACCTATAGAATTAGTATGAAATAAAACAATGCGAAGATAAAGATGAGGTTGGAGGTAAGAAATTGAGCAGAGGATTTGATACGAAATGTATTCACTTGGAAGAGACAGAAGGGGATGTGAGAAATTACGGTGCCATCAGCTATCCGATTTATCAGACTGCCACCTATGCCCATCCGGGAGTGGGTAACAGTACGGGATTTGACTACAGCAGATTGCAGAATCCCACCAGAGAGCAGGTGGAAAAAGTGGTAGCAACACTGGAGAACGGTATTGATGCGTTGGGTTTTTCTACCGGTATGGCAGCTATTACAATGATGATGGAATTGTTTCAGCCGGGCGACCATTTGATTGTGGATTCGGATTTGTATGGCGGCAGTATCCGTCTCTTTGATCATGTGTCCAAGAAGAATGGAATTAGTTTTTCCCATATCGATTGCTATAAGGAGGATGTGGAGTCCTATGTGAATGAGCACACAAGGGCAATCTACATAGAGACACCCACGAATCCCATGATGAATGTGACGGACATTGCTGCTCTGTCAGAAATCGCGAAGAGACATGAGCTGTTGTTGATCGTGGATAATACATTCTTAAGCCCCTATTTTCAGAATCCGTTGGAGCTGGGAGCAGACATTGTGGTACATAGCGGCACCAAGTATCTGGGAGGACATAATGATACCCTGGCAGGCTTTCTGGTGACCAATCGCGAGGACATCAGGGATCGATTCAGATTTTTGATTAAGACCACAGGAGCGGGTCTGGCGCCCTTTGACAGTTGGCTCATCCTGCGCGGTATCAAAACGTTGGGTATTCGTATGGAAAAAGCCCAGGCAAATGCCTTCGAGATTGTGAAATGGCTGCAGACACAAGAAGCAGTGACCAAAGTAATCTATCCGGGGCTTCCCAACCATCCGGGGTATGAGATCATGAAAAGACAGGCAAGAGGCTTTGGCGCCATGATCACCATTCAGTTGGAGAGTAAAGAATTTGCCTTATCCATTCTGGAGAAGGTGCGCATGATCAAGTACGCGGAAAGCCTTGGCGGGGTGGAGACCCTGATCACCTATCCCACTACCCAGACTCATGCGGATGTGCCCAAGGAGGTGCGAGAGAAAAACGGTATCACAGAGAGCACGCTTCGCATCTCAGTGGGTATCGAGGATGTGAAAGACCTAGTCGCGGAGCTTACAGATGTGTTTGCAAGAACGGAGGAAGCATTACATGGCAGAGCGTAATCTGAATTTTGACGAAGTGATTGACAGACGGAATACCAAATCCTTGAAATATGATTTTGCCAGGCGCAGGAAAATGCCGGAGGATCTGCTGCCCCTGTGGGTGGCGGATATGGATTTTCGCACCAGCTCCTATGTACAGGATGCCCTGACAGAGCAGATTGCCCATGGTATCTTTGGTTATAGCGAAGTGCAGGAGCCTTATTTTGAAATTGTGAGAGACTGGATACAGAAGCATTATCATTGGCAGGTAGAAGAGCGGTGGATGATTAAGACACCGGGGATTGTGTTAGCCCTCGCCATGGCGGTGAAAGCATATACCGAGCCGGGGGATGGCGTGTTGATTCAGCCGCCGGTGTATTATCCGTTTTCGGAAGTGATTGAGGACAATGCAAGGCGTATTATTCGTAATACGTTAGTTTTGGGAGAGGATCATCGATATCATATAGACTTTGAAGATTTTGAGGCGAAAATACAGGCAGAACAGATTAAGCTCTTTTTCCTGTGCAATCCCCACAATCCGGTAGCAAGGGTCTGGACCAAGGAGGAACTGACCCGGTTGGGAGATATCTGCTGTAAGCATGGCGTGATTGTGGTCAGCGATGAGATTCATGCGGACTTTGTATTCAAGGGTCATCATCATCCGTTTGCCGGTCTGAAGAAGGAGTATGAAAAAATCAGTGTCACCTGTACGTCTCCCAGTAAGACCTTCAACCTGGCAGGCTTGCAGCTTTCCAATATTTTCATTCCCGATCCGACACTGCGCAGAGCTTTCAAGAAGCAGGTGGATGCGGCAGGATACAGTCAGTTGAATGTGGCGGGACTGGTGGCATGTGAGGCAGCTTATGCCCACGGCGAGGAATGGTATGAGGCGATGAAGCAATATGTGGGAGAGAATATTGCGTTTACGAAGCAGTATGTGGAAGAGAAGTTGCCCGGTGTACGGATGGTAGAGCATGAGGGTACCTATCTGGTGTGGCTGGATTTTCGCGACACGGGGCTTTCTGCGGAAGAACTGGAGCATCTGATCATCTATGAGGCGAAGCTGTGGCTGGACAGCGGCAAAATCTTCGGAGAGTGTGGACAAGGCTTTCAGAGAATCAATGTGGCATGTCCGAGAAGTGTATTGGAGGAAGCACTGGAGCGTATTCGGAACGCACTGGATAAGAGACCATAAGAAATTACATAATTTGTAAAAGAAAGTGGTAAGAATGGTTGATTTTTACCACTTTCTTTAGTACAATAAATTTGATAATGTTTTTCACAATTAGTTTGGAAAGGTAGAAGAAGGCGTATGGAACAGGCAAAGAAGAAAAAGATAGTCATTGGGGTGGTGGCTGGGTTGATTCTTATCTGCGCTATTTTTGCGTTTTGCTATAAAAACGTTTTTATGAAGAGCGCAGATGAAAAGCAGGAAGTTGCACAGACGACCGAGGAAGCGGAGGCTGAAGTACCGGAGGCAGATATACCTGCGGAGCCGGAGGAAGAGGTCTTTACCGGGTATGTAGATCCGGTGGATCCCAATGCAGAGGCGGACAAGAGCGTGTATATGGATGCCGCTCAGGATATTGAGACGCGAATCGATGCGTTGATGGCGCAGATGACCCTGAGGGACAAGGCAGCACAGATGGTGCAGCCTGAGCAGAGTGCCATATCACTGGCGGAGATCACAGAGTACAATGTGGGCTCTATCTTAAGTGGCGGTGGTTCCGCACCGAACAGGAGTAATGCGGTGAATGGTTGGCAGTATGGTGTGGACAGTATGAAGTTTGTATCCCTGCAGTCCAGGTTGGGGATTCCCTTGTTGTACGGTGTGGATGCTGTGCATGGACACAGCAATGTGTCGGATGCTACCATGTTCCCTCACAACATTGGACTGGGTTCCGCAGACGATGAGGAGCTGATGGAGCAGATGGGAGCTATCGTGGCAAAAGAGGTCAAAGCAACCGGTATTCAGTGGACCTTTGCGCCGACACTGGCAAATCCCAGAAATGAGCTCTGGGGACGTACCTATGAGGGCTTTGGTGAAGAAGTAGATATTGTGGCAAGACTGGGTGCAGCCTTTATCAGAGGGGCGCAAGGCGAGAGCAGCTCTGAGGAATATCTGGATGCCGATCATGTGCTTGCTACGGCAAAGCATTATATTGGAGAAGGATATACCAAGGACGGCACCAATCAGGGGGATGTGGTGATGAGCGATGAGGAGTTTGACAAGCTGTTGCACGACACATTGCTCGTTCCCTATAAAGCAGCACTGGATGCAGGAGCCCGCACGGTGATGGTATCCTACAGCAGTGTAGATGGTGTGAAATGTCATGAGAATGGATATCTGATCAATGATGTATTAAAGGGAGAGCTTGGCTTTACCGGACTGGTTGTCAGTGATTATAACGGTATTCAGCAGGTTAGCGGTAATACCTACAAGGATCAGGTGGCACTTTCCGTGAATGCCGGTATTGATTTGTTTATGGAGCCTAACACCTGGAAACAATTCATTGATACTTTGGTAGAACTGGTGGAAGAGGGGCGCGTGCCTATTGAGAGAGTGGATGATGCGGTGAGAAGAATCCTGCGTGTGAAACTGGAGGCAGGACTTTTCGAGGAGACCATCGGCTCTGAGCATGAGGTGGCACTAATCGGGGAATTCGGTAATGAGGAGCATAGAGAGGTGGCAAGAGCGCTGGTTCGTAAGTCACTGGTACTTTTGAAAAATGACGCTATGGGTGCTCAGACGGCGATGGAAGCTTTGAGCTCCGCCAAGCATATTTTGGTGACCGGTTCCAAGGCAGATGACATCGGTGCCCAGTGTGGCGGTTGGACGATTTCCTGGCAGGGAAGTCGCGGCGACATCACTAGCGGCACTACGATTTTGGAAGGATTACAGGCGGCAGCAGGCGGTAAAAATATTACATACAATGACAATGGAGAAGTGGCAGCGGATACAGATGCGGTGATTGTGGTAGTGGGTGAAGTTCCCTATGCAGAGACGCAGGGCGACAGAAGCTCTTCCAACCTGACAATCACAGGAGATGATAAGGAATTGATTGAACAGCTCAAGGCATCCCTGCAGGCAGCCGGGAAAGAGGATATTCCGGTGATTGCCTTGCTGCTGATTGGTCGTCCCGTGACTATCGCAGATTATGTGGAGGATTTCGATGCCATTGTGACTGCATGGCTGCCCGGTACAGAGGGTGAGGGTGTGGCAGATGTGCTGCTTGGAGATTATGATTTCACAGGCACATTGACTTACACATGGCCCTGGTACGCATCGGATATTGCAGAGAAGTTTGATGACGAAAGCTTGGTGTTATTTAAGCGGGGTACAGGCTTAAACAAAGCAGGAGAAAGCTTAAAGGCAGAGGGAACTACACAGATTGGAGAAAAGCCTGCGAAGTCTGACGAGGAGCTGGCAGCAATCCAGGGTGGACTCATCAATCTGGAATCCACCGGTTATGTGTTGGAGGCAGAGGTTTGTAATGAGGATTCCTATCTGGTGGAGCTGGGCAATGCCAACAATATCTCCTATGTAGATAATTGGGGTGGCGAATGGGCAAATGCCAAGTGGAATGTATTGGTTCCGGAGGCAGGAGAATACACCCTGCATTTCTACATTGCGGCAGCAAAGGATAGCAATTCGGTAGATATTTATTATGCTCCCGGTCAGATTACAGATGATGGGGCAGCCAACCGAACCAATGTGCCCATGACGAAGACGGCGGATATGTTGGACTATCAGGATTTTACCCTGGATGTCAAATTGGATGCCGGCGAGTACGAATTTAAATTCATGAACAGTGTCACCAATGGAGCAGATTTCAGACTGGACAGGATAGAGTTTGAACGACATTAGTTACGATTCGCAGGCATATGGAGACAGACGGACAGATTTCAAGCTTGCTTGAAAATCTGGCTGGCTGTCTCCATGGAGCCGGAAGCAGGAACTTCACGAGCATGAGCAAAACATAAGCTGCATAGCAGCGTCAGCTAGCTGGTTTTGCGAATGATTGTGAAGCTCCTGCGAATCGTAACGAAAGTGAATCGTAACAAAAGTGATTCGCATAGGAAGTAAAAACTGATAAAGATAAAATAAAAATATGGAAATCTAGGAGGAAAAGAGATGAACAAGTGGACCAGAGTAATGTATCAGCCCAATTTACCGCTTCAGCCCGGAAGGTATGTGACTGCTTCTAAGGAGCATGTGGCGCTTTCCAAGGAAGCCGCAGGCGAGGGTATGGTACTGTTAAAAAATGAAAATGAGGTATTGCCCCTTCCCGCAGGTTGTCGTGTTGCATTGTTTGGAAAGGGAAGCTTTGACTATGTAAAAGGCGGCGGCGGAAGCGGTGACGTGGCATGTGCCTATGTGCGCAATCTGTATGATGGTTTCAAGGAATTGGGTAATGCCGTATCGATTTATGAGCCCCTGTCTGATTTTTATCGTCAGAACGTAAAGGAGCAGTATGCGAACGGTTCTGCACCTGGTATGACGGTAGAGCCCGCGCTTTCTGATGAACTTGCAGACGGAGCCAAGGCTTTTGCAGATACTGCTATTATCGTAATCAGTCGTTTCTCCGGCGAGGGCTGGGATCGTTCCAGCATTGAGTACAATGGAGAGTACAATCCATGGGAGACAGAGACCAGTATGCCCAAGATTTCCGGCGTAATCTTCCCGGATGGAGATTTTTATCTGACGAAGGAAGAGAAAGCTATGATCGCGCAGGTGGAAGCGCGCTTTGACAAAATTGCTGTGGTGCTGAATATCGGTGGCGTCATTGATGTATCCTGGGCAAAAGAAGATGACAAGCTTTCTTCCGTATTGATTGCATGGCAGGGCGGCATGGAAGGCGGTCTGGCAGCGGCAGAGCTTCTCACCGGCAAGCTGAACCCCTCTGGTAAACTGGCAGATACCTTTGCTGCCAGAGTGGAAGACTATCCGTCCACAGAGAACTTCCATGAGTCTGTGGACTATGTGGATTACACAGAGGACATCTATGTGGGCTATCGTTACTTTGAGACTATTCCCGAAGCCGCAGAAAAGGTAGTCTATCCCTTCGGGTATGGACTTTCCTATACAGACTTTGACATGGCGGTAGAAAAAGCATGGGAAGAGCAGGAGCAAATCAAGGTGGCAGTGCGTGTGACAAACACAGGAGACAGAGCCGGCAAGGAAGTAGTACAGGTATATTACAGTGCGCCTCAAGGAAAGCTGGGTAAGCCCGCCAAAGAACTGGCAGCATTTGCCAAGACCAGACTGTTGGCAGCAGGAGAGAGCCAGCTTGTCACACTGAAGTTTTCCAAGGCTTCCATGGCATCCTTTGATGATTTGGGTAAAATTGCAAAATCTGCTTATGTGTTGGAGCAGGGAACCTACGAGATTTATGTGGGTACTTCCGTGAGAGATTTGGAGAAACTGGAGTTTGCGGTGGAGCTTGCAACAGACGAGGTGGTAGAGCAGCTTACGTCCAAGGTGGCACCTACCAGTCTAAAGAAGCGTATGCTGGCTGACGGAGGATACGAGGAGCTGCCCCAGTCTACCCCCAATGATCCCAATGCCTGTGTATTTGAAAAAATGGTAGGCGGTACGGAGGAAGCAATCGTTCCCGCCGTGAGATTCCGCGAGAGATATATGATGTTAGACGCTTTCCCCAAGGGAGCAAAGCTTTTGCTCGATGTTGCTGAGGGAAGAGCGACCATGGATGAGTTCCTGGCACAGCTTTCCGATGAGCAGCTTATGGATCTGTTGGGAGGTCAGCCTAACACAGCGGTTGCCAATACCTTTGGTATCGGTAATCTGCCTGAGTATGGCGTGCCGAATATCATGACAGCAGACGGACCTGCAGGTGTGCGTATCAACTGTGGTGTATACACTACCGCATGGCCCTGTGCAACCCTGCTGGCTGCAACCTGGAATACATCTTTGGTAGAGCGTATCGGTGAGGCAGGCGCTAAAGAGGTTAAGGAGAACAATCTTGCAATGTGGCTGACTCCTGCTGTGAATATCCACAGAAATCCTCTGTGCGGAAGAAACTTCGAGTATTATTCCGAGGATCCGTTGGTGGCAGGCAAAATGGGTGCGGCTGCAGTGCGCGGTATTCAGTCACAGCATATCAGTGCTTCCGTCAAGCACTTTGCATGTAACAACAAGGAGACCAACCGGAAACACAGTGATTCCAGAGTATCTGAAAGAGCGCTCCGCGAAATCTATCTGAAGAATTTTGAGATTATTGTAAAGGAAGCAAAACCATGGTGCATCATGTCTGCTTATAATATCATCAATGGGCATCGTGCTTCCGAGAACAGAGAGCTGCTGGAAGGCATCCTGCGTGAGGAGTGGGGCTATGAAGGTCTTGTCACCAGTGACTGGTGGACCAGAGGTGAGCACTATAAAGAGATTCTGGCAGGCAACGATGTGAAAATGCCCACCGGTTACACCGAGCGTGTGCAGGAGGCTTTCGACAAGGGTGTTATCACCAGAGAGGATTTGCTGGTATGCGCCAAGAGAGTGCTGGAGCTGATTATTAAGATTGACTAGGTTTGTGGGTTTTAATAATTTGATATTTACGATAAAATTTTTCTGCCATCAGAGTTTCGTCTGATGGCAGTTTTTTTGCTAAACGAAAAACTCCCCAAATGCCTATGATATTAGAGCTGCACGATAGGATAGATTATGGTGCGCATTTTGCACTTGTCGTGCAGGTGGAGGACAGATATAATAGTAAAAAGCAAAAAATGAGACAGGGGGTATAAATTTGAAAGAAAAATTATTCATATGGCTTTCCATAATAGCCGGGTGCGGTATGCTGTTAATCGCGGTCAGTCCTCTTTGGGAGAACATGGTAAATAAGCAGAACATGGTGCAGGTGGAGGCAACTGTCACGAAGGTTCACTGGACCTCAGGGCATACAAACAATTCCAGCAGTGTGCGAGGGGTTGGGAGTTATGCCATGCGATGGCCGGAGGTATATGTTTCATATTATTTTCAGGGGATACAATTTTCCAATGTTCGGCTGTCTGATTATAGTTATTCAGTTTATGAGGGACAGAAAATCACAATCTATTGCGACCCCCATGATCCCCGCATTGTGGCGACTGCGAGAAGTGTGCAGTGGTCTTCTCTAGGATGGCTTTTCCTGGGGGGATTGCTTATCAGATATGGGGTGAAGCAAATACTGGAAGACAAGAAAAAGAGTAGGCATGTTTATGAGGAGATAGACGAATTAGACAGGTAGGAACAAGGATGCACCAGGACATATTCTTTGTTCTTTAGAAAAAATTTATCACTTCCCTATTGCTATTTTTGATAGGGGTAGTATAATGTTAGTTGACTAACAGATTGCGCAAAATATTTTGTGAGAGGGTGGTGAGGTTTTTTGTGAAGGACGACAGGAAATGTGGAGAGTACAGGAGTATCGGATTTGAACTGAAGATTGTGAATAACCTGATCCGGCGCAAGCTGGATAGCACCTTTCAAGAAGATGGCATGGAGGAATTGGCAGGGATTCAAGGTCCGGTGCTGGGATACATTCATCGGTTTGGCGCAGAGCGGGATATTTTTCAGAAGGATATCGAGCGGGAGTTTAATATCAGGCGTTCCACGGCTACGGTGATGCTCCAGCATTTGGAGCAGAAGGGATATGTGATCAGGCAACCGGTGGAGCATGATGCGAGGTTGAAAAAAATCCTATTGACCGCGAAGGCAGTGGAGCACAATGAGATGATTCATAAGCGCATTCAGGAATTTAATGCGCAGTTGGAGGCAGGAATCACCGAAAAAGAGCGGGAACAGTTCTTTGGTATCCTGCGTAAAATTGAAGAGAATCTGCAAACCTAGAGAACAGGTGATAATATGGAGCTTTCACGGACGAATCACAATCAGACAGAGAAGGCTCGGATAAGTAAGAAAGGAAACACTATTATGGTAAAGAAATTACTCAGTCAGGTGAAGGAGTATAAAGCGGACTCCATCAAAACGCCCCTTGCCATGGTGCTTGAGGTGCTGATGGAGACGCTGATTCCCTATCTGATGGCATCCATGATTGACAAGGGCGTGGAGGCAGGCAATCTCCCCTATATCTTCCGGATTGGTGCGCTGATGCTGGTATTGGCAGCCGTCGGCTTGTGGGCAGGTATCATGGGGGGAAAATACGGTGCAAGGGCATCCATGGGCTTTGGCAAGAACCTGAGGCAGGCTATGTATGAGAATATTCAGACATTTTCCTTTGCCAATATTGATAAATTCTCCACGGCAGGTCTGGTGACCAGACTGACCACAGATGTGACGAATATTCAGAATGCTTACCAGATGATTCTGCGCATGTGCGTGCGTGCCCCCATCAGCTTAGTTTGCGCCATGGTGATGGCGTTTCTCATTAATGCCAGAGTTGCCAGTATCTATTTGATTGCAGTAATATTACTGGCATGTGTGTTGTCGGTGATGATTCGCATTACTATGAAATATTTCTCTGAAGTATTTACCAAGTATGATGACCTGAATGCCAGCGTGCAGGAGAATATTACAGCACAGCGTGTGGTGAAGGCATTTGTGCGTGAGGACTATGAGATTGATAAATTCCATAAGGCAAGCGGCAATATCTATAAAATGTTCGTGAAGGCAGAGAACATGATCGTGCTGAATATGCCCCTGATGCAGTTTACCGTTTATACCTGCATCATGCTCATCAGTTGGGTGGGTGCCAAGATGATTATTCAGAACGCATTGACCACCGGTGAACTCATGAGTTTGCTCACTTATTGCACGAATATTCTGATGAACCTGATGATGCTCTCCATGGTGTTTGTTATGATCACCATGAGTATGGCAAGTGCCAAGCGTATCGTGGAGGTATTGGATGAAAAGCCCAGTCTGTCCAATCCGGAGAAGCCGGATTATGAAGTGACGGATGGCAGTGTACGCTTTGACAATGTGACCTTCCGTTACAATGAGGGCAGCGAAAACCCAGTGTTAGATCATGTAAATCTTGACATTGCAGCAGGGGAGACCATCGGAATCTTAGGTGGAACCGGCAGCTCCAAGACCACACTGGTGAATCTCATCAGCCGGCTTTATGACGTATCTGAGGGGGCGGTCTATGTGGGGGGCAAGGATGTAAGAGCCTATGACATGGAGACGCTGCGAAATGAAGTGTCGGTGGTGCTGCAGAAAAATGTATTATTTTCAGGTACCATTCTGGAAAACCTGCGGTGGGGTGATGAGAATGCCACGGAGGAGGAGTGTATCCGTGCCTGCCGTCTAGCCTGCGCAGATGAATTTATTGAGCGCATGCCCGATAAATACAACACTTACATAGAGCAGGGCGGCTCTAATGTATCCGGCGGACAAAAGCAGAGACTTTGCATTGCCAGAGCGCTTTTGAAGAAGCCCAAGATATTGATTTTGGATGACAGCACAAGCGCGGTGGATACTGCTACAGATGCCAGAATCCGCAAGGCATTTGCCACAGAGATTCCGAATACGACCAAGATTATCATTGCACAGCGTATCTCCAGTGTACAGGATGCGGACAGAATTGTGGTACTGGACAATGGACGGATTGACGGTGTAGGAACCCATGAGGAGCTTTTAAAGGTTAATGATATATACCGTGAGGTCTATGAGGCACAGACCGGCGGCAGTGGTGATTTTGATGAGAACGGAGGTGAGGGAAATGTCTGAGAATACGCAGGCAAAACCGGTAAAAGTAGGAGGCCCCGGCAGAGGCAGAGTTATGGGTCCCAGACCCAAATTAGAGAATCCCGGCAAGATATTAAGCCGTATCATGGGCTATGTCATGAAATTTTATACACCTCACATCTTCGTGGTTGTGATTTGTATTGTGGGAAGTGTGCTTGCTAATGTACAGGGAACCTTATTCCTGCGGACGTTGATTGATGATTATATTACCCCCATGATCGGGCAGGCAACCCCGGATTTTGGACCGCTGTTACATGCCATCAGCAGAGTTGCGCTTTTTTATCTGTTGGGTGTGGCATGCGCTTATACCCAGGCACGCACTATGGTGTATGTGACGCAGGGAACCATGCAGCGTATGAGAAATGATTTGTTTGCACATATGTCTAAGCTGCCCATTCGCTATTTCGACACCCATACCCATGGCGACATCATGTCCATCTATACCAATGATATAGATACCATGCGACAGATGATCAGCCAGAGTATGCCCCAGATGTTGAACAGTACCATTACGGTGGTCAGTGTACTCATCAGCATGATTCGGCTGAATGTGCCTTTGACAGTGATTACATTAGTGATGGTGGGTGTGATGATGTTCACTGCCGGCAAGGTGGTGGGCAAGAGTGGTAAGTACTTCCAGGTGCAGCAGGAGGCTTTGGGTAAAGTCAATGGTTTTATCGAGGAACGTATGGAAGGGCAGAAGGTGGTCAAGGTGTTCTGCCACGAGGAGAAGAGTATTGAGGAGTTCAAGGAGCTGAACGAGCAGCTTTTTGACAGTGCCTATAATGCCAATAAGTTTGCCAATATGATGGGACCGATCAATGCGCAGCTTGGCAACTTAAGCTATGTGATTATCGCCTGTGTAGGCGGTGCATTGGCGCTGGGGAAGGTAGGCGGCTTTACACTGGGTGGTCTGGCAAGCTTCTTAACCTTTAACAAGAGCTTTAATATGCCTATTATGCAGATCAGCAATCAGCTCAATAGTATCGTCATGGCACTGGCTGGCGGCAAGCGTATCTTTGACCTGTTGGACGAGAAGCCGGAGGCGGACGAGGGATATGTCATGCTGGTGAATGCCAAGAAGGAAAATGGCAGGTTGGTGGAGTGCCAGGAGCGAACCGGGCTGTGGGCATGGAAGCATACCCATCAGGCAGATGGCAGTGTAGATTATGTAGAGCTTCAGGGGGAAGTGGTATTTGACGGCGTGGATTTCGGTTACACCGATGAGAAGATGGTACTGCACGACGTGAAGATGTTTGCCAAACCGGGACAGAAGATTGCCTTCGTAGGCTCCACCGGTGCCGGTAAGACTACGATTACCAATCTGATCAATCGTTTCTATGACATACAGGACGGTAAGATTCGCTATGACGGCATCAATGTGAACAAGATTAAAAAGGCTGACTTAAGACGTTCCCTGGGAATTGTATTGCAGGAGACCAATCTGTTTACCGCGACGGTGAAGGAGAATATTCGTTTCGGTAAGCTGGATGCCACAGATGAAGAGATTATTGCAGCAGCAAAGCTTGCCAATGCGGATGGCTTTATCAGACAGCTTCCTGATGGCTATGACACTGTGCTTACCGGCAATGGAGCCAACCTCAGCCAGGGGCAGAGACAGCTTTTGGCAATCGCCCGCGCAGCAGTGGCAGATCCGCCGGTGCTGATTCTGGATGAGGCGACCAGCTCCATCGATACCAGAACGGAGAAGATTGTGCAGGATGGTATGGATAAGCTGATGAGCGGCAGAACCACCTTTGTCATTGCCCACAGGCTCTCCACGGTCAAGAACAGCGACTGCATCATGGTATTGGAGCAAGGACGTGTAATAGAGCGCGGTACCCATGAGGAGCTCATTGACCAGAAGGGCAAGTATTATCAGCTCTACACGGGCAATGCGATTACGGAGTAGAAACGAGCATTGTTTATGCAATGACGCTATCCAATGAGCGGCAAGAAAACGTTGTATGTATGAAAGCCTTTGGTGTTTCCAAGGGCTTTTTTGATTCAAGAAAATGGAACGAACATTCCTTTCATAATAAGGCTGCTCGAAAATACCATGTAGACACTACGAATGGTTTATGCTATAATCTCATTGTTGTATTTTCATACATAAAATTACGAAAGGGGAATAAAATAATGAAAGCGAGGAAATTGTTGGCAGCAATGCTGGCAGTAATCATTGCCGCTGTATCGTTTGATGTGGGGGTATTTGCCAAGCAGTCTGGTGAGGAAGTGCAGGTGGGGGATGAAGTCCCTGCTTCGGGTCAAATGGTATCAGATGGTGATGGCGTGGTGGAGGAATTACAGAGTCGGTGGGATGGTTACACCACACAATCAATTATTACCGGATACAGATGATAACGGCGTGACAGATGATGGAGAGGACACAGACAAGGATGGTCTGACGAACTCAGAGGAAGTGCAGTTTTTGACAAGCTGTTTCCTGGCAGATACAGATGGAAATGGTATTCCGGACAGTGAAGAACAAGTATTTCAGACTGTTGTGAGAGAAATCGACAATTTCCGGAAGCCGGAGATTAAGAGCGTATCAGTCAGTATGGAGTGCAGCGGTTATATTGACAATGAAGTGACGATCATAGATACCTATGACTTGGATATGCGGTCATCAGATGTGGTAGGCTTAGTTGGTGTGCCTGTAGCTATTTCCACAGAGGTAGAGTTTGAAAAGGCTACAATCACTTTTTCCTATGATGAAGCATCTCTGGGTGATGTGGATGAGAAGAATCTATGTATCATGTGGTATGACAGCGAAAATGATAAATATATTTTGTTGGACGAGGATTCCGTTCTGGATACAGAGAACAATACGATATCGTATGTGACAGATCATTTTTCCACATGGTTGGTTGTGGATAAAAATGCCTGGAAGAATTGTTGGAAGAGCAGTTTGACCATTTTTGAAGCGAAAGGAAATGATGAGTATGAGTATCTGGAGTTTGCTATAGATGGAGTGGTTCACCGTTACCAATTATTTGAACACAGGGGTACATGGCAGGATGCAGAGAAAATCTGTGCGATTGCCGGTGGACATATGGCAACCATTCAGAGTAAAGAAGAAAATGCAGCGGTGTACAAATATCTGTTGAGCCAAAATTGTAGGAGTGCCTATATTGGTTTGAGTGATGCCGAGGTTGAGGGCAGATGGAAGTGGAGTAATGGAGAACCGGTCAATTATACGAACTGGCATGCCAATGAGCCGGGCGGTGGTCGCAGGGAAAATTATGCAATGTATTATTTTATGTACACGGATGGCAGTTGGAATGATGGGGCTTTCAATATGGGAGGTACAATGTTGGATGTGTCATTGTTCATCTGTGAGTGGGATGGTGTGAATGTGCATACAGATACCGATGGAGATGGATTGCCCGACTATTATGAGCTTAACGGAATGCGCTTATCTAATGGGAGAATCATTAAAACGAATCCTAATTCTAAGGATAGCGATAATGATGGTATATCTGACTATGATGAAATGGGAGGTGAGACAGAAGTCGTTATTTTTAGAGAAAAAGGGAAGGATATTCAGGGTTTAATATGGCATATGATTAGTGATCCTAATGAAAAGGACTCTGATAGTGACGGCGATGGCATAATTGATGCAAGGGATCGGAATCCATTTGTAAAAGCACAGTATTATAGAAATTTCAGTTTTACAAGCAGAGGAATTGGGGACGATATAGAATCTGTTGTTGCATTCAAGAAAGAGCGTGAACAGGCAAGAAGCGAAAATTATAATACAGGTACATATTCAGGATATGATAAGGCTAGAATTGAGAAAAAAAGTGACACGATAATCAAACTGGGAATGTTAGCTATGCCTATTTGTCCGCAAGGAGCATATGCGTTATTGCATTTTATGGGATGTACAGGGTAGGATTACGGATTATCCATTAATGGTTTAAATTGGTTTTTGACTTTGGGAGAAGGATCAGGGGTTATTTGGGCAAAAATAAAGAGAAGCGGTAATCATTACGAAATGGTATATAAGTATGTTGTATATGATTATTATGATTGGAATCAAGGGGATTCAAGGGAACTGATTCCCGGGTTTTCAAACGATGATATGTGGCAAATAGAACATGCTGGCAGAGGTAAAAGTTACTTTATGGGAGGAGAGTATATTGGACAAACCCAATTTATGGAATGATTTAAAATATGTTTTATATTTAGTGGTTATCCTGTGTTTTGCATTTGTTATATATATTTCATATCGGCACGATCATGTTTATAATGCTGCACAATACGAAAAAAAAGAGTTTACACGGTCGGAGCTAGATGTCATTCAGTCTGAATTGCAGATAACTATTAGAAGAAATTATCAAGCATACAAAGGTTTTTTTAATTATGATAGGCTATATCTTGAATTATATACGAATGCAGATATTGAAGATATTTCTAAGGAATTATTTGGTATTGACACCGGAGATAAACAATTTGAGCCATATGATAAATGGGTTACGCTAGAAGGACAAGAGGTTCCTGCTATGAGTGTAAGACCTCATGACTACGATTCTACTATTTCAGAGGAAGTAATGTACTATATTTGGAAGAGGGATAGTGAATACGGTGTCTCAGTTGTGAAAAGCGGGCATATTCAACAACTGCAAAATATAGAAAAAATTTTTATTGAGCAGGATGCTATAGAATGACAGTGTGTGCAACTGGTGATAAGATTGAGAAAGCCGATGGGTTCCGGAATGCTTGCTTGAATCCGCTCACGACATCAAGTATTACTTGGGGAAATTGGTTCGTAAGAACGGAAGGCTGTATAAAAAGTCAAAAGGGAGTTGACAAGACTCCCTTTTCTATACTATAATCACTTTATTGGTTTAAAGCGTTACGGTTTAAAGCACGAATATTTAAGGGGTGAAAGGTTTTAAAGGGTACCTCAAATAAACGCAAATGCGTAGCGTGCCAACAATAGAAGTGATATGAGATGGAGGATAGTGACAATGTCAAAGATTGTGTTATGTGCAACATTGTTGGTTGTATTCTTTGCGATTATGATCTATGTGGGATTCTATTCCAGAAAGCATGCGACCGACGTGAATGGTTTCGTTTTGGGAGGACGTTCGGTAGGCCCATGGCTGACGGCGTTCGCTTTCGGAACATCTTATTTTTCGGCAGTTATTTTCGTAGGTTATGCGGGACAGTTCGGATGGAACTTTGGTCTGGCAGCGACCTGGGCAGGACTGGGCAATGCCTTTATCGGCTCTCTGCTTGCGTGGAATGTGTTGGGACGCAGGACGCGTATTATGACCCAGCATCTGGATGCTAAGACCATGCCTGATTTCTTCGGCAAGGGATTTGACTCTGTGCCCTGGAAGGTGGCTGCATCCGTAATTGTATTTATTTTCCTGATCCCTTATACAGCTTCCCTTTACAATGGTCTGTCCAGTTTGTTTGGTCTGGTATTCAACATTCCTTACTGGGTGATCATTCTGGTGATGGCGGTGCTGACCGGATTTTATGTAATCTTTGGCGGTTACATGGCGACAGCCATCAACGACTTTATTCAGGGTATTATTATGCTGTTCGGTATCACAGCCGTAATCGGCTCCGTGCTTTCCCAGAATGGTGGTCTGGTGGAGGCTACCAGGAAACTGGCAGCCGTGACGGATGTATCTGCCAAGGCAGATTGGCAGGGGGCATTTACGTCCTTCTTTGGACCTGATCCTCTGGCACTTCTGTTCGTAGTGATACTTACCAGTCTCGGTACATGGGGACTGCCTCAGATGGTAGGTAAATTCTACGCCATCAAGAGCGAGAATGATATTCATAAGGGAACAGTGATTTCTACTGTATTCGCTATTATTGTGGCAGGTGGATGTTACTTCCTGGGTGGTTTCGGCAGACTGTATGAGCCTGCTACCTCCAATGGTAAAGTATTGTTTGATACAGTAGTGCCTAAGATGCTGGAGAACCTGCCCACCATCGTCATTGCAGTGGTGATTGTGTTGGTATTGTCCGCATCTATGTCCACTCTTTCTTCGTTGGTTTTGACCTCCAGCTCCACCCTGACCCTGGATGTGATTAAGCCTGCTTCCAAAAAAGAGATAGATGACAAAAAGCAGGTATTTATCATGAGAATCTTTATCGTGTTCTTTATCGCGGTTTCTGCCATTATCGCTGTGGTAAAGGATGCCCATCCTGAGGTGACCTTTATCGCGCAGATGATGGGCGTATCATGGGGGGCACTGGCAGGAGCATTCCTGGCACCGTTCCTCTATGGTCTGTACTGGAAGGGTATCACCAAGGCTTCCTGTGTAGTATGTTTCGTATGGGGCTGCGGTATTGCCATTGTTCAGATGATTATTTCTTTGGGAGGTGTGGATATATCCGGTTGGGGTAAGGTACTTAGTTATCTCTTTGCATCCTCCATTCGCTCCGGTGTGGTGGCAATGGTAGGCGGTTTAATTATCGTACCGGTAGTCAGCATCTTCACTAAGAAGCAGGATACCAAAGAGCTTGACAGAATCTTCGCTTGTTATGATGAGAAGGTTCAGGTGTCTGTGAAGGAAGCGTTGGATTAAATTTATCTCCAGAGTGAGTAGAGAAGAAATAAATAATAGGGTAAAATCCTCTGCAAGTAGATTGCGGTAAAGCACTGTGATCTGCTTACAGAGGATTTTTATTGTATTATGCACAAGAAAATATTTGTATTTTAAGGAAGATATTTTCTAATTGCAGAATATATATTGACAATAGGAAGGGCATGTAGTAAGGTATATGTAAATTTATATCATATTATTCATATCAATATAGTATGATATAAAAGCGATACACATACACAGATTAAAGCTATTATGTGTAGATAGTAAATGACATAAGCACAGAAATATAGAATGTAAGGAGGTACTCAAAATGAGTCAAGTAAAGAAAAGCGCATTGGAGCTGGTCGGCAATACCCCCATTGTGGAGCTGACCAGGTATGCCCAGGCAGCAGGTGTGGAGGGAGTCACCCTTTTGGGAAAGCTGGAGTATTTTAATCCGGCAGGAAGCGTCAAAGATCGTATCGCGCTTTCGATGATTGAGGATGCAGAGAAGAAGGGATTGATTAAGCCCGGTGCCACCATCATTGAAACCACCAGCGGCAACACCGGTATCGGTCTGGCTGCAGTGTCGGCTGCAAAGGGATACAAGGCGTTGTTTACACTGCCTGATACCATGAG
>JAFVDW010000060.1 GCA_017478245.1 Lachnospiraceae bacterium
ATATTGTCGTAGGTGGTTCTCGCCTTCTGTTCTGCCGCCATATCTTCCACCAAGTCGGTAATGACATCTCCTTTTACCTGAAATTCACAGGCATTGAAGGGCACACCGCCAGCCGCCTGGGGCCAGACACCCAACGTATGATCCGTATAATAGGGGGCAAAGCCACTCTTTTCAATCTCTTCCATGGAAAGGTTGCGTGTAAGCTGATGAACGATGGCTCCCACCATCTCCAGGTGCGCCAACTCCTCGGTGCCGATGTCGGTCAAAAGCCCTGCCACCTCCCTGTAAGGGGTAGCAAATCTCTGGGACAGATAACGCATACTGGCGCCCATCTCACCATCCGGTCCACCGTATTGAGAGATAATCACTTGCGCAAGCTTGGCATTAGGATGCTTGATATTCACAGGAAATTGTAATCGCTTTTCATAATTCCACATTATCCACACTCTCCTTCCCATGGCAGGGGTGCCGCGCCCCATCTCCACTCTTTGTTACTATCTGCCAGATCCTTGGTCAGAGGGAAAAATTTCTGTGAAAATTCTCTGGTCATCTGATTTTTCATGCGACTGTAATGATTAAAATAATCCATTGCGCCCCGGTCAAAAGGATGGGTATCCAGATAGAGCATCAAATCAACCAACACAAAATCAACCGTACTGATATCCTGCAGCATTTGCTCCTTGTTGCCCATTATACACATCTCCTTCCCGTAAATGGTTTATTTAATTCAGGGAAAATAGTTCCCGTCCGAAAAGCTTTTTCCAAATCGTCATAGATCTTGTCGAAACGCTGCCACGGTACATATGTCATGGCAATAGGGAAATTTTCCATTTTTTCCGCGAAATGATAATCCGGCATAATTTTCCTCTCCTGTTTTCATGTTTATAATATTCTATGGAGTTGCTATTTTTTTGTGCAAAAAAATAAGAGGCTGTAACCTCTTACTTTTTAAATGCTCTTATCGATGCTCTCCCATGAAAAATAATGCAATCGTTCCCGGACCCGAATGGGCACCGATGGTAGGACCTACATGATTAATCAAAAAGTTCTCTATACCAAAACGCTCTTTGACCTGCTCTGCCACAAATTCCGCATCCTCCAAGGCATCTCCATGACTAATGAAGATAATATCATTGGCATCTCGAAAGCTTCCCATATGTGCCTCCATATAATCCACAAGCGCAATCAGGGATTTCTTGCGTCCTCTTACCTTATCAATTAATATCAAATGCCCCTCATCATCCACATGCAGCTTAGGCTTAATTCCGGCAAGGGTTCCCAACAGGGCAGCCGTTTTGCTGACACGTCCACCGCGATGCAAATGAAACAGATCATCCACTGTAAATGCGTGCACCAGATTCAGCTTATATGCCTCTATCCATTCGGCAACCTCGTCAATGCTCTTACCCTCATCCCTCATACAGACCGCCTTGTGAACCAACAGCCCCTCTCCCAGAGACGCTGCAAGGGTATCAATTACAATAATTTTGCAATCTCCACGCTCCTCCATCAGCTCCCCGGCTGCAATCTTGGCGCTATTATACGTTCCGCTCAGCCCCGACGAAAATGCCAGATACAAAATCTCTTTGTCCTGCTCCAACAGCTCTTCAAAATAAGCTCTCGCTTCCTCAGGATTAACCTGTGATGTGGTTGGCATATTACCGGCACGCATGCTGGTATAGAACTCCTTCCAAGCCAATTCCTTTCCGTGTCCATAGACCACGCCATCTACAATATAGCTTAGATTCACACATCCAACATGATGCTCTTGTAGATAACTCACCGGCAAATCTGCCGTACTGTCTGTCATTAACTTAAACATTATTTCCCTCCATCCGGCGTCTTATGTGGTGCTTCCAAATCCGCCGTTTCTGATTCCCTCTGCAGCATCATCCACTGTAATTCCATACTCCAGGAAAATGCCTTGTGCAAATCCGGTTCCGGCAGCTACCTCCACCGTTTTGCCCTCATTGGAATCATTTGTCATCTTGATAAAAATATGACCTTCATTGTCTGAATAATAATAGTCGCTGTCAATAATTCCTACCGTATTATTCATCTGCAGGCGATACTTGAAGCCTAATCCGCTTCTGGGGTAAAGCTTCAACACCCAGTCCTCCTCCATTTTCACACGAACTCCCGTGGGAATCTTGATGGTCGCTCCGGGGGGCAGACTAAAGGAAAACGGCGCAAAGAAATCATATCCCGCACTTCCCTTGGTGGCACGAACCGGAAGCACCAAAGAATCATACAAATCCTTTATGTCATCTTCCGTGTACTGCGGAAACTCCTCTTTCATCGCCTCTACAAACAGCTCTGGACTAACCTTAAAAAATTGTGCAATTCTGCGCATATATATTCTCCTAAATCAATCTTAACTCTTATAAAACACAGGATGTAATCTGCGCACCGGCAATGGGTCTTGCCTGTACAGTCTCTTTGGAATAATCCCCGCAATGCAACACCGGAACCGTCACATCCTCCTGCGCTAAAGTCTTTTTCACATCAATCACTCTCTGGTTTTTACTTCCCTTCCATAGAAGCTTTACATCCTTTTCGTCTACATGGAATTCACCATCTACTACCACATCCACATACTGCATCACAGGATAGTCATAGATACTCTCCCAACTGTCCCCTGTGTACATCCATATGGTCTTATTGGGATATTTTTCCTTTATCTCTGCCATAAAATTACGCACATCTAACCGATTATTCGGATGCAACGGATCGCCACCGGAGAAGGTAATTCCGGAGATATACGGCTTATCCAGTTGTTCAAAAATCTCCTGCTTTGCCGCATCATCAAAAAGTAGTCCCCCATCCGGATCCCATGTCACCGGATTATGGCATTCCTTACAGCAATGGTTGCAGCCTGCCACCCAAAGTACCACCCGCAGCCCATCGCCGTTCAACATATCATCCTTTGTTATATTGTGATATCTCATCACATACTCTTCCTTTCCGCAATTTCAGCCATTTTTGCATCATTCAGTCTGGTATCGCCATGTACTCTGGAGTAAGACAGATACCCATTCATTCGGTCAATCTTGGTCAAATTGCGGCTTCCACACTTCGGACAAACATCCATTTCCAATTCCTGATGACCGCAGTCATCACAGTAAGCCAAAGACAGATTCACACCCTCATAGAATCCCATATCCATCGCACGGTAAATTAACGTCTTGATGGCATCAATATTATAATCAATGGGATATTTTACATACTGAATCTTACCCCCATTGCTCAAATCCCAGAAACGGTTCTCCAGATCCTGCTTCTGAATCGGAGTGATATCCTCCGTTACATGACAGTGGAAACTATTGGAGACATATTCTCTGTCAGAAACCCCCTCCACAATACCATATTTCTTGCGGAACTGTTTTACCTGTAAGCCGCACAAATTCTCTGCCGGCGTACCGTAGATGGCATAGAGGTTCCCATCTGCCTCCTTAAACTCGGAAATCTTTTTATTAATATGCTCCATGACCTCAACAGCAAATTCACCGTCTTCTACCAGAGACTTGCCATTGTAGAGCTCCTGTAATTCATTCAACGCAGTAATACCGAAGCTTGCAGTTGCAGTCTTTAAAATAGGCTTAATCTTATCTGTCAGCTTCAGATTCCCCCCAAGAAATCCGCCTTCACAGTATGCCAAAGGATTCGTGGATGCACGCATCTCGCCCAAATATGCGTAGGTACGGATATGCAACTGACGAATCAGCTCCAGGTAATAGTCAAGCACCTCATAGAAATCCTTGCTTTCCTTTCTCGCCTTTGCAAGAATCATAGGCAAATGCAAGGACACCACACCGATGTTGAAACGACCCACAAATATCGGTGCATCATTATCATCTGCCGGGTGCATACCGCCTCTCTCATACCAGGGAGACAAAAATGCACGGCAGCCCATAGGAGATACAATCTTACCGTACTGCTTGTACATGCTTGCCACATAGCCCTTTCCGGTCAGACTCAGCCAATCGGGATACATGGTCTTGGCAGAACACTGCACACCTGCTTCAAATACATCCTCCAACTCCTTGCCGGGTCCATGGAGATTCTCATCATACAGAAATACAATCTTAGGGAACAAGACAGGCTTTTTGTGATCTTTTTTACCCTGCCCTTTTCTTCTCACATTCAACATAGTAATGGTAGCCAACTTTGCAAATCTGCCGGTACCGGTTCCGGCAGTCACCGTGATAAACGGATAGTCTCCACGGCTGCTGGCAACGGTATTGAACTTATACTCCCAACCCTGGAAGCCCTGCTCATACTCTTTTACCACGTCCGCATAAGCAACTTCCTCTGCCTTCTCCTGCTCAATACCGAGACTTACATATTTATCAATATTGCGCTGATAGGATTTCTCCGCATAAGGCTCCAGAATGAGGTCTACACTGGGCACTGTAAATCCACCATATTGCTGACTTGCAGCGCTGAGCACAATATCCCCGATTACATCAAAGGCAACATCCAATGTTTTGGGCTCATTATACCAAATATTTCCCATCTCAAAACCGCCGCTTAACACATGCTGCACATCAAACAGGCAGCAATTCATGGTATCTCTTCTTGCCGACATATCATGAACATAAATATAACCATCACGACAAGCCTGAATCTCCTCCGTAGTCAAAAAGAACTTTTGATACAGTTCCTTGTTTAACTGGTTAAAGATCAGACTTCTCTTTGTGGAAACAAGCGCAGAGTCCGTATTGGCATTTTCCTTGTCGCCAATATACATAATGGACTGGCTCTTCTTGTAAACATCGTCCAACATGCGGACAAAGTCCTGCTTATAATTGCGATAATCTCTGTAGCTCTTAGCAACAACCGGCTTTACCTGTTCCAACGCGCTTTCTACAATATTGTGCATAATGGGGATGGGAACTTCATTGGTATCCAGCTCATCTACTTTTTCTATGACAAACTGACAGATGTGTCTCTGCTCGTCTTCCGTAAATTTGGTCAATGCTCTGTATGCACTCTTCCCTACGGCATCAATCACCTTCTGCACATTAAATGCTTCTTTGCTGACATCCTTCTTGATTACATACACCGTATTGGTCGGCTGATATTCCAAACCAAAGTTCATATTATCTACATTTGCCTGATCAAAATTACTGCTCATTTCTCCAACCCCTTTGTGATTTTTATAACATTTTCTAACGGATGCGGACACCGAAATCTCCTGCCTCCAGATACCATATATGGTATTTGACGGCACTTGAAAGCAATATATTGTGCCCATAGAATACAGTATAAGGAAGATTCTGTATCTTGTCAACTTAGGATATAATGAAAAAATATACAAAAAAGGCATCTAATTTTTAGATACCTTTTTCTATATTAACGCTTGACTTATTCGTTTCCCGATGATTCAAGGATTCCTTGCAGCCAATCATGATATTTCTCCCGTACATCATCCGGGGATAAAATATGAACCTCCCGGCCGATCCCTGTCAGCCAGCCAAAAAACTGACCACTGACAGCAACCTTGACACGCACTCGAAAAGTACCCTCTCCCAGAGAACGTATGTCCGCTTCCCGTCCGAAGCGATCCAATACAACTCCAATCAGCTTATCCGGAAATTGCAGTGCCACCGTCTCCTGCACACCACCAAACATTCCAAACGTCTGATTGGTATAGGATGCCAGATCCATTTCACGAAATCGTTCTATGCCACATCTATCCTGTTCCAACACCCGGACGCTACCCATCTTATCCACACGATAGTGCTTCATTAGCCCGTCCTCCGCATCATAGGCGGCAAGATAATAATTTTCCACCTGCCATATAAGCGCCCACGGACTCACTGTTCGGGCAGCATTGCTTCTGGGCACAAGCTCCTTCTTCAGATTCCAATCAAGATATTGAAACTGAATCTGTTTATTCTCCTGAATCGCCCGATGAATATTGTCTATATTATAGTAAATGCTCTCGTTTTCTGTCTTGGCTCGTCCTGCTACATACACCTGACGCTGCAGCTTACCCGCATCATATTTGCTTACCTTCTGCTCCAGCTTCTTGATAAGCTCCCTTGATTTCTTTGTGGTGATGAACCGGGAAGACTGCACCGCATCCACCAAAAGCTTTAACTCCGGCAATTCAAACTCTCTGTCTGCCAGATAATAACCGCCGCCCAATCTGTTTTGCACATGAATAATATCATACCCAAACTCCTCCAGCTTGCGTATGTCATCATAGATACTTTTGCGTTCCGAATGAATCCCCTGTGTTTCAAGATATGTAACAATCTCCTGCGTACTTACCGGGTGATGCTCGTCCGAACACTCTTCCAGCAAACGAACCAGATATAATAATTTTAGTTTTTGCCCCTCTGATCTAGCCATATACACTCTGCCTTCTTCATCTGACACCGGGCAATCATTCATCCCCGGCGGTTTGTTCAGCTACTTCAGCAACCGCTTTCTTATCTTTATTTTTGCGCAGTGTAATACCAATCGTCACAGCAACAGCAATCACTGCCACAATCACTATCATAACCATCAGATATGAGAAAAAACCATTTAAAAAGCTTACCATAAGCGCTCTTCCTTTCTCTTTTCGCTAATCATTACTAGTATAGCAACTTACCATCCCCTCCGTCAAGTCAGACCCACTGTCCGGTCTCCATAAATTTTCCTGCAAGTCGGGATGCTTCCTGCACGATGTTCGCATCATAGCCCATAATCTCTAAGAGCTTGATGGCATTTCTGCCGGTGGCTCTGCCGGGAAGCAGTCGATAATCAAAAAGAATATCCCCATCCCGCACATCCTCTTCAAAGTGATAATTATCATAATCCTGTTCTAAAAGCCTGGTCATTTCAATATCATGTGTGGCAGCAAAGCAAATAAGGTTGGAGCCCGCAAGACTCTTTAAAATCTGTGTAGATGCCGCAATACGCTCCACCGTGTTCGTTCCCCGAAGCACTTCATCCACAAAGCAAAGCACGCTTCCCTCATAGGATGTCGCAGTATCCAAAATCCGTTTCAAAGCCTTAATCTCCACCATATAATAGCTCTCTCCGCTTTCAAGATCATCCTTGAGAGACATAGACGAATAGATGCGGTAAAGCATTCCGCTATAGGTATCAGCCGCACAGGTGTGTATGGTCTGTGCCATAATCGCATTCAAAGCAACCGTCCGCAAAAAGGTTGATTTTCCGGAGGCGTTAGAACCGGTAAGCAGCACACCTCTTTCTACCCTGATACTGTTTTTTACCGGTTCCTTTATCAGGGGATGATATGCCGCCTGTATCTCCAGGCTTCCCTTCTCAACAAGCTTCGGCACGCAATATCCATTTTTCATAGACCTTCGATAGGCGCCAATAGCAATGGCAGTCTCCACATAACCAAGCTGTCCGATCACCACATCAATCTCCGCAATATGCTCCTTTACACAGGCAAGCATCCGGTTAAAAACTATAATATCTGTATGAAAAATCATGCGCAGATAATCCATGATCACCCCCAGCACATCCGACGGATTTCCGGTGGTCTGCCACATGACCCAGAATGCGCCCTTACGCACATCTTTTAGCGCATTCACCTGCTCTGTCAGTGTCTTTGTTTGCGCTTCACACACAGAAATATTCAGCTTACAAAACGCTTCTGCCGTATTCAGCAATCTCATAATATATGAAAAGCTTACAATATATGGATCAATCAGCTTCTTTTCTCCGAAATAAGTCGTAATATTATAAACAATCAAAACCGCCATTCCCAAAAGCGCCATAGGTACATCCACAAACAAAAGACCGATTAATGGCAAAAACAACACATCTGCCACCAAATGCTTACGATTGCTCCTGCTCCCCAAATAATCTAATTGATCCAGATAGTCATACAACGAATATTTCCCCACAAAGCCCAATCGATTCATTAGCAGTTGCACCTTGACACGTTCCTCCTCATGCTCTGAAAAATACACAATCAGACGTTCTAAGGAATTCAGTTCTTGCCGGGTTTTCACTGTATTTCGCAATGTATAATATAAATACTCTTCTCCTGTTGCAGAAAGAGTATGATTCATCTGTTTAAATACTTCATCCATGGACAGATCATTCCAGGTAATGTCGTCCACCTGTCCCGGTTCTAAATGTCTCTGATAATAGCTTCCGACCTTCTTAAGTCTCTCCGAAGTCAGTTCCCGCTTCGGTTCTTTCCCATAATCCTCGTAAAGGGAGCGGACAAACTCTTTTTCCCGCTTCTTTCCCAGATATGCCTCTCTGATAAAAACAATCAATATCAGTCCTACCAAGGTAAGACCAAACACCAAATACTCCATAAGCTCTCCACTCGTTTTTCAAATGAATAGAAAGGAGGCAGATGCCACACACCTGCCCCTTCCATTTCCCTTAACAAACGATAAATATATTCGTAGTAATTCGTTTACAGGAAAATATACTTCAAAATAAACAGAACAGTCAGTATATACATCAATGCGCTGACCTTACCCTTGGTCTTACTGGTGCACACATGTAAGATTGTCCAGGAGATTACACCGATTGCGATACCCTCGGAGATGCTGTACATCAAAGGCATGCACAGGATGCAAAGGAATGCAGGAATTGCCTCCAACATATTATTCCAGTCAATCTTAGCAACAGATGCAATCATGTAGAAGCCTACAAGAATCAGTGCAGGTGCTGTCGCAAAAGAAGGAATGGTCAGGAACAACGGGGAGAAAATAAGTGCCAGCAGGAATAACAGACCGGTTGTAATAGAAGTCAGACCGGTTCTACCGCCTTCTGTAACGCCGGATGCACTCTCTACGAAAGTGGTGGTGGTAGAGGTACCAAGTACAGCACCGGCACTGGTAGCAATAGCGTCTGCCAAAAGAGCACCCTTGATTCTGGGCAGCTTGCCATCCTGATCCAACATATCAGCTTTAGAAGAAACACCAATGAGTGTTCCCAAAGTGTCAAATACATCTACGAACAGGAATGCAAATACGATCACAACCATATCCATTATTTTTACTGTGCCAAAATCAACATTGAACGCCTGTCCAAAGGTTTTTCCGATAGATGTAAAGTCAAAGGATATGATTTGGCTCGGAATTACAGAGTACATTCCCAGATCCGGATTGGGCTGATAGATACCGGTCAACTGACACAGAATACCAAGTACCCATGTAATCAGGATACCGAACAGCATGCCACCCTTCACATTTTTGATGAGCAGATAAGCAGTCACAAGCACACCGATCAATGCCAGAATTGCACCGATACCTACTGAGCGGAAATTCTCAGAGAAGTTCTGATAAGTAACCAATGTAGCGCCACTGACTACAACAAGCTTTGCATTCTGCAAACCAATAAACGCAATAAAGAGACCGATACCGGCACTGACTGCTGATTTCAAGGTCATAGGGATCGCATTGAAAATTGCCTCACGCACGTTGGTAACAGACAACAGGATAAAGATAACACCCTCGATGAACACTGCCAACAATGCAGTCTGCCAGGAATAGCCATACCCCAATACTACCGTATACGCAAAATAAGCATTCAAGCCCATGCCGGGAGCCAGCGCAAACGGATAATTGGCAAGCAGCGCCATGAGCGCGGTACCAATAAAGGAAGCCAGCGCAGTTGCGATCAGTACAGCATTTGCATCCATTCCGGAAGCGGAAAGGATGTTCGGATTCACGGCCAAAATGTACGCCAACGTCATGAATGTGGTGATACCAGCCATGATCTCAGTCTTTACTGTTGTGCCGTTCTCCTTCAGTTTGAAAAATTTCTCTAACATGTTTGTTCCTCCTATAAGTAATGAGTAAAAATATATGATGTCTGAGTCTACTCAGATAACATCCGATTCACAATCGCATCACACTTTGTGTAAATGCGCTCCGGGTCCTCCCCGATGTTGAACTCGCCATTGCGATACAAGATCTTTCCATTCACAATGGTCATTGTCACATTGGACTTGCTTCCACTGTACACCAGATTCTTACGAATATTATGCACCGGCTGCATGTTGGGCTGATGCAGGTCTATCATGATAATATCGGCAAGCTTCCCTTTTGTCAAGGTATCCGCTCTGCCAAGTCGCATCGCCTTAGCGCCATGAACAGTTGCCATCCGAAGCACCCTCTCCGCATTCAGGCTTGCCGCATCCTGTTCTCTAAGCTTGCTTAAGCCTGCAACCAGGAACATTTCCCGGAACATATCCAGACAATTATTGCTTGCAGCGCCATCCGTACCGATGGAAACCGGAATCTTGCGCCTCTCATACTCTGCAATCGGTGCAATTCCACTTGCCAGCTTCGTGTTGGATGCGGCATTGGTTATCACATGCAATCTCCTTCTTCTGAACAGCTCCATATCCTCATCTGTCATATGCACACAGTGGAAACCACCGCCGCCAAATTCAAACATCCCCAACGAATCCAGGAACATGGCAGGCGTCAGACCATATTTTGCCTTGCACTCCTCCACCTCCTTGACTGTCTCCGCCAAATGTGTGTAGACAGGCGCTTTGTATTTGTGTGCCAACTGAGCAACACTGCATAAAAGCTCTTTAGAACATGTATACTCGGCATGGAAACCCAACTGATAGCTGATCAGGGAGTTGCGCTTATTCCATTTCAGATACTCCTCCTCCATCTGTTCCGGCGAAGAAGTGAAATTGTTCAAACCACTTACCAACACACATCTCATCCCGGTATCCAGGCAGGCTTCTGCCACCGCATCCGGCATGATATACATATCAAAAATAGAAGTGATACCCGACGTAACATATTCCAGAATGGCAAGCTTTGTCATGGTATAAATATCATCATAGGTAAGCTTCGCCTCCATGGGGAACACCTTGGTCTGCAGCCAATCCTGCAGGGGCAAATCATCCGCAAAAGACCGCAAAAAGGTCATCGCCGAATGCGTATGGGCATTCTTAAAGCCCGGCATCAGAAGATTTTTCTTACAGTCAATCTCCAAATCCCAGACAATCCTTGGTACATCTTCTTTTTTCCACGCCGAGGTAAGCTCCTGTTCCTCGACCACACACACAATTTTTTCATTTTTTATCCATATTTCCCCTTCAAAAATGGATTTATGCCGCTCCATGGTAAGGATACGGGCATTATACAATCTGATATTCATTTTACACAAAAACCTTTCTGCCCCTATATTTATTTACAGCTCCAGTTGTCCCCCTCCGAAACCGGACGGCAACAAATCCTTTAAACAAAATATTTTATAATCACATTCGCTCTTTGCCACAATGACAACAAAATCTCCCCCTGCAAACTCCTGCATCACCTGACGACAAATTCCACAGGGATACGCATAATCCGCAGGCTCCCCATCTGCTGGTCCCCCGGCGATAGCAATGGCACAAAACCTGCGCTCCCCCTCGCTGACCGCTTTAAAGAAAGCCGTCCGCTCGGCGCAGTTCGTAGCTCCATAGGAGGCATTTTCAATATTGCAGCCCTGAATGATCTTGCCATCCATCGTATACAGTGCCGCTCCCACATTATAATGTGAGTACGGTGCATATGCAGATTTTCTTGCATCCAACGCGTATCTTACCAGCTTTTTGACGATTGCTTCCTCCAATATCGTATCCATAAAAATCTCCTATAGATTCCGCACCACTTCGGTGAGCAATTTCTTGAATTTCGGTGCTGTTTGGTCAGCCGCCGACTGAACCTCCTCATGACTTAGCGGATTGGCAGTCATACCCGCCGCCAGATTACAGATACAGGAGATACCTGCAATACGCATACCACAATGATTCGCCGCAATCGCTTCCACAACAGTACTCATACCAACTGCATCGCAACCCAGCATACGCAATGCACGAATCTCTGCCGGCGATTCAAAGGACGGACCTGTCAACTGCGCATAGACACCCTCCTGCAGGTAAATATCGCTTTTGTTCGCTGTATTTTTTATAATGGTCTGTAACTCCTCATCATAAACCTTGCTCATATCGGGAAAACGCGTACCCAACTCATCTATATTCGCTCCAATCAGTGGATTGGGTGCAAACATGGAGATGTGATCTTTGATAAGCATCAGATCGCCTGCATGAAAAGTAGCATTCACTCCCCCTGCGGCATTAGTCAATAACAGAATCTCGGCGCCCATCAGCTTCATCAATCGTATAGGCAGAACGACATCGGATATTTCATATCCTTCATAGAAATGCACGCGCCCTTTCATACAGATTACCGGAACCGTATCAATATAGCCCAAAATAAATTTCCCTGCATGTCCGGGCACTGTGGATACCGGAAACCCTGCAAGCTCTTCATAAGGGATTTCTTTTTCCACCCGAATCTGCTCGGCGTAATCACCCAGACCTGAGCCCAGTACGATTGCCACTCTTGGCACAAAATCGGTCATCTTTCTCACACAGGCATAACAATTCTTCAATTTTTCATAGCTCTGATTTTGCTCACTCATAGTATCCCCGCCTTTAACCTTCAATATCTTTTAATTATACAGAAAAAAATACCAAAAAGCAATTCCTTAGTTTTCTACCTTTTATCCCGGTGAAATTTGTGGTAGAATAAATAGAAATTGATTAATGGAGTATTGTTTATTATGAAAACCGGGAAATTCAATTTGGAATCTCTGATGATTGCCGTTTATTATATTTTGTATATTGCTGTGGCACTGACCCTTGTGTTCGTACAGCCCTTTGGAGATCCCCCCGACGAGGTGGGACGCAATGCTATCGTTCAATACATTTGGTATTATGCCAAATTGCCCAACGGCTTTGAGGAGTCCATTCGCATCAATGGATATGGCTTTTCTTACGCTTTCCAACCCATACTGCCATATATCATACAGGCTCTGGTCATGCGCGTAGCCACCTTTTTGTTTCATCCCACCTCGGCGGCACTTCTCTATATTGCGCGCATGGTAAATTTCACCTTTGGACTGATGATGGCACACTTTGTCCTTCAGCTTTCGAGACTGCTATTTGCGGATAAAAGACTTCAATATCTTTTTTCCTTTTTAGTCATGTTCCTGCCACAGAGTATCTTTATGCACACTTATGTGAACACCGATTCCTGCTGTATGTTGTCCATTGCAGTTATGCTGTATGGTCTGATACGCGGTACGAAGGAGCATTTTTCCATGCGTTCCTGCATTACTCTGTCAGTGGGTATTATTCTGTGTGCCCTTTCCTACTATAATGCGTATGGCTTTATTTTGAGCAGTATTCTGTTGTTTACTGCTTTCTATCTCTCTGTTCAAAATCACAGACTCTCTTTCGACTGGAAATCATTCCTGCAAAAGGGGATATTTATTAGCATCGTGGTTCTGGCAGGAATCGGCTGGTGGTTCGTGCGCAGTTATATCCTCTATGACGGAGACTTTCTGGGGCTTAAAACCAGAGATTACTGTGCCTCTCTTTATGCCATTCCTACTGTGAACCCGCTCACTCGTATCACCTTTCAAAATCAGGGTTATTCGGTGTGGTATATGTTGAGAAATACGAATTTCATTCAATCTACCGTTGACAGCTTTATCTGTATGTACGGACCTCTGACCATTGCCACATCGGTATGGGTATATCGCTTTTACAAGCTCTTATTTGCTGCAGGCTTACTTTGCTGCATCATACTCCCTTGGAAAAAGCTATCCACAGACAATTCCTTATATACAGAACGCCCCGGTTACAGAGTGTTTTTCACTGTAAATATGATTTTCTGTGCCCTGATGCCCTGCATCCTCAGTATCACTTACTCCTACACCACGGATTATCAGGCACAGGGAAGATATGTGCTTCCTGCTCTGATTCCTATGGTTTATTTTGTTGTCCGTGGCATTCACAAAGGTCTTTGTGCGGCAAAGCTCTGCCTTCAAAAGCTGATAACGCAAAAACCCATAAAGGATGATTGTTTCAATCATCTCTCTACGGGTTTGGTGGTATTTATCTGCTTTGTCATTGTATTTTGCCTGTTGCTTACCATCTATAAGGTGGTCGTTCCGTATTATGCTGCTTTCAATGGATGACCGTCAGATGATAATGCAGACCATACCTCCATTGCTATCGTTGACGACTTTCTGCATGGTATCTTGCAATTTTTGTTGACTTTCCTCTCCGATATTGACAACTTTTGACGTAATTCCGTCATTTACAAGTCCTTCCACGGTTTTTCCAAAGATATTGGTCTCCCAAATACCATCTCCGTTATCCGCCTGATTGATATAACTGATCAGGTCGTCTGCCTGTTCCTTTGTGCCTACGATTGGCGCGATTTCGGTCTCGATATTGGCGCGGATCATATGGATAGAAGGACTGGTCGCCTTTATTTTAACACCAAATTTATTGCCATGCCTGATTAACTCCGGTGTATCGAGCGTAATCTCTTCTCTCTCCGGCATTACCACTCCGTATCCCTTTGCCCTCACCATCTCTACCGCATTGAGAACCTTTGCATACTCATTTTTCATGGCGGCGAACTCCTGGAGCTTGCGAATCAACTGATATTCGTCCGAAATCTCTTCTCCTACCATATCTGTCAGCATCTCATAATAAAATGCTTCATCCACATCCAGCGTTACTTTGACCGTGCCGTCACTTAAATCTGTCCCATCCATTTTGCAGCGTTTTACATAATCTCCGTCTATCTGCACCGGTTTTGCCAGAACATCCCGTATGGTCTGGTAATCTCCCATAATCCCTCTTACCTGGTTGATGATATCCTGCTTTACTGCATGTTCATCCGGCAGCATTTCCACCCATTTCGGCAAATAAAACTCTATGGCAGAAATCGGGAATTCATATAACACCTTCTCCAATATCTTATTGATATCGTCCTTTTTTAATTGCTCGCAGTTGACTGTCATAGCAGCCACATCGTATTTTTGCGCTATTTCTTCTGCCGTATTCCTTGCATCCTCCGAGTAGGGCTTCTGACTGTTCACCAATACCAGAAAGGGTTTGCCCAACTGCTTCAGTGTAAGAATCGTCCGCTCCTCCGCCTCCAGATAATTTTCTCTTGGAATCTCTCCGATAGAACCATCTGTGGTGACAACCAGACCGATGGTGGAATGGTCGTTCATCACTTTATCCGTGCCTACCTCCGCCGCCTGTGTAAACGGAATCTCATAGTCGAACCACGGTGTCTTCACCATGCGTTCAGTATCCTCCTCCAGGTGTCCTGCGGCGCCCTCCACCATATAGCCTACGCAATCAATCAGTCGTACCTGAACCTCTGTTTCATCATTCAGTTTCACATTGGCAGCTTCATTGGGGATAAATTTCGGTTCTGTAGTTGTAATTGTTCTGCCACCTGCGCTCTGGGGCAATTCATCCTGTGCCCGTGACTTGGCATGTACATCCTCCATGTTCGGCAGCACCATCTCGTCCATGAAGCGCTTTATAAACGTAGATTTGCCGGTGCGGACAGGTCCCAGCACACCGATATAGATTTCTCCTCCGGTTCTTTTTTGTATGTCTGAATATAAATCGTATGTATTTGCTGTATATTCCATGAGAAAACCTCCTGCTGTTACTGTTTAATGTATATGCAGGAGGTTCTCAATAAATGAACTGTTTTCAATTAAAACTTAATCACTACGCGCTTGAAATTCTTCTTACCGCGTTTTACAACGATTCCGTCACCTTCAAATTGTTCCGGTGCATACGCAGTCTTGATATCTGTCACTTTCTCTCCATCCACAGTGACACCACCCTGCTCTACGGCACGTCTTGCCTCGGAGCGGGATGCGGTAAGCCCGGACTTTGCAAGAACTCCCAGGATATCAATCCTGCCATCCTGAAAATCCTCCTCTGTCAATGCCGCGGTAGGCATCTCGGCAGCATACCGCCTGCAAACAGTGCCTTTGCACTTTCCTGTGCCTTGGCAGCTTCGTCCTCACCAT
>JAFVDW010000061.1 GCA_017478245.1 Lachnospiraceae bacterium
CATAACTTTTTCTAAATTTTTTACCCCATTCTGACAAAACTGTTGTATACTATTAATCATAGAAAGCACCTTCCTTTGTTTGGATTTTGTCTTGTCAACTCAATCTTAACACAAAGTTGGTGCTTTCTTCTTATGTCTATTTATTTTTCCTACAAAAATTTTACACTAGCGGAATTGCTGTAAATATGATATTGTAATTTCATCTGTTCCATGTTACGATGTGGACAAGCAAATATTTCAGAATTTCTTTTTTCAAGCCGAATGGTTTTCGTTCTTCAGATTTTTTGCTTACAATCCCATTTAATTTTATTTCTAAAAGCATTTCATTCTAACATTTTCAGGAGGAAATTTCATGTCAAAAGCACGTTCTACTACCACATTGCAGCTCTCTGATATTCTAGGCTTACCATTGTCGCGAACCGAGGCAGACCAGTATTTGTCAGCAAATCAGACTGTTTGGAAAGAATTTCAAGCCTTTCCAAGAGACATAAGGGAACAGATTTATCTTTTTCTGGAGGGAAAACGGGGGCTTCGCTTCCTATATGAAAGCTTTTTTCAAAAACTATTTCATCCCGACCTCAAAAAAGAACGTTTAGAAGAACTGATCTCCTTAATATTGGGACAAAATGTAAAAATATTGCAAGCTCTCCCCAGAGAGGGCAATCGTCTTGCTGATGCAGGAAGTCTTGTGGTTATGGATATTATTGTAGAATTGGAGAATGGTTCTCTTGTCAATGTAGAAATGCAGCTCGCAGGATATCTGTTCCCCGGAGAACGTTGTAGCTGCTATTTATCCGATATGATCATGCGCTTATACAATAGAACCAAAGAACGCTTGGGCAAGCACTTCTCCTACCGGGAGATGAAACCAGTGTATTTGATTGTACTAATGGAACACAGTTCTAAAGAATTTGAACAGCAATCCTATTATATTCATCGTGGGAATTTACAATTTAATAGCGGAATTTGCGTAAATTCATTGGAAAATATCGTCTATATTTCACTTGACACATATCGCAAAGTAAGTCAAAATAAAGGTATCACCACCAAACTGGACGCATGGCTTACTTTTTTAAGTTTCAACGAACCTAATAAAATTATTGAACTGGTAAATTGTTATCCGGAATTCCTCTCATTATATCAAGAGATAGCTGAATTCCGTCGAAATCCCGAGGAGATGGTTTTTATGTTTTCAGATGCTTTGCGTATTATGGATCATAACACAACTCTGTATATGATCGATGAATGGAAGAAAGAACTTGAGGAACAGAAAAAGGAGATTGATGCTAATCGCAGGCAAATCGACAAACAGAACAGCCAAATCGTCAAACAGAACAGCCAAATCGTCAAACAGAACAGGCAAATCGATATGCAACACAGAGAAATAGATATACAAAACCTAAAAATTAGTGAGCAACAGAAACTGTTGGATGAAAAGGATATGCGTATAGCTCAGTTGGAATCCTTGCTGCAAAATTTAGATATTGTAAAATAAAATTTCACAAAAGGGTTAATATTCTATCTCATTTTGTCGATATACACTTTGAAGTCACGGATGATGTGCCGAAAGGCAAGATTGATGGCAAGCCCAAAGGGCAGAAAGGAGTCAATTATGAGTGTAAACGGAGTTACATCAACACAGTCTGCTGCATACAGCTACACAGCATCCAGCGCAGCAGCCACCAAAGCTTCCGAAGAGAATACTTCCGCAGTTGTTTCCAAAAGTGCGGCCGAGGAAAGCGGCGTTGTTTATGAGCCCTCCAAAGGTACTGCGACAAGTTCTGTGAAGAAGACTTACACACCTGACACCAACTTAATCAACAAATTGAAAGCCGATGCTGACGCCAGAACTTCTCAGATGCGCAGTTTGGTGGAGAAAATGTTGTCTAAGCAGGCAGATACTTTTGGCAAAGCAAACGATATCTGGTCGTTCCTCAGAGAGGGTAATTTTACTGTAGATCCTGCTACTAAAGCACAGGCACAGGCAGATATTGCAGAGGACGGCTATTGGGGTGTAAAACAGACCTCCGACCGTATTATTCAGTTTGCAACTGCGCTGACAGGTGGTGATCCTGACAAGCTTGAACAGATGCGTTCTGCTTTTGAAAAGGGATTTAAGATGGCAGAAAAGACATGGGGTGGCGATCTGCCTGAGATATCCCAACAGACCTACAAGGCTGTTATGGATAAATTCGATGAGTTGTCTGCCCAAAATAAAGCCGAGACCTAACATAATTTAACATATCACATAAAAAGCTATCAAAATCATGGGAGGGAGAAGATTTTATCTTCCCCCTCCATTTTATTTCTACCTTAACCTCTCATCGCCCTTTCACAATGAGAAGCTTTTGTCCTATCATCAATTCATCACTTTCCAGATCATTCCATCGTCTTAACGCATCCACCGGAACATAATATTTTTGTCCGATGCTCCACAGACTATCCCCTTTTTTTACCGTATAGATTACCAGTCCGGGTAAATTCATCAGTTTTGCATTGTCCAGTGCAGACAAATTCACCTCTCGTATCATTTCCATGGGCATTGCGCGGAACACTGTTGTATCAAATACCAGAATGGCTTTTACATCCATTTCCTCTCCATCCAGCATGGTGACTTGAAGCTGCTCCAATCTCGCACGCACATTCCCCACATCCTCGGTCTGAATGCCCGGAACCTCCAGCGTATACTGATACGGAATCTGCGCTTGCGTAGCTGCATAGGGCGTTTCATCATCTCCGGTAATATACAGAACCTTTACATTGAGGATGCCCTGTAACAGAATGCCATTTTCAACCACCTGTTGGGATTCCTGTAGTACCTCTCCCTCGCTGTGAAGTAGCTGCAGAATCGGTGCATTGCCATTCGCAATGCGGATACGTTCTGTCACTTTTGTCTTTCCTGTGACCTTGGACAAAAGCTTTTGAAGTCTTACCTGCTCCGCAACAGCCTCTACCTCTCCCTTCACTCCATAAATATCTGTCAGAAGCTCTGTCTCCTCCTCTTCGTACACGCGAATGTCCATATCCATCGTCAGATCAATACCAATATTCCGTTCTTCCCCATCAAAATCCGGTCGGATCGTCAATTCCTGCTGTCCCAGCATGAAACCAATATCAGGAATCATACCATCCCGACAGCCATAGCAATCCAACACACCACTAAAAGGAATCGTAGTCTCATAGGAACGAATGGGATGCTCCTCTCCCTCGCCTTCATACAGCAAAAAAAGCCCTACATCGCCTTGTACCGTGATTTTCCCTTCCAGAACCTTGAATTCCACATCTCCCAGAGTCACATTACTCCAGAGAATCTGATAAATATTAGGATAGTTGGAAGGCAATGTCACTTCTTCCTTCATGCGAAATACATCTTTTTTATCCACCGCTATCTGTGCCAGGGAAAAAGGCATCTTCCGAAACTCCACTTCTTCCTCGCCATATATTCCGATAGGTGCCTCCACATCGTACAATTCGTCCACCCACGCATTCAGTGTTGCGACAGACTGAATACTCAGCTTTCGGGAGTTGATGATTCCCACTGTCAGATCTTCCACATTCCCTGCCACCGTGACTATGTCCGTAGATGCAACACCATGCATATTCATTTTTTCCTCAAAAGGAATACTTCCCTCCAGAGATACCAGGCTGCTGCCCGGCTCCAATGTCTGATACAACAGACAAAAATGAAGACATCCACGGACATTCACCGCGTCACTGCCCGGTCGTACTTCCTCAATCACCAGATGTGCCCTCTCCAAATTCAACATATTTACATCCGGCTTATTTTCTGGGATGTTCAAATCATCCTCCAACGATATCTGCGTGGTTGCTTCCACCCGCCTCCGCTCCATATGTATATTCTTTTTCAGTAGCTCCATAAAATACCTCCTGTCTCACTGGCATATACAATACATACTTATCATATGTATATGCCCGAAAGATAGGAGGTATGATAATATCTTATGCTTCTACCGCTCCAATTAAGTCTGTCACATTCTCAATGCCGTATTGCTTCAAATATGCTTCAATTCCATCAATTACCTCTATCGTTGTGTATGGATTGACGAAATTCATAGCGCCAATACTCACAGCGCTTGCACCCGCAAGCAGAAATTCAATCGCATCCTCCGCCGTAGCTATTCCGCCCATTCCAATAATCGGGATCTGCACTGCCTGCGCCGTCTGATAAACCATCCGGACTGCAATGGGTTTGATAGCAGGGCCACTCATTCCTCCGGTCTTATTGGCGATGGCAAATTTTCTTCTGTGGATATCGATTTTCATGCCAGTGATGGTATTAATCAAAGAAAGTGCATCCGCTCCTGCTGCCTCCGCCGCCTTTGCCATCTCCGTAATATCTGTCACATTCGGACTCAGTTTCATGATCACAGGCTGCTTCGCATGCTTTTTTATCTCCTCTGTAATTCCGAAAAGCGCGTCCGCCCTTTGTCCGAATGCGATGGCACCCTCTTTTACATTGGGACAGGAAACATTGATTTCCAGCATTGCCACTGCCGGTTCGTCTCCCAGACGTTCTACCACCTCCACATAATCCTCCACCGTCTTTCCACAAACGTTGACAATCACCTTGGTGTCATACTGCTTTAAGAACGGAATATCTCTCTCCATAAACACATCTATACCGGGATTCTGCAAGCCGATGGCATTCAACATACCGCCATAGACCTCTGCAACTCTAGGCGTCGGGTTACCCGTCCATGGCACATTTGCTACTCCTTTTGTCACCACTGCGCCCAAACGGTTCAAATCTACAAACTCGGCATATTCCATTCCGGATCCAAACGTGCCGGAAGCTGTCATCACGGGATTTTGAAAGGTTACTCCTGCAATCGTTGTCTGCATGTTCATCAGATTTCCACCTCCTTTGCTTCAAACACAGGTCCATCTGTGCAGATGCGGGCATTGTATACATGGGAATGATGATCCAGCTCTTTGGTCTTGACCACGCATCCCAGACAAGCACCCACACCACAAGCCATGTGTTCCTCCAAGGAAATGTAAGCCGGAATCTGCACACGCTCAGCGTATTTTTTGATAGCGCGGAGCATAGGCATGGGACCACAGGCGTAAATCACATCTGCTTCTAAGGAATTTGCAGTGATAGCATCCATCACGTTGCCTTTGGTTCCCACACTGCCATCCTCCGTAGCAATATAGACCGTTCCGTATTTTTCAAAATCATCTCTCAAGAAAGTAGCTGAATCACGGTAGCCCACTATTATTTGGATGTCGTTCGCTTTACCCGCCAAAGTCTTTGCCAGTTCCAAAATAGGCGGCACACCGATTCCGCCTCCCATCAGGAACACTTTCTTCCCCTGTGCCCATTCTGTGGGGAATCCATTGCCCAAGGTTCCCAGAATATCTATTGTTTCACCTTCTTCGTAGGCAGAAAATTCCTTTGTACCTTGTCCTGCAACGCGATATACGATGCGCAGCGCTTCCCTGTCTCTGACCTCACAGATGCTGATGGGACGCGGGAGCAGAGTACTTCTGTCCTTGGGATAGACGCAGATAAATTGTCCCGGCTTCGCCTGCGCTGCCAGACTGGTCTCTATCCACATATCGTAGATCTGAGGTGCAATTTCTCTTTGAGAGAGCACCTTCGCGGTCTGTTTTTCTTTCATTGCTTTCTCCTCTCTTATCCTCTCCGGTATACAATCTTGCCGTCGCATATGGTCACTGCCACTTCACCCTTTAGCTTCCACCCCGTGAACGGTGTATTGGACGCTTTAGAGGCGTACGCTTCGGGAACAAAATCCGCATTTGTGTCAATCAGGATGATGTCTGCCGGTCCATCCTCTTCCAGATAGCCTGCATCCAAATGATACATGGCAGCAGGGTCCGTACTCATTCTGCGAAGTAAGGTTTCTATTGTCATATAGCCACCGTTGACAAGCTCCGTAATCCCTAACGCCAACGCCGTTTCCAGACCGATGATTCCACTGGGTGCCTCCGTGATGGACTTTGCCTTTTCCTCCGCTGTATGCGGGGCATGGTCTGTGGCAATCATATCTATGGTGCCATCCACCAATCCCTGAATAATGGCTATTCTGTCCTTCTCTTCTCTTAGAGGTGGATTCATCTTGGCAAGCGTTCCATATTGAATAGCAGCTTCCTCTGTCAATGTGAAATGATGGGGTGTAGCTTCCGCGTGAATATTGCATCCCTTCTTCTTCGCCTGACGCACCAATTCCACCGCTTCCATCGTACTGATATGTTGAATATCAATACACGCCCCTGTCTCCAATGCAAGCTTCAGATCCCGCTCCACCAGAGTGATTTCCGCTTCTCTGGGGGAACCACCGATTCCAAAATACGCGCTTGCCTTCCCCCTGTTAATCCCATTGTTTTGAATCAGTGCAGGGTTCTCTTCATGAAAACTGATAGGAAGATCCAGTTCTGCCGCCAGTTTCATGGCTTCTCTTACCACCTTCTCATCCATCAGGGGAATGCCATCATCTGTAAATCCCACGGCGCCTGCTGCTGCCAGTTCCCGCATAGGGACAAGCTCCTTTCCCTGCATACCCTTTGTCACATTAGCGCAGGAGGTAACGTGAATGTCTGTAGATGCCCCTCTTTGCAACACATATTGCAGGGTCTCAACCGTATCTACCACAGGTTTGGTGTTTGCCATCAGAACCACCGTGGTAAAGCCACCCTTGGCAGCCGCAGCCGCTCCCGTGGTAATGTCCTCATTTTGTGTAAAGCCCGGCTCCCTGAAATGTACATGCACATCCACCAACCCCGGTGCCACCAAAAGCCCGGTGGCATCAATCTCTTCTCCCTCACCGGCGGGTAACGTAAGGTTCTTATCAATTTTTACAATCTTTCCCTGATTCACAAGCATATCAAAGTTGCCCTGCCTGCCCGATTTGGGGTCAATCATATATCCGTTCTTTATCAATAACATAGTGCGCCTCCGGAAGTATTTTTCACTTTTCACACTATACACTACCATGTTTTTCGCAAAAAGAAAAGAGGGAGGCTTCAAAGCTTATTCAAAAATGTAACAATTCAGCCATCATTCATAAATCCCCTCCTGCTACGCATGAGTCGCCGCTTCGCGGCTGGATTTATTTCATGATAGGGCGTTCCCCTATAGAAAGCAGGTATGAAGTTCCTTTGTGTGCAAGCACCCACGGAACATCATACTTGCTTTCTGCATGACTGAACTGTTACTCAAAAATCACAGTTTCGTCCAGATATTCCGTTTTAATCACTATGTACGGATAAGAAGCCGTCCGATTGCTTTTTTCCTCCGGTCCCGGTCCCAAAAGCTGTGTGCTGACATAGATGGCATTGTCCGTCTGATAAAGCTCATCTACGACAATGCTGTAGCCTCCGGTCTCCTGCGCCCCATAGCCAACACATATATACAGATGCTCTTTGTCACTATAGGTGAACTTAAACTCTTCCTGCTTTTTCTCCTCTATCAGTGTTCTTAATTCATCTGGAATTTTCTCCTCGCTTAAGATAGTGAACTCCAGATCCTGTAATTTTACCCGTTCCTCGCTCAACATACTGCATCCTGCACAAAACAGAACAACCAATGATGTCAGCACTGCTCCCAGTACCATTTGCATTCCTTTTTTCATACATTACACCATACCTAACTTCACTTTTTTAATTCTATGTACACAAAATCCGAAGTATGATATAATAGGCGCATAGGAAAAACAAGCGGCTGCGTAGCAGACATTTGTTTTTCTGCGCCTATTAACGAACAAACCGCCTGCGTAGCAGGTATTAACGCGCTGCAAGCGCGGGTTTGTGAGTTTTGCTTTGCATATGCGCAGCAGGTATTAAGTAGCAGACATTAATTTGATAGAAACGAGGCTATTATGATTCGATCTATTTTAGTAATCCTATTTGTAGTTTTATTTTTGGTACTCTCCATCCCCCTGATGCTGGTGGAATGGATCATCGGTAAATTCAATCCCTCTTTGAAAGATAGGAGTTCTTTGGCGATTGTCAACTGGGCTTTTCGGGGCGTCCGCCTGCTCTCCGGTGTCAAGGTCATCGCACTGGGCGAGGAGAATATTCCCAAGGATACCGCTGTGCTCTATGTAGGAAACCATCGCAGTTACTTTGATGTGGTTCTGACTTATATCCGGGTTCCCCGTCCCACCGGCTATATTGCCAAAATAGAGATGCGTAAGGTGCCCTTGTTGAACATCTGGATGAAGAACCTGCATTGTCTGTTTTTGGATCGCAAAGATATCAAGCAGGGACTCAAGACCATCCTTGCAGGCGTAGAAAAAGTAAAGAACGGAATCTCCATTGCGATTTTCCCTGAAGGAACACGCAACAAAGTGGCAGACACCTTTCTGCCTTTCCATGAGGGAAGCTTTAAGATTGCAGAAAAAGGCGATGTACCCATTATTCCCATGACCATCGTAAATTCCGCAGCTATTTTTGAGGATCATATTCCCTTTATAAAAAAGGCTACCGTAGTCATTGAATACGGTAAGCCCATTTATATCAAGGAATTGGATAAGGAAACCAGGAAAAGTCTCGGAACCTATGTATCCAATATCATTTCAGAAACTTATTTTAAAAACAAGAAAGAATATTTTGGGTAAGTCTTTCTACGACTTCAGCAAAGCCCATACCATGAGATGCTTTGACGAGAATCGTGCTTCCTTTAGGCAAAAGCTCCTCTGTTCTCTCGGTCAAAGCTTGTAAAAGCTGTTCCCGGTTCGCAAAATAAAGAATTGTACAAGCGTCGTTTCTTTCGTCGCTCTTGTCTTTGCCTGCACTCACAGCCGCCTCATACATATGTCTGCTATTCTCTCCTACACAGATGATCTTCTCAATACCGCTTTTCACAGCATGACGTCCCACATCCCCATGTAAAGCATCTGAATGTTCTCCCAGTTCAAACATATCTCCCAGTATCGCGATTCTCTCCGCTTCTGTACCTCTTTGCCCAGTGGCTGCCGCATCATCCGTGCGAGCCATGACCAACAGATCAATAGCCGCCTTCATAGATACCGGATTCGCGTTGTAGCAATCATCAATCACGGTATACCCAGGTAAACGAATCAGATGTGTTCTGCCTCCCACTGCCTGTACTTTGGCAATACCCTCTGTAATCTCCTGCATCGACAGTCCCAATAGCTTTGCCACACATGCCGCTGCCGCTGCATTTGCCACCATATGCACTCCCGGAAGCGGAACATTAATTTGCAGATCTTGCTCCGGTCTCCCCGGTTCCATATGCAACATGGCATCGCTGCCCCACAAGCCCTTGCTGACGATTCCATCCGCATAGACCTCTTCCGCTCCATTTCGTCCCAAGCCGAAGAAATGAGTCTTTTTTCCTCGCACCTCTGTTACTGTAGCAAGCTTGTCGTCATCACCATTCAGACAGATTTCTCCATCCTCCTGCATGAAGTCAAATATTTCTGTCTTTGCCTTCAAGATTCCATCTCTACTTCCCAGATTCTCCAGATGGCACTGCCCAATATTCGTAATCACACAAATCGAGGGTCTCACCATTTTGCTCAACCGGTGCATTTCTCCGAAATCACTGATGCCCATCTCTATCACTGCTGCCTGATGTTCACGGCGAATCCTAAGCAGGGTCAGCGGCACCCCCACCTCGTTATTGTAATTCCCTTCTGTTTTCAGCACAGAAAAATGCTCTCCCAGAACCGTAGCGATAAACTCCTTGGTACTGGTCTTTCCCACGCTTCCTGTAATCCCCACAACCGGAATCTGTAGTTTGCTGCGATAATACTCTGCAATATCCTTTAAAGCCTGAAAGCAATCCTTCACCAACAGATAGCTTCCCCATGATTTTGCATGTAAACCATGCTCTGCCTCCACTTGCTCCGGCGACTTCTCACAAATTACAAGAGACACACCCTTTTGAAAAACATCGAGAATGAATTGATGCCCATCCACTCTTTCACCCACAGTGGCAAGGAAAACACCTCCCTCTGCCACCTTGCGCGAATCCAGCTCTAATCCGGATATCTGCATATCTTCTGTCGTCCCCTGTTGGAACAAGGTTCCACCACAGGCACAGGCAATCTCTTTTATTGTCAGATCCATTGTCAAATCCATCCCTTCAAAAATATATCCTATCGAAAACTGAGAGAAATAATTTTCTCACACAATGCTCCGAAATCCATCCCCACAACTGCCGCCTCCTGCGGTAACAGAGACGTAGGTGTCATGCCGGGCAGCGTATTCGCCTCCAGACAATACAGGCTTCCATCTTCAGCCATCATAAAATCCATTCTGGCGTAATTCTTCATGCGTAACGCAGCATATACCTGTTCTGCGATTCGCTGCATTTCTTTCGTTTTGTCTGCATCCAACTCGGCAGGACAGGTTTCCACCGTACTGCCCGCCTGATATTTATTCTTGTAATCGTAAAATCCTACCTTAGGTGCAATTTCAATGATGGGAAGTGCTTTTCCATCCATGACACCAACAGAAAATTCTCTTCCCTTTATGTACTGCTCCACAATGACTTCATCGTCATATCGATAAGCCTCCTGCTTTGCCGCCTCGTACTCTGCCTCGTTGTTGGCAATACATACACCCACGCTGGAACCGCCGCAGCAAGCCTTGACGATACAAGGGAAGGGAACCTGACGGGTCTCCTGTTCACCCTTCCTCAGACGAATTCCCACCGGCGTAGGAATTTCATATGCCTTAAATATATCCTTCGTAATCCCCTTATCCATCGCCATAGCGGAGCTCACAAAATCCGTTCCGGTATAAGGGATGCCCAACAGTTCAAAGCATGCCTGAATCTTGCCATCCTCGCCGTTTGCTCCATGCAGCGCCATAAAAACCACATCCGCCGCCTCACAAAGCTTCAATACATTGGGTCCAAAAAAACCTCTGTAGCCGGCGGGACGCATAGCCAGAATCTCGCTCAAATCGGGATTCTGCTCCGAGATAGCTCCGATCTTCTCCGCCCAATCCACATCACGTTCAAAAATACCTTCCGTATCACCCTCATATCCCAGATATACGTCTAATAATAACACCTGATGTCCTTTTTCTTTTAGGGCATGGTAGACCTTGCTACCCGAAATCAGTGACACATCTCTCTCCGTGCTGGTTCCTCCAGCAAGAACAACAATTTTCATCTTTTTGACCTCTCTGTCATATTTTTTTGGGGGGCGGTACTGCGCCCATTTATAAATTCTCGGCGGTCAACTGCGCCAGTAAAAGCAAATATCCTTCATGAGACTCTTCCTCTTGATAGAAGCAAACGGACTCAAGATTTCTGCCGCATAGATAGTTCAGAAAATCCTTGTCAATGTTATAGTACTGATAGCTACTCATCACATAATTGGAAAGCAGCAATTCCTCCGTACGCTGGAGCACATCCTCCGCACCATTGTTACGGGCAGTAATCGGATGAACAATTTCCTCATACCGTCCCGCGATTTCCTCTCCGCGCCCTCGCACTTGTTTAATCAGGATTTCACAAAAGTCAGCATCCACCTTCTGTCTTGTGGCAAGATAAGTCATCATGCCATATAAGTACATCCTTTCTTCCGGATAACTACTGTTATTTTCGAAAAATAACCTATACTCTTTGATTTGACTATCATATGTACGAAGCCCTGTCGCCCGGTAAAGCTCTGTCAGCGCAAAGAAACAATCTGCATCCTTCTGTAGGGTATTCTGGGTCTGCCCGAACAGTGTGGACGCTCTCTGTAGACAGGATGTCGCATAACGCCTGTTATAATTTTGATAGAGATAGCTAAATTTGGCAAAAAACGCTGCGCGTAATGCCTGTTGCGTATCTTCCGCCCCCTCCTCATACTTTTCCATCCACTGTGTCAAAGCGGTAAGAACATCCGGCACTTGATCTCCATTTGCGTCAGGAAAAATGTCTGCATACCACTCGTATGCTGACAAAAGAGCCACAGCTCCTGACAGGGAAAGCGTTCCATTCTCACATTTTGTCAATGCCTCCTGATATACCTCCCCAAAAAGCTGTGCATACAGATCATCTGCCACCAAAAAATCAAACGATCTGCCCACGATATCGCACTCTACATAGTAGCTGCCCGGCTCTACGAGTTCATCAAATACAGCGACCCCGGTGTATATTCCCATGTCCGCATTATAGGTTATCGTCTCTATCGTTCCATTATATACCAACTGACCGTCCTCCGCCCGTACCACACGAAAGGTTTCCGGCAGATTTTTTCCTTTGATCGCTGCTTCTTTTCTACTGTCACTCTGATACCCCAGTCGGTTTACCAGGATGTTAGCCGTTTGTCTGGGCACTACATAATCTACAATAGGCGTTGTCTCCATAGGTGTCAAGGCATTATGACTACTTAGATTCTCCGGCTCCTGCCAATTTGCGCATCCCATACAGCTACAGACAAGCAGCAATGCAAGAAGCAATGTCGTCTTCTTATGTCCCTTCAAACCGTTCCTCCCAACATGTGCGCCCCTATGGACGCATTTCGTGATAAAATAAATCACTCGTAACTATTTTATCACGAAACCACCATAAAGCAATGCCTTTCTTTCAACCTTCCGCAGAATCTTCCCTGCGATATACGATTTTGCCATCAATAATTGTGTATAGAGTTTGGGTAAATACCTCCATGGGATTGCCGTCAAATATTGCAATATCCGCATCCTTGCCCGGTTCTAATGAACCCATACGCTGCTCCACACCACAAATAATCGCCGGATAAATTGTGATGGACTTGTAGCCTTCCTCCATGGGCAAACCGGCTTTTACCGCCAGCCCTGCGCAGATAGGCAGCGACTGTATCAGAGATACCGGATGATCGGTAGTGATCGCGGTCATGACACCGGCACGATTCAGCACACCGGCTGTCTTAAACGCCATATTCTGCACTTCAATCTTATTGCGGCTGGCAAGATCCGGTCCCACAATCGCCGGGAATCCCACCTTTGCCAGCTCCTCCGCAATCAAATGCCCCTCTGAGCAATGATCCAAGGTCATGCGCAGCCCGAATTCCTCTGCAATCCGGATAGCTGTAAAAATATCATCCACCCTGTGAGCATGCGCTTTTAACGGAATTTCCCGCTTGAGCACCGGCAGCCAGCATTCCTTTCTGAAATCCTCTTCAAAATTCTCGCCGGAGGCTTCTGCCTGTTCCTTGCGTTTAAAATAATTTACTGCCTCCGTCAACTCCTGACGAAGCATTGACGCAATCGCCATCCTGGTGGACGGACTTTTGCCCTGATCGGAATAATTCACCTTGGGATTCTCACCAAATGCCACCTTCATGGCGGCAGGCGCCTTAACGATCAAATCATCCACCCTGCGCCCCTTAGTCTTCAACAGAGCAAATTGTCCGCCCACCACATTGGAACTCCCCGGTCCAATCATTGCTGCCGTGATTCCCGCCCGAACAGCATCATCAAAAGCGGCATCCATGCTATTAATAGCGTCTATCCCTCGCAGATAAGGAGTGATGGGATTGACTGTCTCATTGCAGTCATCCCCTTCCATCCCTTTTTTCTCCTCTGTAATCCCCATATGACAGTGCGCCTCAATGATGCCCGGCATAATGATTCCGTCTGAAACGGATAGGATTTCCTCTCCCGCTTCGCTCCTTACTTCTACCTCTTCCGGACTTCCAAGCTCCGCAATTTTACCATTTAATATATGAATAACACCTTTTTCATATTCCTTTCCCGCCATGGTCAGGATTTTTCCGCCTACTATATACATATTATCTGTATAACTCCTCCGGATTCACAGTCACACCATCTTTTTTTACACAAAAATACAGATTACCACCCTCCACACTGTAGTATTTGGTAGGCAATGCCACGGTTCCCAGAACCTCGCCTGCGCTCACATGTGCATCCTCCACCACATATATTTCCTTTAACTGTCCATAGACTGCCTCATAGCCATTTCCCAGATCCAGTTTGACAGCACGTCCTATTTCTGCATCCTCATAAATATCTGCTACTCTTCCCTCCGCACAAGCAAGCACAGGTGTATCCTCTGCTGCCTGATAGATGACTGCCGGATTGTACTTGTATTGATCCAATGTTTTAAAATAGATACTGCTATCCATACTGTACGGCAGCAACACTTCTCCGTTCACCGGTCTGGTAAGACCGGATGTTTCCACACTGCTCTCCCATACAACCTCTTCCGGCTCTATAAGTTCGTCAGCAGGCTCTGCAATTTCCACGGTGTGGGAATCCACCTCCAATGGCATATAATCCAACTCGTCCTCCACTTCATTGGCAAAGGTATTTTCAACGACCGCACTGCTGGCACTCAGGGGCTCCTCCTCAAGCTTTGCGGTCTGCTCCTTATTTGCAGTGGCTCCCGTGGATGTCTTTTGCCCATCCGTCGTAGACCAATGCACCGTTCCTTTATATTCCATAGCATCTTTGCTCCGTGTATTTGCCTCTGCTATCTCATCATATTTATTTCCCGCACTGTTCTCCAGAGCAGTAAAATCAATGGTGTAACCATCATTTTGTACCTTTGCATTCTGATTTCTCAGATACAATCCCGACATTGTCAATGCAGCCAGCACAAATGCTGATGAAGCGATGAGCACCATACGTTCTCTTCGATTGTTTTCTCTCCAGTCTCTTCTATAATCTCTTCTACTTCTTCTCATAATCTCTGTCATCCACCTTTCTGACAACTTTTGTCAACTTACCGTTTTCTCTCCTATTGTTGCCGAAAGGACTGGATTTATACCGGAATTTTCAGATTTCATGAAAAAGAATGCCGCTTGCGGCATTCTCGCGCCGAGCGCGGTTGCATTTATGCAACATTTACGTTACGCGCGAGTGCGCATTCATAGCGGAGCGCTTTTTGTGTAATAGGAATTGCAGAGCAATTTCCTCTTACACAAAAAACAGGTGCTTATTTGCACCTGCAATAAACACCCGTCTTAAAATATCTTATGTTATTTAATTCTTTTTCTGCTCTGACTGCTAGGCTTCCATACTATACTTTGCCACATCCACATGCTGTATCGTTCCCACATTTCCATTTTCATAGAGGAAAATACCGCTATTGCGAATTGCCCCCAGCGTCTGTTGCCCATCATTTCCTCTTAAGGAAAAATCAGTCGCTACATTTTGAAGACAGATTGCGCCTACGCCTTTTTCGCCAAGCTTATACAATACATCCTGACCATTTTCATCCTTACACCAGATCTTCAGCTTGTCCCAGATCTCGTCCGCCTCATCAATCCAGCCGTTTCCATCCGAATCATATTTTGCCAGGTCAGCGAACCCATTGCCACTCTCTGTTCCAAAAAGTTCACTACCGTCATTGATGACACCATCATTATTTTTATCCAATGCAAGATATCCACTGCCCGCTCCAAGGCTTGCCACCTCATCTACTTCGCCATCTGCATCAATATCAAAATAAAATTTCTGATCCTCCAAGGCTGCTACATCCGTGTCAAGATTGATAACTAACGGATCGCACATGGTGAAGGATGCCATTTCCAGATCCTCTCTGTAATATTCCTGAAACGTCCGGCTCATTCCTACTTCCACATTGAAATTAATCTCTCTGCCATCGGTTGTCCTGACTGTTCCCACGGTGGAAAAAGAAGTATCCTCCGTCTCCAGATGGTAATCCTCCTGCACAAAATTCAGGGTTTTAATCGTGAGATTAAGTGCCTGTGGCTGCCCGGTATAATTGCTTTGTGTTGCCATCTGGCTGCTTTGATCGTTGGTATATGCGCTGCTGTCTGCAAATCCCTGTTCCTCCATCCATTGGCGGAAACGACTCCTCCTTGCCGCGAACAGCATATCAAAAATATATCGAATCGTAAGCTGCCTAAGATCATCGATTGTATTGTCTCGCATTGTGTGCGCACTCACTCTGTTATTCGTGATTCCAAAGCGATTCTGCCAATCATGAAACATTGCGATACGGCTGTCCTCAGCTTCATCCACTGCTTCATTTGCAGATGCTGCATTGTACTCACTCTGCTCTTGATCTCCCATCACAGATGCGCTCAAGCCATTCTGACTCTGCGCTAACGCCTGCTGATATTCCGTTATCACGAAGCGTCTGACTGATAGTTCAGAAGTACGGTAACTTCTTGCGGATTCCATTCCTACTGTAGCGGAATCAATTCTCAAACTCTCCTTCTCCTTTATGAGCACCCATTCATAGGTAGCACAATGGTCTGCCCCTTCCCTGTGGCAAATCCATCATTCTCCAAGAACTTTTCTATGGTTCACATCCTGTCCCTCATAAAAAAGATGGTATTTCGCAGTAAATTCCCTTCTACTGCATAAATACCATCCGTGGTGTCTATATGCTTTACTTGGAATCCCGCTTGGCCTTGCGTTCATCCTGTACTAAGTATATCGACAGCTCCTATGAAAACTTTAGTTTTTGAATGCCTGCTACTGTTTCTTCTTAGCGTTCTGTCTTGCCTGTTCTCTCGCCAGCAATAATGCTTTCATCGTATCCTTCGTAATTACCACATTTCCTCCGAAGGGATTTACCACAAAGCCTGCTGCCGGATTCTCCTTCCCTTCCGCATCCGGACGGAACAACAGCCCTACATAGTCATCAAAATTCAGCGCAACATACTGAAAATCGTCCTCCTTCTTCCACTTGTCTGCTTCCATTTGATCCGTAAACGCCGCGAAGAAATTTTTGCCGTCCGGCGCCGTCAACATAGGAAAATGAATCTGTGTACCGGGAGCAAGCTCCGCCTTGCCCTCTTCATTGAATTTGGGCGCAGGCTCCACTGTGGCAGGAGACAAAAATTGCGCCTTCATAATCTCAGTCAAAAGCATGTTATTATGCTCCGCACTCTTCTCCGCCTTCATCAATTCCATTGCACCAATCAACATCGGATTAGATACCTGTTTATTAAATTCCATAAGTTCCTCCATGCCGCACCCGAATGCAGCTCCTATCACATTTCCCGCCTATACGCGGTTATAGTTGATGAGACATCCCTTCAGGATAATCTGACGCTCCTCATCCGTAAGTTCTCCCAGCTTTAACTCGAACTCTTTCAGGTTCTCCTGCTCTTTGTCCACCACATATGCCTTGATTACCTCAGCCTTATCCTCCACAGCCTTCTTGATGCCGGGAATAAAGAGATAATCCAAATTCTTGAAGGGCAGTTCTCCCTCCTCAATCAGGAAAGGCAACATACCCCAGTTAATCAAATTGGAACGATAACGCTTGGTCGCATATTCATTAGCAATATTTGCCCAGCCACCAAGCACCTTCTGACAGCTTGCTGCCTGCTCACGAGCCGAACCATCACCGGGCTTCACTGCAAAAATGGTAGAACCAAAGCCTGTATTCGCAGCCTTGGCATCTGCAAAAGTATTCTGAATCGTATGCAGCACAGGTTTCACATCCGCATGTGCTGTCTCAGGATTCTCCCCTGCCATTCTCGCCTTCTCTGCCTTCTGAATATCCTTCGCCAATCCCACATAAGCCGGATCCTTGCGGCTTAAGGTGAACTCTGCCAGTCCCAAAGGATTGGAGCGATAAGAGGATGTCTCACCGGAAGGAATCAGCTCATCTGTGGTGGTGACAGGATCATGAATCTCACTTACCACTCGCAGCACCAAATGTTCGGGCAGCGCACCCATTGCAGGCCAGTCCTTAATATTGGGGCCGAACTGAATCTCCACATCCGGATCAGCCACACCCTTTGAATCAAATACACGATTCGCATAAATATTTGCATCAAAATGATATTTGTACCTACCGATTTCACCGTCAAAATCTGTGGCAGGTGTCAGTACACCTTTATTAGCCGCCGTTGCAGCAATGGAACGGGCATCCATCAATGCTACGGAAGAAATCTGTCCATTCTGCAGCTTACTTCCCTCACGGTTAGGGAAATTTCTGGTAGAATGGCGAATACTGAAAGCGTTGTTTGCCGGCGTATCACCTGCACCAAAGCAAGGACCGCAGAAAGCAGTCTTCATTACTGCACCGGTCTCCAGAATCGTTGCAGCGCATCCGTTTTTGATCAACTCCATGTATACCGGCATGGATGCAGGGTATACACTCAGGGTAAAACCGTCTGAACCGATATAACTGCCCTTTAAGATATCTGCTGCCGCGCAAACATTCTCAAATCCACCCCCTGCACAGCCGGCAATAATCCCTTGGTCTACCATGAACTTGCCATCCACTACCTTATCCTTCAGATGAAAATCTACGGCTCCATCCAGACTTACCAGAGCGCGTTTCTCCGTCTCATCCAATATATCCATCAGGTTCGCATTCAATTCCTCGATAGTGTAAGTATTGCTGGGATGGAAGGGCATAGCAATCATAGGACGCACCTTGCTCAGATCCACCACAATCATACCATCGTAGTACGCCACCTCACCGGGATTCAACTCCGCATAATCCTCTGCGCGGCCATGAATCTCATAAAATTCCTTGATCTCCTCATCTGTTCTCCAGATAGAAGACAGACAGGTCGTCTCGGTAGTCATTACATCAATACCGATACGGAAGTCCGCACTTAAGGAGGACACACCCGGTCCTACGAATTCCATCACCTTATTCTTCACATAACCATTGGCAAACACTGCTCCGATAATCGCCAGTGCAACGTCCTGAGGACCTACACCCTTCACCGGTGCACCCTTCAGATAAACGCCCACTACGCCGGGCATGTTAATATCATAGGTCTGATTCAACAACTGCTTTACCAGCTCCGGTCCGCCCTCACCCATAGCCATCGTACCCAGAGCACCATAACGGGTATGAGAATCAGAGCCCAGAATCATCCTGCCACCACCGGCAAGCATCTCTCTGGCATACTGGTGAATAACTGCCTGATGAGGGGGCACATACACACCGCCATACTTCTTTGCACAGGTCAAGCCAAACATGTGGTCATCCTCATTAATCGTACCGCCAACAGCACACAGAGAGTTATGGCAGTTGGTAAGCACATAAGGCATAGGGAACTTAGTCAGTCCTGAAGCTCTTGCAGTCTGAATGATACCTACAAATGTAATATCATGACTGGTCAGCTTGTCAAAACGGATTTTTAATTTATCCATATTGTCAGAGGTGTTGTGACTTTTCAAAATACCATAAGCCATGGTATTTTGCGCAGCCTCTTCCTTGTTTACCTCTTTTCCTGTTTTCGCTTTGATAGCGGCAGCAGCATCTGCGTTGTCAACGATAATCTCACTGCCATGAAGCAGATATGCTCCGCCCTGTAATAATTCTACCATCTTTTCCTCCATCTTCCCTTACGATTCCTGTTGTTTATCAGCTTTCTAAATCTGAAGAAAACCAATCTCTTCTACGATTATAAAGTAAAACACAGGTTGTTGCAAGGGAAATTACACGCATGAACCACTTTTGTAGTAACAGTTCAGCCACAAAGCGGCGGCTCATGCGTAGCAGAAGCGGATTTATGAATGATGGCCAAACTGTTACCTTTTGTATGCCCTCACGCCTTATACTTTGCTTCAGTTATCCCAAATATTTTCCGCACAAACGCACTTCTGCTACACAAAAATGTCGCCAAAATAATCAATCCAAACTTTGTAACAATCAGTAACAGCATTTGCATCCCCTGTGATAATCCACTCGCACTCCATACATTCATAAGCTCATCCCAGGGATACATATGTAATTCGACTGTATGTATACATAATATAAACAAACTGTATCTTCCCAAAAAGCGCAACCCTCTTGCCAAATATTTGGTATATCGCTCCAAACACCCAGATAAAAGGAAAATCATATAACACCCGCAGATACAACCAACAATATCTACAATTCCCCGTCCCACGTCACAATGAACCAGCCAAAAGGATTTAAAGTCCCGGATAAACGAAATCCAGACTATAAAAGCCATCACGCGCAAGAATAATTTCACCTCTGCTTCCATTGCCTCCCAGGTTGCTTTTCCTCGTTGCGCCAAAAAACCCAAATAAACAAAAAAAGTTGCACAGCATCCTGCCTGTATACTCAAAGGAAGCCAACACCACCTTCGGGAAAAATATCCGGCAAAAAATAAAAGTCCCACTACAGTTATCCTGACTTCCTTTCTAAAATCCAGAAGCTTTCTCATAAAAACATTTGCCCAAAACGAAGCCCACAAAAACCATATTGCCCCTATGGACTTTATATAAAAGGGGGACGTATAGGGATCTCCTGCGCCGTACACAGCCGCGTACATCCAATCAAGTGCTTCCCGCATTACTTTGCCTAGGAAAATACGCAACATACTGCTGTCAAGATTGCCATATAGCCCTTCTAATGCCATCACATTTGTCCAGTCGGTAAACACAATCACCTCCAACACTGCCAGTACAATCAATACAAGACATGTCACAAAATATGGAACTAACAGATTACGAGCCTTGCGTCTTACAAATTCACGGAAAGCATACTTGTTATTCATAAAAAAACCGGATAGAAAGAAAAACAGCGGAACATGAAAGGTGAAAACAATTCTGTTAATCTCGCCCACCCCAAGGTGCCCCAACACAATACAGCATATAGCAATCCCTCTGGCAATATCAACATATCCAATACGGTTTTTCGTTTCCACAACAATTCCCCCTTTTTTCTCTCTGTACAATTCATTTCAAACGCAGCACCTACTGCTATACACACAAAACCCCCGCAAACAAGTGAATTGTTTGCGGGGGAACCATCCTGTTACAGAACAACCTTATCCAAATGCCAGATCTCATCCACATACTGTTGAATGGTTCTGTCGGAGGTGAACTTGCCGGAGCAAGCTACATTCAAGATAGCACTCTTCGCCCAACCCGCCTCGTCGCGGTAAGCTGCCTCCACTCTCTGCTGTGCCTCTGCGTAGGAACGGAAATCCTTCAGGATGAAGTAGGTATCCGCCTTTGAGGAGGAGAGTGTATTCAGTAAGGAGTTGTACAGCGGACGGAACAGTTCGGGATCTTCGGGCGCATAGGTTCCGTTGATAAGCTGCATCAATACCTTGCGGACATCCTGATCATTGTTGAAGATATCCATAGGATTATATCCGCCGTGAATCTCGTAGTTGATGACCTCATCGGAGCTTAATCCAAAGATAAATGCGTTCTCCTCGCCAACCTCCTCTACAATCTCAACATTTGCACCGTCCATAGTACCTAATGTCAGCGCACCGTTTAACATGAACTTCATGTTACCGGTACCGGATGCCTCCTTACTTGCAGTGGAAATCTGCTCGGATACATCTGCTGCCGCAAAGATAATCTCTGCATTAGATACATTGTAGTTCTCGATAAACACCACTTTAATCTTACCGTTAATTGCAGGATCATTGTTGATCACATCTGCCACAGAATTGATCAGCTTAATCGTCAGCTTGGCATTGCGATAACCTGCTGCCGCCTTCGCACCGAAGATAAAAGTTCTGGGATAGAAATCTCTCTCCAGATGATCCTTCAGGTCGTTGTACAAATACATTACATGAAGAATGTTCAAAAGCTGTCTCTTGTACTCGTGGAGACGCTTTACCTGTACGTCGAAAATAGAACGTGGATTCACTTCGATACCATTGTGCTCCAATATATATTTTGCAAGGCGCACCTTGTTCTGATACTTGATGTTCATGAACTCCTGCTGTGCCTTCTCATCACTTGCATACACCTTCAGACGATTAATCTGCGGCAAATCCGTAATCCACTCACTGCCCACATGTGCAGTTACCCAGTCAGCCAGCAAAGGATTGCCGTGCAACAGGAAACGTCTCTGGGTGATACCGTTGGTCTTGTTGTTGAAGCGCTCAGGATACATCTCGTAGAAATCCTTCAGCTCCTGCTTTTTCAAAATCTCGGTGTGCAATCTTGCCACACCGTTTACGGAATAGCCTGCCACGATAGCCATATGTGCCATCTTTACCTGTCCGTCATAGATAATCGCCATCTTGCGAATCTTCTCCTGTACGTCCACACCGGGCACATCTTTGTATTTATTCTCTATCTCGATGATAAAGCGACGATTAATCTCCTCCACGATCTGATAGATTCTGGGAAGCAGTCTGGAGAACAGCTCAATGGGCCATTTCTCAAGTGCCTCCGCCATGATTGTATGGTTGGTATATGCACAGGTCTTGGTCGTAACCTCCCATGCCTCATCCCATGTGAGATAATAATCATCCATCAATACTCTCATCAACTCAGCGATTGCCACTGTAGGATGGGTATCATTCAACTGGAAGGTTACCTTCTCGTGGAACTTCCTGATATCATCATGCTTTCTCATGTACTTCTCAACAGCCTCCTGCACAGATGCAGAAATGAAGAAATACTGCTGCTTTAAACGCAGCTCCTTACCTGCATAATGGTTGTCATTGGGATAAAGTACCTCGACAATGTTTCTTGCCAGATTCTCCTGCTCTACTGCTCTCTGATAATCACCCTTGTCAAAAGACTCAAGCTGGAAGCACTCAATGGGCTCCGCATCCCAGATACGCAGCGTATTCACAATACCGTTGCCATAACCGGCAATAGGCATATCATAAGGAATCGCTTTTACGGACTGATACCCCTCCTGAGAGAACACATTACGTCCATTCTCATCAGTATGCACTGCCACATAACCACCGAATTTCACAACCTTGGCATACTCCGGTCTGCGCAGTTCAAAAGGATTGCCATCCTTCAACCAGTTGTCGGGAACCTCCACCTGATAGCCATCACGAATCTCCTGCTTGAACATACCGTAGCGATAACGAATACCGCAACCGTATGCCGCGTAGCCCAGTGTTGCCAGGGAATCCAGGAAACAAGCTGCCAGTCGCCCAAGACCACCGTTGCCTAATGCGGCATCCGGCTCCTGATCCTCCAACGCATTCAGATCAACACCCAGTTCCTCCAGTGCTTCCTTCACATCCTTATAGCCCTGCAGATTGATGAGCGTATTGCCTAACGCACGCCCCATCAAAAACTCCATGGACATATAATAAATGATCTTAGGATCTTCCTCTTCATATGCCTTCTGGGTATCCATCCAGTTCTGCACGATCTGATCCTTCACAGCGTATCCAACTGCCTGAAATACCTGCTGCGGAGTAGCTTCTTCAAGATTCTTACGATATAATGTCTTGACATTATAAAGCACGCTTCTCTTAAAAAGCTCTTTGTCAAACTGCAACTTAGTTCTCTTTGATTTTGTAGTAGCTGTAGTAGTTGTATTCTTCATACCAATCCTTTGCCTTTCCGTCCCCGTTCTTGTCAATCCGTTTAAACCGGGACTGCTCTCGAACCAAAATCCTTTTTGGTCCGGATACACACTTCCCTTACATTATACCAAATTTGCTCAGGTATTCCAACATGTTTTTACAGTCTGCCCTACAGAAAACATTTATGACAATCAGTGTGGGCTTGCACACTGAGAATGATGACAAATGCTTTCTATAAGGCATATGCTCTGTCATCCGACCTTCTCGATGGCAATCGTTACCTTCTCTCCATTTACATTCCACTCTTTAGCCAATGCAAAGTTGCTGTCTGCCGTGAAGGTATCTGCCAGCACCTTACCGCAGATTGCCTCCTGATTCCTGGTTGCTATCTCGGAAAGCTTGGCATTGCCGTTCAAGGATACCTTGATATGATCCATCACCTCAAAATCCGCATCCTTACGCATGGTCTGAATCTTGCTGATAATCTCATATACAAAGCCTTCCTCCAACAATTCTTCGGTCAGGTTGGTATCCAGCACAACGGTCATTCCCTTGTCCTCCTGTGATACATACCCTTCCTTCTGTGCCATGTCAATGAGCAGATCATCCTTGGTCAGTTCTACGTTCACGCCATCCACATCAAACTTCAATGCCCCATTTGTATTCAGCTCATCCATCGCAGCATTGCCGTCCAGAGCACTCAGAGTCTTCTGGATACCGCCCAACTGCTTACCATACTTAGGACCCACGGTACGAAGCTGCGGCTTAAAGGTATAGGAAGTAAAATCTCTCACATCATCCGTGAATATCACTTCCTTCACATTCAACTCCTCTTTGATAATATCTGTGTAGAAGGCATCCAGTGTAAAGTCAGCCTTGATATACATTTTAGAGATAGGCTGACGGTTCTTGATGGCTGCCTCATTACGGCAGGCTCTACCCATTACCACTGCATTCAGTACATCCTCCATGCTCTCTTCCAACGCTTTATCAATATAAGCAGTTTCCACTACAGGGAAATCGCACAGATGAATGCTCTCAGGTGCATCCGGCTCCACACTTCTTACCAGATTCTGATAGATATCCTCTGTCATAAACGGAATCATGGGAGCTGCTGCCTTGGCAATGGTCACCAACGCAGTGTACAGGGTCATATACGCATTGACCTTATCCTGCTCCATGCCCTTTGCCCAGAAACGCTCACGAGAGCGTCTCACATACCAGTTGCTCATCTCGTCCACAAAATCCTGTAGAGCCTTTGCTGCTTCAGGAATGCGATATTTGTCCAAATCATCATCCACTGCCGCCACAGTACTGTTTAATCTGGACAACAGCCATTTATCCATAACAGAAAGCTTATCATATTCCAAAGTATATTTTGTAGCATCAAAGTGGTCAATATTCGCATACAGAACAAAAAATGCGTAAGTATTCCACAGCGTACCCATGAATTTTCTCTGGCCCTCCTGCACTGCCTTGCCATGGAAGCGGTTGGGCAGCCAGGGTGCGGAATTGATGTAGAAATACCATCTGATGGCATCTGCGCCGTACTCCTCCAGTGCTTCAAAGGGATCCACCGCATTTCCCTTGGACTTACTCATTTTCTGTCCGTTCTCATCCTGCACATGTCCCAACACAATGACATTCTCATAGGGTGCTTTGTTAAACAGCAGGGTACTCTCCGCCATCAGAGAATGGAACCAACCTCTGGTCTGATCCACAGCCTCGGAGATGAACTGTGCGGGGAACTGCTGCTCAAAGAGCTCTTTATTTTCAAAAGGATAATGATGCTGTGCAAAAGGCATGGCACCGGAGTCAAACCAACAGTCAATCACCTCGGGGACGCGTCTCATGGTCTTGCCACAATCAGGGCAGGTAAAGGTCACCGCATCAATATAAGGTCTGTGCAGCTCTACCTTTGCATCCTCCGGATTGCCGCTTCTTGCAGCCAACTCCGCGCGGCTGCCAATGGATTCCTGATGTCCGCATTCCTCACACTCCCAGATATTTAACGGGGTACCCCAGTAACGGTTGCGGGAGATTGCCCAATCCTGAATATTCTCCAGCCAGTTGCCGAAGCGTCCTTTTCCAATGGATTCGGGAATCCAGTTCACGGTATTGTTGTTGCGGATCAGATCATCTCTCACTGCCGTCTCTTTGATGTACCAGGATTCTCTCGCATAATAAATCAGCGGTGTATCACATCTCCAACAATGAGGATACTCATGCTCGAACTTAGGTGCGTCAAACAGCTTGCCCTCTGCATCCAAATCTTTTAATACCTCCGGGTCTGCCTTCTTCACGAACAGTCCCTTATAAGGTGTCTCTTCAGTCATATTACCCTGTCCGTCCACGAACTGTACGAAGGGCAGGTCATAATTGCGACCTACACGAGAGTCGTCCTCACCAAAGGCAGGTGCAATATGCACGATACCAGTACCATCGGACATAGTGACGTATGTGTCACATGTTACAAAGTGCGCTTTCTTTTTCTGCTTGGCAGCAGCCTCTCCCGAACAGGCAAAGAGGGGCTCGTACTCCTTGTACTCCAGCTCCTTGCCGGTGTAAGTCTCCAAAATCTCATAAGCCGGGATATTTTCCTGTACCTCCTTATCTGCAGATGCAAGTCCTCCCAACACCTGATCCAACAGCGCCTTTGCCAGATAATAGGTATAGCCGTCTGCCGCCTTTACCTTTACATAAGTCTCATCCGGGTTCACACAAAGCGCCACGTTGGAAGGAAGGGTCCATGGTGTCGTAGTCCACACCAGGAAGTAAGCATCCTCACCTGATACTTTAAATCTGGCAATAGCGGAGCGTTCCTTCACTGTTTTATAGCCCTGGGAAACCTCAGCAGTGGAAAGCGGCGTTCCGCATCTGGGACAATAAGGCACAATCTTAAAGCCCTTGTACAAAAGTCCCTTGTCCCAGATGGTCTTAAGCGCCCACCACTCGGACTCGATAAAATTATCATCATAGGTAACGTACGGATCATCCATGTCCGCCCAGAAACCTACTGTGCCGGAGAAATCCTCCCACATGCCCTTGTACTTCCATACGGATTCCTTACATTTTTTGATAAAGGGCTCCATACCGTACTCTTCAATTTGTTCCTTGCCGTTTAATCCCAGCAGCTTTTCTACTTCCAGCTCCACAGGCAGACCATGGGTATCCCATCCCGCCTTTCTGGGTACCATATATCCCTTCATGGTGCGGTATCTGGGAATCATATCCTTAATAACACGAGTCAGCACATGACCAATGTGGGGTTTACCATTGGCTGTGGGCGGACCGTCATAGAAGGTATAGGTCTCACCTTCCTTGCGGTTCTCCATGCTCTTCCTAAAAATATCGTTTTCTTTCCAGAATTTCTCTACGTCTTTTTCCCGCTCTACGAAATTCAAGTTGGTTGATACCTGTTTGTACATCGTTTTGCTCCTTTCTTACATTGCGCAGACTTCCCTGCTCATTGAGCAGACTCCACCGCTCATTGAGCAGACTCGAAACGCTTCGCGTTCCTCGTTCGCGTTGCTCGTCAGAAGTAAGCACACACGGCTGCTCGTGCAAGCACAGCATCCGCATGTGCTTACTCCTGACTCTGCTCATTCGCGAAAAAAATGGCTTCGTCCTGTAAAAGGACGAAGCCAAAATGCGTTCGCTAACCACCTGTTACAACATACGTCTCACAAAGAGATAATATGGTTCCTTGCTAACGGTAGGATTCCGTTCAGAACTACTGGTTGCCTTTGGTTCTGACAGCTCAGAAGTGATCTTCCCCAGACATCTACTTGCACCGATCTCCCACCACCACCGGTTCGCTTTGCCTTTCAAAGTATAGGTACTCTCTTCGTCAACGCATTTACATTTGAAGACATTATAAGCCAGATATTTTTGACTTGTCAAGAAAAACAAATATTTTCTTCGTGAAAATGAAACGTTTTTTATAGAAAGTTTCCACGAAAAACGGCTATTTTACTTGCACTGTAATCATTTGTATGTATATAATAGTATCGTATGTGAATTGTATGAATGTCCGCCAAACCGTACAAGGGGTGTATACATGAAAAAACAAAACAAAGCCAAAATTGCATATGTCTTGCAGGCGATTGCCATCGTTCCGTTGATCTTGTTTGGAATTGCTATACTGCTTGTAGGAAATCATTCATTTACCAAAACGATGTATAAGGAAGTGGAACAGGGACTGAAAAATATTGCTAACGGCGTGATTATCCAACTGGAGCTATCCTCACCCGGGGATTACTATCTGGAGGGCGATGATGCACTGCGACTCTACAAAGGTGATACAGATTTGACAAATGCTTATACCCTGGTAGATGTTATCAAGGAAAATACCGGAATGGATGTATCCCTCTATTATCAGGACACGCGTATACTGACTACCATTCGGAATAAAGAGGATATGCGTCTTGTAGGCAGTGCGGCACCTCAACCTGTCATGGAAGAGGTCTTCGCCACCGGAGAAGCTCAATTTTATCATAATATGCTGATTAACGGCAACTCCTATTTTGCTTATTACACACCTCTGTTTAATTCAGATGGTTCAGTGGTGGGAATGCTGTTTATGGGCAGACCGACTGCCGATGTGGATACGGCTGTACAGCGGTCGGTGTATCCTTTGGTGGTCGCCGATGTGCTTGCCATGATCGTCATATCGATCTGCCTGTCCATCTACATGCGCTCCTTTGCTTCCACACTGACTAAGATCGATGATTTTCTCATGGAGGTCTCTGATGGAAATCTAAGCTCCGAACTACATCCTTCTGTGTTGCGGCGGGGTGATGAAATCGGCGACATCGGGCGCCTGGTGGTAAATACCCAGCGTGCTCTGCGCACTATGGTGGAGACGGATGCCTTGACAGAATTGCCCAACCGTCGCTCTGCTGATCGCAAACTGACACAGATCATTGAGAAATCCAAACAGCAGCAGACTCCTTTTTGTATTGTCATTGGTGATATTGATTTCTTTAAGAAGGTTAATGACACCTATGGACATGATTGCGGTGATCTGATTTTGAAAAATACTGCGGCAGCTCTGCGCAAGCATATGAATACCTGTGGCTTTGCCTCCCGCTGGGGCGGCGAGGAGTTCCTGTTGGTATTTGATCACATGGGTCTGGAGAAGACTGTAAAAAGTCTGCAAGCTCTATTAGACAAAATTCGTTCCATGGAAAGTGAATACGAAGGTCATACCATCAAGATTACCATGACCTTCGGTGTCGTAGAGGGAGATTGGGAGACAGATGTAAAAGAACTATTCCGCATTGCAGACGAAAAGCTCTATGCCGGTAAAACAAGCGGCAGAAACCGCATCGTATCATAACCAAAGGACTGCCATCCTGGGAATCTGTGCCCGGATAGCAGCCCTTCTTTCATTTACATTTGAACCAACTGTGTTCGTATCTTCTCCGCTGTGCACTCCGAGCCGCAAGCTTCAATAGCCTTACATATCTTCTCAATCGTTGTAAGCTCTTCTTCCAGAGCGTCTGCGATTTCCTCCGGACTCTTTCCCTTTGCCAGCTTCTTCAATGTCTGTTCAATACATTTTAATTCCGCCCCCTCGCTCCTGCCTTCTGCCCTGCCTTCACTCTTTGCCTGTGCTTCCCACTCATCCATTCCCTTACACATATTCAGTTTCCCTCCTTCTTCCCGGCTTAGATACCTCTCTCTGTCTTTCCAGATGCCCGGTCGCTCCAGGACCGTGGCGATTGCCTGCACCGTATCCGGCTCCAACTCTGCAAAGTCATGACCCGTCTCAAACAATTCCTTCAGTGCCTTTCCATCATGACGCTTCTGTATCACCTGAAACAACTGCTTTACCTGGGTGTGGAATACCTCTGTATCCAACAGTTCATCCACACACAACAGATGCACC
>JAFVDW010000062.1 GCA_017478245.1 Lachnospiraceae bacterium
ATCAAAATGATTTAAAAATTTATTACAAAGCGGTTGATTTATGTCCGGGAATAGTCGAAACTTTAAGCAGTGAATGTGAGTGAGTTTTCTACAAGCTATGGTAACTGTTGGAGGTTTGACGAAAAGGAGAGTGATAGTATGAGTATTCAGGTGACATCCCCCACCGGGATGTATGGAAGCTATGAGCAGACATCCATCAACAGAACGAAGGAGAAGGATGCTGCACAGGTTACGGAAGAGAAAGAGCAAAAAGTGTACTGTTTGACGTTTATTACAAATCCAAGGAGACAAAGACTGCGGAGTAGGTTCATTGGCTTTGCAATTTAATATAACAGGGATGTTTGTCAGAGGGAAAAGGAGGTCCGTCTGAAGAATGGTAGATGCAGGGAGCATTCGCAAGGGTGCTCCCTGCTTTTGTTTTGTCTCAAAGCAAAAAGCCGGTTGCCAGGGAAGAGGAGAATGGGGTAATATAGAGGTAGTTGATCAAGCAGGAAAGGAATGAGAGATACTATGCGTTTTAGAGGGTGGAAGAATCAAAATTGGTTTCCCTATACAGTGGCGGCATGCAGCGCGGTAGCTCTGTTTGTGATTTTAATGAATCTACAGGGGATAGGTGGCGTGCTTGGGACATTTTTCGGGTACTTTTCTCCGGTGGTGATCGGGATGATTGTTGCCTATATCATTGATCCGCTGGTGATGTTTGTGCAGCGTAAGCTTTTGCGAAGGATGAAAAATGAGACACTGGCGCGCACGTTGGCAGTGGTGCTTTCGTTGCTGATTGTGGTACTGCTGCTGGTATTGATATTGTCTTCGCTGATTCCGCAGTTGGTGAACAGTCTGGCCACCTTTATTGGTAATTTTGATGAGTATTCCAAGCATATACAAAAGTCCCTGAATCATCTGAACAGTCAGTTTTCTACGCTGCATTTAGATCTGTCGGGATTGCTGCAGTCCGGTACCAATGTACTCAACAATATTACAGAGAAGCTGCCTACCTATTTGAATAAAATTGCCAACGCCTCCTCCACTGTGGGCGGGCATGTGATGAATTGGGTCATGGGTATCATTCTGGCTGTGTATTTCCTGGTGGACAAGAAGCGCCTGATCGGCGGACTCAAGCAACTGCTGAAGCTGTTGTTAAGTGGGAAAAAATACCTAAAGGCTTCCAGCTTTTGGAAACGCTGCAATGCAATTATGATTAAGTATATTGTGTGTGAGCTTTTGGAGGGACTGGTGGTCGGCGGCTTGAACTTTGTTTTCATGCTGATTATGGGCATGCCTTACGCAGTTCTGGTATCAGTGGTAGTAGGCGTCACCAATATGATCCCCACCTTTGGACCTGTCATCGGAGCTGCAATCGGTGGGCTGATTCTGCTGTTGGTAGATCCCTGGAAGGCTTTGGCGTTTTTGATATTTACGGTGATTCTACAGACCATTGATGGCTATATTTTGAAGCCTAAGATGTATGGTGAGACGCTAGGAGTACCGTCCATTTTGATTCTAGTGTCCATCATTGTGGGGGGCAAGATGTTTGGCGTGGCAGGTATTTTGCTGGCGATTCCTTTTGCCGCAATTATCAGTTTTGTGTATGTGGAGGCATTGATTCCCTGGTTGGAGAGCAGAAGGAGACAAAAAGATATGGAACAAGGAATGACTATAAAGGAAATAAACAGAAAGGATGAAAAGGATCATGTTTCGGAAAATGAGGAGATTTAGACAACAGTTGTCAGAGGAAGAATGTATTGCGATTTTGAAAAAGGAGCCCAGAGGTGTACTGGCGGTGTTGGGGGATGAGGATTATCCCTATACGGTTCCCATCGATTTTTATTATGATGAGACAGATGGCAGAATCTATTTTCATGGTGCAAAGGAAGGGCATAAGGTGGATGCAGTCAGAAAGCATGATAAGGTGTCCTTTTGTGTGTTTGATGAGGGCTTTCGGAAGGAAGGAGACTGGGCGCTGAATATCAAGAGCGTGGTGGTTTTCGGACGATTGCATATTGTAGAGGATTATGATAGAACCATTGAGATTGCAAGGAACCTGGGATTGAAATATTATCCCGATGCGGAATCGGTGGAAGAGGAGATACGCAAGGCGGCAGACCGTGTGATGTGTCTGGCGTTGACACCGGAGCATATGACCGGAAAACTGGTGAATGAATCTTAGGAACATGCTTGTCTAACTGGTATCGCATAAGAGCTCGAATAGACAGCAATACCATCGAAGGAACCGGTAGTGGCTCAGAAGGCTATGCAGACCCAAGCGCAAGTCAGGGCAGCAGAGATGTATATGCGTGCAGAATGCTATAAATTGTTTTAAATATTTGCGAGGCTTTCTCAGATAGTAACACCTTGTTGTAAATTGATACAACAGGGTGTTTTTTGTAGAAAGGTGTCAAGTGCTGAGGATAAGCATATTATATAGTGTAGTAATTAATGTACTGTATTTCTGATACAGGCAGGAGGTAAATATGGGTAGATACAATTCTCTCAACAATCATTGCGATTGTAATTGTGATTGTGATAACACTCCCGACTTCGGTAAGCCCGATTGTAACTGTAAACCATATCCCTGTATTAATTGTCCTCCGGGTCCGCC
>JAFVDW010000063.1 GCA_017478245.1 Lachnospiraceae bacterium
CTGACAAAACTGTTGTATACTATTAATCATAGAAAGCACCTTCCTTTGTTTGGATTTTGTCTTGTCAACTCAATCTTAACACAAAGTTGGTGCTTTCTTCTTATGTCTATTTATTTTTCCTACAAAAATTTTACACTAGCCAACAAATACTTGACTGACATTGCGCAAAAGACTATTATAGAAAAGATAGAGTTATTCACTTAAGATTCATGCTATGTTTACAGGAGGGTAAAATTATGAGTAAAAAGGACACCGTGAAAGAAGTGTCTCAGGGGGAAAAGGGTATCTATACAGATGCCATCTATGACGCAAAGGTACTGGGGACGCCAAAGCTGACACTGCTTGGATTGCAGCATATGTTTGCAATGTTTGGTGCCACGATTCTGGTACCGATGCTGACGGGGTTGGATGTATCCACGACCTTGTTATTTGCAGGCTTGGGAACGTTACTGTTCCATCTGCTTACAAAGGGAAAGGTTCCGGCATTTTTGGGTTCCTCCTTCGCTTTCTTAGGCGGCTACGCAGCCATTGCACCTATGATGGATGGCACACCCAACAAAGAGATGCTGCCTTATGCTTGCTTTGGCGTGGCATGTGCAGGGCTTCTGTATCTAGTACTCGCGCTGTTGATTAAAATATTTGGAGCAAATAAGGTCATGAAGTTCTTTCCGCCCATTGTAACAGGGCCTATCATCATGGCGATTGGTCTGACCCTGTCGCAATCAGCGATTGATAGCTGCTCCACAGACTGGCTCATTGCGGTGGTGGCAATCCTGTTAGTGATTATTTGCAACATTTTTGGTAAGGGTATGGTGAAGATTGTACCTATTATCATCGGTGTTGTTGGTTCTTACTTATTGGCGGTGATACTGGGAAGAGTAGATTTTGCAGCGGTGGCAAATGCGAAATGGCTGGGTTTTCCGATTCATTGGGAGGAGACTGCATTTTCTGTTCTTGCCGGAGGCAACGTTTCCTATCTGTTGACTGCAGTCATCACAGTAATGCCGATTGCCTTGGCTACCATTGTGGAGCATATCGGTGATATCTCTGCGATTTCTTCTACTACAGGTAAGAATTTTATCAAGGATCCCGGACTGCACAGAACTCTGTTGGGTGATGGACTTGCAACGATTCTGGCTTCTCTGTTTGGGGCACCTGCCAACACTACCTATGGTGAGAATACTGGTGTTTTGTCCCTGACGAAGGTATATGATCCCTTGGTGATTCGTATTGCAGCAGGCTTTGCCGTTATTTTCTCCTTCTCTCCGAAGGTGGCAGCCATCATTGGTTGTATGCCTACGGCAACAGTCGGCGGTGTATCATTGGTTCTGTATGGTATGATTTCTGCGATTGGTGTGCGTAACGTGGTAGAGGCACAGGTTGATTTTGCGAAGAGCCGCAACGTGATTATTGCAGCATTGATTCTGGTTCTGTCTATCGGTATCAATTACAGTGCAGCAGGCGCTATCGCATTTCAGGCGGGTAAGCTGACCATCAGTCTTTCCGGTCTGGCAGTAGGTTCCCTGGTGGGTATCATTATGAATGCAATATTACCGGGGAAGGATTACAATTTCGAGAAAGAGAATTAAAAAGAGAAAACAATAAGAAGCATATGAGAATCATAGCCATTTTGCGGGCTATGATTCTTTTTTGTAGGTGGCAGTACAAGCCTGCAAGAGTGCAGCTACATGCTCGAAGGCATAGTCAGGCTTCCAAGGGGTATCTGTCAAGTCATCGGGCTTTGCCTCGCCCGTAAATAATACGCAGGTGTCAACCCCTCCGTTGATGCCGCAGGCAATGTCGGTATAGAGTCTGTCGCCCACCACGAGAGTTTCCTCCTTTGTAAAACCGGAGCGAGCCAGGCACAGCTCTACCACTTCCTTGCTAGGCTTGCCCAGATAGGTGGGCGTCCGGTCGGTGGTACTTGTAATCATGTTACAGATGGAACCGCAGTCCGGTATAAAGCCAAAGTCGATAGGACAACGCAGATCGGAGTTGGTGCCGTAGAAGGGCACATCCATAGTCAGTAGTACCTGGCACACCCTGTACAGCTTTTCATAGGAGAGCTCGCTGTCGTAAGCCACTACCACACAGGCGATATCGCTTTCCACCTCTTCCGTCACATGCAGTCCTACGCGGCGCAGCTCTGATACATAGGAAGCAGTGCCTACTACAAAAATTTTCTGCTTGCTATATTGTTCCTGCAGGAAACGAATGGTCATATATCCGGCGGTGACAAATTGGTCTTCGGTGGTGTTGAGTCCGAAAGCGTTCCTAAATTTTTCTACATAATCCGCACCGCTTTTGGTAGAATTGTTGGTGATAAAATATGCCTTTCCCCCGATGCTGTCAATATAGTGAAGCAGTGCGGCACTTCCCTCATATAAGGTATCTCCCACAGCTAATGTTCCATCTATGTCAAATAAAAATAATTTTTTGTTCTGTAATTTTCCCGGCATGTCTCTCCTCCGACTATATGAATGATTCCGGCATCTAAACTCCAAGTATGTTTATCAATGGAAGTATAGCACGCGCTGTCTTTAAAAACAAGTTGCATATTTCAGTAAAACAAAATACAATTAAAATATTGATAAAATGGCTGAAAGCAAACATAGGAGGAAGTATATGAAACTGATCTCATGGAATGTAAACGGTATCAGAGCTTGTCTGCAAAAGGGATTTATGGATTTCTTTCAGGAGATTGATGCAGATATTTTCTGTCTGCAGGAGACCAAATTGCAGGCGGGACAGGTGGAGTTGGATTTGCCCGGTTATCATCAGTACTGGAATTATGCGGAAAAAAAGGGTTACTCCGGCACCGCGCTTTTTACCAAGCAGGAGCCCATCGCAGTGACCTACGGCATCGGTGTGGAGGAGCATGATAAGGAAGGAAGGGTGATTACGGCGGAATTTGCAGATTACTATGTGGTGACGGTCTATACACCGAATTCCCAGAGGGAGCTGACACGTCTGGCGTATCGAATGGAATGGGAGCAGGCATTTTTGGATTACATCAATGGGCTGGATGAGAAAAAGCCGGTGATTTTCTGTGGCGACCTGAACGTGGCACACAAGGAGATTGATTTGAAGAATCCCAAGACCAACCATAAGAATGCGGGCTTTACCGACGAGGAGAGGGAACGTTTTGGTATTGTGTTGGAGAATGGGTTTGTAGATAGCTTTCGTCATTTTTATCCCGATTTGGAGGGGGCTTATTCCTGGTGGTCTTATATGGGAGGCGCCAGAGCCAAGAACGTAGGATGGCGTATCGACTACTTTGTGGTATCTGAGCGGCTGAAGGAGAGACTGAAGGATGCCAAGATTCATAGTGCCATCATGGGCTCTGATCATTGTCCTGTGGAGCTGGATTTATGAGTCTGAGATTTTATTTCGGTTCGTCCGGTGCAGGTAAAAGTACACAGGTTTACACAGAACTTTTGGGTCGCGCCAAAGAGCAGCCCAGACGCAATTTTCTCATTGTGGTGCCGGATCAGTTCACCATGCAGACGCAGAAAGAGCTGGTGACACTTTCGGATTGCGGCGGGATTCTCAACATCGATGTGCTCAGCTTTGGGCGCTTGGGACACCGCATTCTGGAGGAAGTAGGCAGTGAGCAGATCCCGGTGTTGGACGATACGGGTAAAAGTTTGATTCTGCAAAAGGTGGCAGGCAGTTTTAAGGATCAGCTACCTACGTTGGGAAGCCTGTTACAGAAGCAGGGCTATATTCACGAGGTGAAAAGTGCGATTTCGGAATTTATGCAATATGGAATCGGCACAGAGGATGTATCCAAGCTCATTGCATTTGCAGGAAAACGAGGGGCGCTGGTAGGCAAGCTCAAGGATTTAGAGACGCTTTACAAGGGCTTTGTGGACTATATTCACGGCAATTATATCACCACAGAGGAGACATTGGATGTGTTGCGCAGATTTTTGCACAGGTCATCTGTTTTAAAGGACAGCGTTGTGGTATTTGATGGATTTACCGGTTTTACGCCGATTCAGAACAGGCTGATTCAGGAGTTGATGCGAGTCTGTGGAGAGGTAATCGTGGTATTGACCTTAGGCGCGGGAGAAGATCCCTATGTGTTGGATGAAGAGCAGAAGCTGTTTCATCTCACGAAGAAGACGGTGGCAGATTTGACCGGACTGGCGGCGGAAGTACAGGTGCCCAGAGCGGAAGATGTGTTCGTAGCAGGGGAGCAGGAGCATCGTTTTGTGGAGGTACCTGCCCTACAGCACTTGGAGCGGCAGCTCTTCCGTTATCCCGGAGTGGCTTATCAGGAAGAACAGCGGGAGATTCAGATATTTGAGACTACTACACCAAGGGAAGAGGTACATCAGACAGGGCTTGCCATCCGCGCCTTATTGCAGGAGGGATATGCTTTTCGCGATATTGCCATCATTATGGGAGACCTGGAAGGCTATGCGCCCTATGTGGAGACGGAGTTTGCCCAGATGGAAATTCCTGTGTTTATTGATCGCACCCGGGGGATTGTGTTGAATCCCATGATTGAATATATCAAGAGTGCCTTGGAGTTATATTTGAAAGATTTTTCCTATGAGGCAGTGTTTCATTATCTGCGGAGTGGACTGTGTGGCATCGGTCTGGACGAGATTGATGCGTTGGAAAACTATGTGTTGCAGACGGGGCTAAGAGGGTACCGAAAGTGGAATAGATTATTTACACATAAGACAGAAAGCATGGGAGAAGACGAGGAGCCTCTGCAGACCTTGAATGCCATCAGAGAACAACTGATGCAGCAGGTGCAAATGCTTCATGTGGGCAAAAAGGAGACGGCAGGGGAGTTGGTGGATCGCCTCTATGACTTTTTGACAAGCAATCAGGTGCAACAGAAGCTGGTGTCCTTTGAGCACATTTTTACAGAGCAGGGCAATCTCACCAGAGCGAAGGAATATGCCCAGATTTATCGGCTGGTGATGGAATTATTAGAGCAGATTTACGAGCTGCTGAAAGAGGAAGAGATTACGCTGCAGGAGTTTGCGGATATTCTGGAGGCAGGCTTTGGAGAGATTGAAGTGGGAACCATCCCGCAAAATGTGGATCGTGTGGTGGTGGGAGATATGGAGCGTACTCGTCTGAAGCCTATTAAGGTGTTATTTTTCCTGGGGGTGAATGATGGCAATATTCCCAAAGGAACCTCCAAGGGCGGGATTATCTCCGATATGGACAGGGAGTTTTTGCGAGAATCCGAACTGGAGCTGGCGCCCTCGCCCAGACAGCAGATGTACATTCAGAGATTGTATTTGTATCTGAACATGACGAAGCCCTCCAAGCGTCTGTATTTGTCTTATGCTAAGTTGAACAGTGAGGGAAAGAGCATCCGACCGGCATATCTGATTGATACGGTGCAGAAGCTTTTCCCCTGCATCCAAGTACAATACCCTGAGGCACGCAGCGTGTCAGAGCAGATTGTGACCCCCAAGGAGGGAGAAGGCTACCTTGCAGCGCAGTTGCGCGATTATGTGGAAGGCGTGTTGCGTCCAGAGGAGCAGCAGACCTTTTTTACCATCTATCATGCCTATGGACAGGAGGCGCTTGCAGGCAAACGGACACTTTTTACGGAGGCGGCATTCAGACAATACAAGGATTCTAGTCTGGCGAAGGCTGTGGCAATAGCACTCTACGGCTTACGTCTGGAAAATAGTGTGACACGTCTGGAGACGTATGCCTCCTGTGCGTACAGACATTTCCTGCAATACGGTCTGAATCTGAAAGAGCGTGAGGAATTTGGCTTTGAAAGCGTGGATATGGGAAATGTTTATCATGCGGTATTGGAGATGTTTGCAGGGAAGATGCAGGAGAAGGGATATACCTGGTTTGACTTCCCGGAGGAGTTTGCACAGGAGACAGTGCAGGAGTGTCTGGAAGCATATGCAGCTTCCTATGGGGATACGATTCTATACAGCAGTGCAAGGAATGCTTATGCCATCACGCGCATGGGGCGGATTCTCACCCGGACGGTGAAGACGCTGCAGCATCAGTTGAAGCAGGGAACATTTGTGCCGGATGAGTATGAGTTATCTTTTCATTATACCTCTGAGCTGGAGAGCATCAATGTGGCATTGTCGAAGGAGGAGAGGATGCGCCTGCAAGGAAGAATTGACCGTGTGGATGTGGCGGAGGATTCGGAGCATGTTTATGTGAAGATCATCGATTATAAATCCGGCAACAGACAGTTTGATCTGGCGGCATTATATTATGGACTGCAGCTACAGCTTGTGGTGTACATGAATGCGGCAATGGAAGTGGAGGCAGGGAAGCATCCGGACAAAGAAGTGATTCCGGCGGCTCTGCTGTATTATCACATTGACGACCCGACAGTGGAGTCTGCGGTGGAACTGACAGATCAGGAAATCAACGAACAGTTGTTGGGAAAACTGCGAATGAACGGTGTAGTGAACAACAGCCTGGATGTGGTGGAACGCCTGGATGGTTATATGCAGGGTAAATCACAGATTATTCCTGTGGAGAAGAAAAAGGATGGCTCTTTTTCCACACGCTCTTCTGTGATGAGCAGGGAGGAATTACAGCTCATATCGAACTATGTAAATGTGAAGGTGCAGGAGATTGGCAGAGGGATTCTGGACGGTAATATTGCAGTGAATCCATATGAAAAAGGCAGCGAGGGAAGCTGTACTTATTGTGCATACAAGAAAATATGCGGATTTGACATGAGTGTACCCGGATACGAAAAGCGCGCACTCAAGGAGTTGGATAAGGAAGAAGCATTGGAGAAACTGAAGGAACAGGTGGAGATATAGGATGGCGATTTCATTTACCCCTGAGCAACAACAGGTAATACAACTTCATGACAGGAATATTCTGGTGTCGGCGGCAGCAGGCAGCGGCAAGACGGCTGTGTTGGTGGAGCGTATCATTCGTATGATCTGTGACGAGACGCATCGGGTGGATATTGACAGGCTGCTGATTGTTACATTTACCAATGCGGCTGCCGCCGAGATGCGAGAGCGAATTGCGGCGGGGATTTCCGACAGGCTTAGCCTGCATCCGGAGTCAGAGCACCTACAGCGTCAGTCCACCCTGTTACATAATGCACAGATTACCACCATTGACAGCTTCAGTCTGTTTTTGCTGCGCAATCATTTTAATGAGATTGGCTTAGATCCTGCCTTTCGTGTGGCGGATGAGGGAGAGATCAAGCTCATGCAGCAGGATGTGCTGGCGGAGCTTTTGGAGGATTCTTTCGCAAGTGGGGATAAGGGATTTCTGGCGTGTGTAGAATATTTTTGTCCGGGAGGCAGAGAGCGCGTGTTGGAGCAGCATATTTTGCAGCTTTCCCGATATGCGGCTTCCTTTCCCTGGCCGTCGGAGTGGCTTGCCGACAGAAAAAAGGATTACAGTGCTGCTGATGTACAAACCTTGATGGAATCCGATTATGGACAATATTTATCTAAGCATGTGAAGCGTATGGTTGCAGGTTGTGTGGAAAAGCTGCGGCAAATGCAGGCAATCTGTGAGAGTTCTGACGGCCCCTATATGTACGGAGAACTGATAGAAAAAGAACGGGAGCAGCTAGAGCAACTGCTATTGTGTGACAGCCTGGAGGAATTTGCCACAAGGATACCGACGGTGAGCTTTGGCAGACTTCCTTCCAAGAAGGATGACAGTGTTTCGCAAAGTAAGCGTGAACTGGTTAAGGATATGCGGACCGATGTGAAGAAGATATTGCAGGACATGACAGAGAAATTTTTCCTGACGCCCTTGCCCCTGGCATTGCAGCAGGGGCAGGCATGTATTGCACCGGTTGGAACCCTGATTGAGCTGGTGTTGGAATTTGACAGGAGGATGCAGGAGAAGAAGCAGGAGAAAAAGCTGGTGGACTTTTCTGATATGGAGCATTTTGCCCTTGATATCCTGTTGGAAAAGGTGGAGGACGAGCAAGGGAAAGTGCAGGTGCGTCCCAGTGCAGTGGCAAAGGAATATAGGGAATATTTTCATGAAATCCTGATTGATGAATATCAGGACAGTAACCTGGTGCAGGAATATCTGTTGTGGGCAGTATCGGGGGAGGAGGATGGACACTACAATCGCTTTATGGTGGGGGATGTGAAGCAGAGCATCTACAAATTCCGACTTGCCAGACCGGAGCTGTTTCTGGAGAAATATGACACCTATCTGTGTGATAAGGAGGATAGTCAGACATCCAATATCCGATGCAGGAGGATTGACCTTTCCAAGAATTTTCGAAGCAGGGCAGAGGTGGTGGATGCAGTGAATCAGGTGTTTTCCCGGATGATGAGCAAGGAGATCGGAGGAATCGCCTATGACGAGGCAGCGGCATTGTATGCGGGAGCGGTGTATCCTGCCAATGAAGGCTGTGGCAGTGAATTGCTGCTGGTGGAGAAGCCGGAGGGCAAGTCGGGCAAACAGGCAGAAGCCCTGGCAATCGCCCACAAGATCAAGGAACTTCGGGCGACCTATCAGGTGACAGACAAGGCAACAGGTGAATTGCGCCCTGCCAAATACAGTGATATGGTGATTCTGCTTCGTACCAACAGCGGTTGGGATGAGGAGTTTAAGGAGGTTCTGACACAGCAGGGGATTCCTGTTTACATTACCTCCAAGACCGGTTATTTTGCTGCCACAGAGGTACAGGAGCTTTTACAGCTATTGAGAGTATTGGACAATCCCAGACAGGACATTCCCCTGTGTGGTGTGATGCGATCGATATTCGGGAATTTTGGAGATGAAGAAATTGCTGCGGTGAGAGCCGGTAGAAAAAAGATGTCATTGTATGAGGCGTTGCAGGACTATGCAGGAGGGGAGAACTCCGGCAGGGAAGAGACAGATACCCTTGTGGAAAAGGTGAGAAGCTTTCTGACAAAGATAGAGTATTACCGTTCCTACACCGTATATATGCCTATCCGGGAGCTGCTTCAGACGTTGGTAGATGAGTATGATTATTTGAACTATGTGACGGCTCTTCCGGCAGGAAGTAAGCGGCGGGCAAATGTAGAAATGCTTTTTACCAAGGCGTCTGACTTTGAGAAGACCAGTTATTTCGGGCTGTTTCATTTTATACGATATATTGAGCAGTTGGAAAAATATGATGTGGACTTTGGTGAAGCCGATATTTTGGATGAAAACGCGGATGTAGTGCGTATTATGAGTATTCACAAGAGTAAGGGTCTGGAGTTTGCGATTACCTTTGTGGCAGGCTTAGGCAAACGCTTTAATATGCAGGATGTGAATGCAAGTCTGTTGGTAGATATGGATATGGGACTTGGCACGGACTATGTGAATGCCGAAAGGCGTATTCGCAACAAGACCCTACGTCGTGTGATATTATCCAGAAAGATGCGGGAGGATAATCTGGCAGAGGAGCTGCGTGTGCTCTATGTGGCTCTGACGCGTGCAAAGGAAAAGCTGATCATGACTGCCGCCCTGGAGCAGGCTGCCGAGAAGTGGGAGGCTTATAAGGAGTTAGATACTCCGAAACTAAGCTATCTGGATTTTATGGAAGCGACGGGCTATCTGGATTTCCTGTTGCCCATTCTGCCGCAGACGGGCATTACTGTGTCAGTGTTGGACAGGGAGGAATTGGCAGGAGAGACATTGACAGAAGCGCTGCAGGCGATGGATAGGAGAGTCGCGCTTGCACAGGCAAAAGAGCTTGCGGATGTTAAGCTGCTTGCGCAGCTTCAAGAGCGATTTGCATATCGTTATGCCTTTCAAGGGTTGGAAAAGCTTTATACCAAGACTACAGTGTCGGAGCTGAAGATTGCAGCTATGGCGGATGCCGATGAGGAGGCATTTCATACCTTTGAGGAAAAGGAGATCGTGCCTTATATACCCACTTTCAAGAGGGAAGAGGGCAAGGTGAGCGGAACAGTGCGCGGTAATGCCTTTCACCGGGCAATGGAGCTGCTTGACTTTAATCGATTGTTGGAGGAGCCGCTTTGCGGGCTTCCCGGTGATTATGATACCTACAGACAACGACTGGAAGGGGAAGCGCTTGAGGCAGTTCGTGAAAAGCTGCGGATATTCCTGCAGGAAAAGACGGATGATTTGAAGCTTTCACAGGAATATTATGATGCACTCAATGAGAAGAAGCTGCTGCGTTTTTTGCAGAGTGAAATTGCATTTCGTATGTGGTCTGCGGACAGGCGGGGAGAGTTTTACAGAGAACAGCCTTTTGTGTATGGTGTCAGTGCCGGCAGACTGCGGGAGGAATTCCCTGCGGAGGAGACGGTTCTGATACAGGGGATTATCGATGGGTTCTTCGTGTAAAATGGGGAGATCGTGCTGTTGGATTACAAGACAGATGTGATTGACTCCATTGAAGGACTCTGGAATC
>JAFVDW010000007.1 GCA_017478245.1 Lachnospiraceae bacterium
ACGGAGGAAGAGAAGTTAAAGCTTGCTGAGCGCAAGAACAATTATTATCTGGAGCTTCTGGAGGACATGGATGATTCGGCTGTGTTGGAGGGAGTGAAGGAGGTGCTGGCAGAATTGAAAAGCAGGGGGTTACTTCTGGCGGTGGGTTCTGCGAGCAAGAATGCGCCGGTGATTTTGGAAAAGACAGGGTTGATGCCTTTTTTGGATCAGGTGAGCTGTGGGCTGGATACCACGAAGTCCAAGCCTGACCCGGAGGTATTTTTGGTGGCGGCTAGGAAGCTTCAGTTGCCTGCCTGCGAATGTCTGGTGGTGGAGGACTCTGCCGCAGGAATTGAGGCGGCAGCAGCAGGAGGCATGAAATCTCTGGGCGTGGGTCCCTTTTATCAGGCATTGGGGGCAGATTATGAAGCGCCCGCGCTGTGCAAGGTGGAGGAGTGGGATAGGATTTTGCAATAGAGGAGAGGGAATGGCAACTATGAAAAAGGGTAGTGTGTTGGTAGAGTATGTGACAATCGTGGTGTTGGCAGCGGCGGTTGTGTGTGGGGGATTGGCGCTGCAGGAGGCAAGAGTGGTTAAAGCCAAACAGGATAAGCTGAGGCATTCCAAGGTGGTGCTGTATGAGGGACCGAAATCCCTGCGTGATGCAACAGAGGAGGATCTTCAGAATGTCAATGAGGAGAAGCGGGATTTTTCGCTGCTGCATTGTACAGATACTTTTGTGACTGTGAATGGGCAAGACTGTTATGTGTACGACACCAATGTGAATCACACCAGAAGCTGGTTTAGCAATTATCTGCCGCCGCAGTCCAGAACTCCCGTCGCGTATTTTGACTTTGAAGGGGCTGTGGATATTCAGGTGTCTGTGCCGAATATTGAACTTGAAGATGTACAGATCAGTCCACTTTCTTATGGCATTGAGCCAATGGTGGATGCGGATGCACATACGGTGGCTTTTCGGATTGATACCCCGGATAACTATACCATTCAGTTCAATCACTCGCCGGAGCGTGCGGTACATATTTTTGCCAATCCCTTGGAGACAGAAGAGGAAATTCCCAACCCGGATGACCCGAATGTGATTTATATTGGTCCCGGAGAATGGGAGATGGATTCCATTTCCTTGAGCAAGGGACAGGTGCTTTATCTGGCAGGAGGAAGTGTGGTACACAGTACAGTGAATGCAAATTTTGTCAGTGACGTAACGGTCTGTGGACGGGGTATTTTGGATGGCTCCCAGTATGAGGGATGGAAGGGGAGAAGTGCTTATGTGCCTTTGAAATTCAGTCATTGTAACAAAGCGGTGGTGAAGGATATCATCGTGCTCAATTCCAATGCCTGGGTGGTGGAGGTGTATGATAGTGAGAATGGTGTGATAGATGGCTTACATATAATCTCATCCAGACCCAACGGAGATGGGATTAGTATTCAGTCTTGTCAGAATTATATCATTGATAATTGTTTTGTGCGTACATGGGATGACTCTCTGGTGGTGAAAAATTATGATACCAACAGCAGCGATATTATCTTTCGTAATACCCAGGTGTGGACAGATTTGGCACAGTCCATGGAAATTGGCTTTGAGACCAATAAGGGGAATCATAAGGATGCCGCCATCACCAATGTGGTGTTTGAGGGAATTACGGTGTTGAACAATTTTCACAAGCCGGTCATCTCCGTTCACAATGGGGATGATGCCCTGTTGGATGGAATTACATTTAAGGATATTACGGTGGAATATGAAGAGGTGGGCAGCGGAGATAGTGATTTGCCTTATCTGATTGATATCAGTATCGTTCAGAATAATAACTGGTCTACCACCACAGAGCGGGGAACCATACGGAACGTGACGTTGGACAATGTGAATTTTCTGGCGGGAAATGATAAGTATTCCAGAGTGTTGGGATATGATGCTGCCCACAAGGTGGAAGATGTGTTATTCAAGAATCTAACTATGTTTGGCACAGAGGCAAAGACGTTGGAGGACGCACAAATCAAGGTCAATGAGGAGACAGTGTCCCATATAGAGATGCAGTAGGGGCGATTGCGAAAGGAAGAAAAGTTTGTGTATGCGCGTTGCTTGAACAAACTTGATATGTGTAAAGAGCAGCGCAGAAATGAGGGTAATTATGAAAAGGCTTAGAGGGTTCTGTATCATAGTGTTGGCGTTGGCGGCAGTGGCAGTCTGGGGAACAACATTTGTTTTGCAGGCACAAAACAAGCAGTCAGTCTATGGGGAAGTGACGATTGTGGAGACACCCGAACAGACGGAAAGCATTACACCGGCAGCTTTTGTGAAGGAGGAGTTTGTGCCGGTCATACCTAAGGGAACTAATATTGCACAGGAGGCGCGATTTGATGCCAATGGGTTCAACGATGTATATCCTCCCGGTAATGCCAAGGACGGAGAGACACAGGGGGCATCCTATTGGGAGGGGGTAGCGAATGAATATCCCAATATTTTCACGGCTGTTTTTGAGGAGCCCAGACAGATTCATGCACTGAAGCTTTTGCTGTGTCCCAAGACCATTTGGGGTCCCAGAGTGCAGACCTTCAGTGTGGAGGTCAGTCAGGATGGTGAGACGTTTACGGAGCTGCTTGCTTCGACAGATTATCGGTTTGATCCCGCAACAGGAAATGAACTGGTGCTGGAGTTTGATGAGGTGGAGGTAGAGGCAGTGCAGCTTACCTTTACCGGGAATACGGGCGCCACGGGCGCGCAGATTGCAGAGCTGGAAATTTATAGCGTGGAGTGATATAATAGTTCCTTACGGGAGTTATGGACGATGCAACTATTTAGGTGTTTGCAAAACTAAACCATTTTAAGAAAAGATGAAAGCTATGTACATCAGTTCTCTAAAGTTGCTGGATACTAAAACTTGTTGCGTAGCAGGGGCTTCTATGATAGTATAAACTAAATTACTGATAAAGTGATATCCGCATAATTTTTATTATGTGGATATTCGTGTTTTATAACAAGTGAGCAAAATAATATTACATGGGAGAAAAGTATGAGAAGGAACAAATTGAGCACAAAGAGGATAGTCGCATTGATGTTGTCTGCTGTATTGGTATTTTCAAATGCAGGCAATATGAATATTGTATATGCCGCAGAAAAAACAGAAACGGTAAAAGACGTAATTACTGTCAGTGATGGTGATATAGTAGAGGATGACGTTATTGAGACAGATACGATAGATGATGAATTGACAGAAGAACTGACGGAGGATGAATTGGCAGAGGATGGTTTGATAGAGATTATAGATGAGGATTATGGTGTATTTGGAACAAATGCATTTGGTTCTCTTCTCGCCTCTGATTTACAGGCAGAAACTATGGAGCAGATGGAGAATAACGGAAACAATATTTTTTCCGTTGAGATGGAAGGCAATATTGCACGAGTAGATTTTGAGACGACGCAATATGCAGAGCTTTTGGTTTGTGTCTACAGCGAGGATGATACCGCGTTGTTGGCATCTGGCACGAAAGAGGTGTTCGCGGAAGAAACATATGCTGAGGTTACCCTTGAAACTGAATTGATGCCGCAGTATTTTGATGTGAAAGCATTTCTGATTGACCCGGAGTGTTTCCGCCCTCTTTGCGAGGAGTTTTATACCCCGAACTATACCCAGGAAATGCAGGAATTTTTTGCAAAGACAACCGCTGATTTTGCACAGGACAGAGTCCTGAACCTGGACGACGATCAGAATAATAACTTTGCTGTTTACAGTGAGGATGCCATCATTATTTCGAGTACTGATGGATATAATACAGTGGTCAGTATAGATCAAGCAAAGGATGTTTATAAATTGAAAAATATTGACAGTCAGATTTCGTCGTTACAACCCGGCGATCTTTTCGTATATGACTACGGTGAATCCGGACTGCTGATTGTGAAAGTGAAATCCATCAGTATTGCTAATGGCATTGCAACTATCACTGGTGACAATACCTCCATGGAGGAAGTGTTTGAGTATGTGAAGATTGATACCACGTCCAGTGCGCCGGAGTTTTACATAGATCCATCTACCTGTGATGAGGGTGTTTCTTATGATGGCACAGGGAACTTGGATGAAATCCCGGTGCTGCAGGCAAGGGAAGATGAAGTCAGTTACAGCATTAATCCAAAGTTTTCATTGTTAAATAAAAAACTTGGTGAGCACGCAAGCATATCCGGCAACCTGGATTTTAAAATTTCTGCGAATATAAAGTATTATATTTCTACGACCAAACAGTACTTGGAAATTAAGTTAGATAAAGAATTATCTTGTACTTTTTCCCTTTCCGGAGAAACCCCGGAATGTGCTATAAAGTTAGGTTATTTGGTTATTTCTCCGGTTGTGGGCGTTTCTATAGAATTTACCCCTTCCATTGTGGTAGAAGCCAGTGGAGAAATCAGCATCAGCGGTACGCTAAAAGAAACAACCGGATTCTCTGTGTCTTTGCAAGAAGGATTTCGTAATTTAAGCACAACACCGGATTTTAAAACAGAGATAAAGGGAGAAGTTACAGTTTTCGTAGGACTTTCTATGGAACCGAAAGCGGTCATATTAAGTGAGAAGATTGCTTTGGCATCGCTGAAAGCCAAAGCCGGGGTGGAAATACAGGGCGCCTTATCAAAATCGTCTATAAGCGATGATTCTGAGAGGCATGACTGTAATAAATGTATTGCTGGAAGTGTGAATGCAAAAACTTCGTTAGGTGCAACTGTAAAATTTTTAGATCTCGAGGCACTCACGCTTGGATGCTCGTATAGCAAGAGTGTAAAAATATACGATTTTTATTATTCGATTGACCGAAAAGAATTCGGTTTTACAACGTGTCCGCATAATATATATAAAACTACTTTCAGTGTGGTTGATGCAAGTGGAAGCCCTCTGCAAAATGCGGTATTAACGCGTTCGGACGAACAGGCTTTTACTGTCTATGACAAAAATGGCACCAAGTATAATAACATTTACAACGCTCTAAAAACAGATACCAATGGCAGTGTAGAGTGCTATCTTCCCGCCGGAAGTTATGTGATTAAATGTGAATTGGATGGATACCATTCGGTTAATAAAAATTTGATAATAAAAGATGAGCCGGTTGATAAAAAAATTTTTTTAAGAACAACCGGTAATGCCGCTAAGGCTTTCGTAGGACGATATTATCAGCAAAGTGCTTTGATAACTAAAAATGGCGTATTGTATAAATGGGGCGCAAACAGCGCCGGAAATGTCGGAAATGGAACCACGAATACGCAGCCTTATCCGGTAAGGATATTGGATAACATCAAAGATATGTCCATAGGTTATAATGTGAGTGGTGCGGTTACCGAAGACGGCGACCTCTATATGTGGGGGCAGAACGACGTTGGACAAGTAGGAAATGGAACCACTGCAAATCAACTGACACCGGTCAAGGTAATGGAAGATGTACGAAAAGTATTGTTAATGGCTGGAGTGAGCGGCGCTTTGACCGAAGACGGCAACCTCTATACATGGGGGAACGGTAATTACGGTGTGCTTGGTAATGGAGTAAGCCAGAGAGAGGGGTATTTTGAAAGCAGTCCGGTAAAAATAATGGACAAGGTGAGTGATTTTGTTACTGCAGGCGGTTGGTCCGGTGCCATAAAGGAGGATGGCAATGTCTATATGTGGGGAAGTAATAATAAATGCGAGTTGGGAGACGGATCCACATGGAATAGATGGCTGGTAGTTTTGATGTATAATCAGACGCCGGGAAAAGTCAAAACAATTATAGATAATAAAACAGTCTACCTAAGCAATATAAGTCGTATCAGCTTAGGCGGTAATTCTATGAGTGCAGCAATAAATGAAGATAGTGAACTTTACATGTGGGGGCTGAATGGTTATGGTGAAATGGGAAATAACACGGTTTGCAGTATATACGGCAATCCAAATGCCTATCAAGCCACGGCGGCAAAGGTATCAGTTGATGGACAAAAAGTAAAGGATGTGGTATGTGGCAATGGTTGTATTGCTGCCATCACAGAAAATGGCGATCTTTATATGTGGGGAAAGAATGATGTTGGGCAAGTGGGAAATGGAACCACAACAAATCAGCTTGTACCTATGAAGGTGGAAGGATTGAGCAATGTTGTGAGTGTTTCGCTGGGGGACAATCATAGCGCAGCCATCACGGCAGACGGAAATCTCTATGTATGGGGACGGAACAACTGTGGACAAGTGGGAGATGGAACAACATCAAATCAACTAAAGCCGGTGAAGGTGTTAGGCAATGTCGTGAGTGTTGAGTTGGGAGATGATTATAGTCTGGCAACCACAAGAAATGGAAGCCTTTATGCCTGGGGAAATAATTGGAACGGTAAACTGGGGACAGGAGGTACCAGCGGCACCAAAACAACACCAACTTTGGTATCTTTCGGAGCCAGACGTGTCACGCCATCCGGAGCAATTCCTGTAAACATGGCTTCCGGTTCGGATGCTTTGGAGCCCGGTGTTGAGGAGGATTATCCGGAAATCCTAAAAGACGCGGAAGTTTTACAGCAAAAGAGTTTTAATGGTCTTTTGAGCAACAGTATTTATAATGTTTATGTTATGGAAAGTTGTTATTCAGAAGAACCCTTTGCTCCTGACAATCTGTTATACATGACGCAGGCAAAATCCGATGAATACGGTAATATCAACATTTCTTACAGCGTTGTGGGAGATGCTTCCGGTTTGGATATATTTGCTGTGCCTATGGTTCAAACGGATATTTCTTCTGCGCGAGTAAATCAGGAGGATTTTATATATAGTGGACAAGTACAATATGTGAACCCCAAAGTTACGCTGAATGGAGAAGAACTGGTAAACGGAAAAGATTATGAACTGACAGGTGAGTATTTTGCTTCGGAAAAAGGAGTTCATGTATACACCATCAACGGAAAAGGTCTATACACGGGAAAAATTGATGTGACCTACTATGTGAAAGTGATTGATTTTGCAGATGTATCTGAAAAGAACGCAGACGGAAGTGATAACTGGCAATATAAATATGTAAAGTATATGGCAGAAAACGGTTTGATGAACGGTAAAGGGATAACGGAGGATGGTCTGATTATCTTTCAACCAAATGCGTATCTTACCAGAGCAGAGTTTGTGCAGATTTTGTATAACAAAGAAGGAAGACCTGAGACAGAAGCTGTAAACACATTTCCTGATGTGGCGGGGGGTCAATGGTACACGGACGCGGTGCTCTGGGCTTCGGAAATAGGTATTGTAAGCGGTTACGGAAGCGGAAAGTTTGGCGTTTCAGATAAAATAACCAGAGAGCAAATCGTAACAATATTATATAAATATGCTGCATATAAAAACTATGATTGTGAAAAGACAGGTACTCTTGAGCAATTCAGCGATGCGAATTTGCTAAGCGCTTGGGCTGTAGAATATATGCAGTGGGCGGTGGCACATCATGTGATTGCCGGAAAAGGAGACAAGCTTGATGGCGGTGGAAACGCTACACGCGCAGAGTTCGCGGCAATGACAGTCAATTTTATCAATGAATTTGAGTGTGTGAATAAATCTCTGTAAATTAGATTTTCTATGATAATGGATGGGGCTGAAGGCTTGATTTTCAAGCTTTCAGCCCTTGGTTTATATATAACAGTACATGCCCTTGCATGTCAAGAGCAGGCGAATAAATCCG
>JAFVDW010000008.1 GCA_017478245.1 Lachnospiraceae bacterium
ACGCCTGACTCGGTCATCTCATGGTAAAGATCATTACCCTCACGAGTACGCTAACCTACACCGGTGAATACAGAGTAACCACCATGCTCGGTTGCGATATTTCGAATCAGCTCCTGAATCAGCACAGTCTTACCCACACCTGCACCACCGAACAATCCAATCTTACCACCCTTCTGATAAGGGCAGAGAAGATCCACGACCTTGATACCGGTCTCCAACAGCTCCGTGTCTGTGGACTGCTCCTCAAAGGCGGGAGCTGCTCTGTGAATCGGCTCGTAGGTCACTCCCTCAGGAGCCGGCTGATTGTCGATGGGCTGACCCAGTACGTTGAAAATTCTTCCCAGCGTGTTCTCGCCTACCGGAACGGAGATAGGCGCCCCGGTTGCAATCGCCTCCATCCCACGCACCAATCCATCAGTGGGTCCCATTGCGATACATCTGACAGTATCATCACCTAAATGCTGGGATACTTCCACGACCAATTCACTTCCCTCACTTGTGGGAATCCGAATTGCCTCGTTGATTTCAGGCAGTTTTCCCTCGTCATAGCGCACGTCCAACACCGCGCCAATGACCTGAGTAATCTTACCTTTATTTTCTCCTGCCATTTTTACCTCATTTCTGCCACATTCTGCGGCATGCTTCTCTTATTTTCTCTCTGCAAGCCCAATATCCCGCTTGCCAAAACTTTCAACCTTCCGGAAGAATGATTTCTTTTTGCGCTTAGCCAAGGGCTTCCGCACCTGCAATAATTTCTGTCAATTCCTGTGTTATAGAACCTTGTCTGGCTCTATTATACTTAAGCGCCAGGTCGCTTATCATCTCCTCGGCATTGCTCGTCGCATTATCCATTGCCTGCATACGCGCTCCGTTCTCACTTGCCACTGCTTCCATCATCGCCCCATAGATTAGGCTGGTGATGTATTTCGGAATGATCAAATCCAGTGCTTCCACATCCTCCGGCTCAAAATTCATGATTGCAGCGGCTCCTTCCGAGTTACCTGCTGCCTCCTTCTCATCCCGTTCCACGGGAAGCAGTCTGAGCAAGGTCGGAATATGACTCACCGTATTCTTAAATGCAGTGTAAGCCAGATAAATCTCGCCAATCTCATCGCGCTCGAATGCCTCTAACAATCTCTGCGTCAGCAGCATTGCATCCGCGTAGGCAGGATCCTCGATTACCTCAGGCAATTCCTCCTTAATCTCATATCCGGCACGCTTCAGCAGTTCACGCCCTTTATTACCGATAGAATAAATGACTACGTCGTCTTTGTTCCAGCTCTCATGTCTGGTGATGAGCTTTACCACATTGGAGTTGTAGCCGCCTGCCAATCCTCGATTGGATGTGATCACGATCACTGCCTTTTTCTGAGACTGTCCCGGCTTCAGATACTTGTGCTCCACATGTCCCACTCTGCCAAGAATGTTATTCACCGTCTCATACATGCAATCGAAATAAGATTTAGATTTCTCCGCACCGGCTCTGGCACGCTGCAACTTGACCGTAGACACCAGCTTCATCGCCTTGGTGATCTGCTGGGTTCCCTGAATACTGCTCCTGCGGCGCTTTATATCACGCATTGATGCCATAATCTGTCCTCATTTCCTTCTTACGCTACTATTCATCCCCAAGGAACTCCTTAAGGAACTCCTCCAATGCCTTCTTTAACGTGCTTTCCGTCTCATCCGAGATGACCTTTTGCTCCTTGATGGCATTCGGCACCTCCGGATATTTGGTATCCAGATATTCGAAGAATTCCTTCTCGAATCTGGTAATATCCTCCACCGGAACCTCCAACAGATACTTGTTGGTCACCGCGTAAATGATGATAACCTGATACTGTACAGGCATGGGCTGATACTGAGGCTGCTTTAACACCTCTTTGATGCGCTCACCCTGCGCCAACTTCTCCTTGGTATCGTCATCCAGTTCGGACCCAAACTGTGCAAAGCTTGCAAGCTCTCTGTACTGTGCCAGTTCGGTACGAATCGGCGCAGCAATTTTCTTCATCGCCTTGATCTGCGCTGCACCACCTACACGGGATACGGAAAGACCTGCGTTAATCGCAGGACGGAAACCGGAGTTGAACATCTCCGTCTCCAGATAAATCTGTCCATCCGTGATGGAAATCACATTGGTGGGTATGTACGCCGAAACATCTCCTGCCTGTGTCTCGATGATGGGAAGCGCCGTAAGAGAGCCTCCACCGTACTCCTCGCTCATTCTCGCTGCACGCTCCAACAGTCTGGAGTGCAGATAGAATACATCACCGGGATACGCCTCACGCCCGGGCGGACGACGAAGCAGCAGGGAGAGTGTACGGTAAGCGGTAGCATGCTTGCTCAGGTCATCGTATACTACCAATACATCCTCTCCATTTTCCATCCACTCCTCTCCGATGGCACAACCGGAATAAGGAGCAATATACTGTAAGGGTGCCAGGTCACTGGCAGTGGATACCACCACTGTGGTGTAACTCATTGCACCGTACTCCTCCAAGGTTTTTACAATGTTGGCAACTGTGGACGCCTTCTGTCCGATTGCCACATAGATACATTTTACGTTCTGTCCCTTTTGATTGATAATCGTGTCGATAGCGATGGCAGTCTTACCGGTCTGACGATCACCGATAATCAGCTCTCTCTGTCCGCGACCGATAGGCACCATGGAATCGATTGCCTTGATACCGGTCTGCAAGGGGGTATCCACACTTTTTCTGGTGATAACGCCGCTTGCCACACGCTCAATCTTGCGATACTTGTCAGTCACAACCGGTCCTTTGCCATCAATAGGCTGTCCCAGTGCATTGACAACTCTTCCGCACATCGCATCGCCTACAGGCACCTCAACCACTCGACCGGTGGTCTTTACCGTATCGCCCTCGTTGATATTCCTGCCGGAGCCGAGGAGTACGACACCCACATTGTCCTCCTCCAGATTGAGCACCATACCATATACATCGCCTGGGAACTCCAGGAGCTCTCCCTGCATTGCCTTCTCCAGTCCATGCACGCGGGCAATTCCATCTGCCACCTGAATGACCGTACCCACATCGGATACGTCTAACTGGGAGGCATATTCTTTAATCTGCTCCTTGATGACAGAACTTATTTCTTCTGGTCTTAAATTCATGTTCTGTAGCACCTTTCCTCCAGCTTGCTTTACCCAAGCTGAATCTGTAATAATTGTTTTGTCAAAGCCTCAAGTTTGCTTTGGATACTGCTGTCAACCACTCTGTCTCCCACGCGAATCTTCATACCGCCGATCAGCGACGCATCTACATCATAGTGCATCTCCATGGTTCGATAGGACGTGGTGTTAAGCAGTTTATCCAACACTGCTTTTTTCTGAGCATCAGCAAGCTCTACCGCGGTGGTCACATAAGCCACACCGATTCCATTTTCTTCCTTTACCCGGTCGATAAAGTAATCAAATATGGCATCCAGTTCACCGTAGCGTTCCTTCGCCACCACCAGTTGTAAGAATCCTGCCAGTTCATCGCTGATACGTCCCTTGAAAATATTGTTCAGAATCCCGCCTTTTTCCTGCTTCGGAATGCCGGGATGCTTCATCAGCTTATCCAGATCCGGATTCTGCACCAGCACTCGGCGCAGAGCTTCTATCTCTTCCATCAGTTGCGTGGATTTATTTTGTTCTGTTGCCAATTCAAACAAGGCTTCACCATATGTCTTTGAAACTAATTTAGCCATGTTTTTTCACCCATTTCCCTCAGCGTATCATCGATCAACTGATTCTGCACACTTGTATCGATGGATGCAGCCACCATCTTGCTCGCCATGACGCTTGCCACGGTAATGATTTCGCGCTTCACTTCATCAGACAGCTTCTGCTTTTCAAGCTCAGCCTCCACGCGTGCTCTATCCAGAATACGCGCCGCCTCTTCCTTTGCCTCAGCAATGATCTGATTTTCATTCGCCAATGCTCTTCGTCTTGCGTCACTCAATATTTCATCCGCTTCCTGGTCTACCTTGCGCAGCTTTTCCTCGTACTCGGCCTTCAGCGTATTCGCCTGCTCCATGCTGCTCTTCGCTTCCTCCAGCTCGCCGCGAATCTTATCCTTTCGGTCGTTCAACAGCTTTCTCGCCGGATTGAACAGGAAATAACTCATAATCAGAAACAAGGCAAAAATCGCGATAATCATCAGACAGGAATCTGCAAGAAGCTGCCAGTCCAGATCAAACAGTCTCTCCATGGTCTGGCTCTCTGTCAAAAGTATCATTCTTTACCTCCTTTCTGCCTATCAAATTACTTTTCGTGTTTTAAGGCAGAAGAGGCTTTACAAACAATAACAGCATTGCAATCAACAGACCATACAGACCTGTGGTCTCTGCAACCGCCTGTCCCAACAACATGGTACTGGTCACATCAGATTTTGCACCCGGATTGCGTCCCACTGCTGCCGCAGCATGTCCTGCTGCGATACCCTGACCGACACCGGGTCCGATACCTGCGATTACTGCCAAACCTGCACCGATTGCAGAACATCCTAAAATAAAGTTTTCATTGAAATCCATTTTCTTTCCTCCTATTATCGACCTGCCTTGGACAGGTCATATTATTTTGTTTTTACAAAACCTTTCGTATGCCGTGCCTACGCATCTCCAATCGCATTGTTAATGTACGTCATCGTCAGCATACAAAATACATACGTCTGAATTGCTCCCGAGAACAAGTCAAAGTACACATGTAACGCTGCCGGCCAAATGGTAGCAATCCATCCCAAGAGTCCATAGATCAGCGCCATCATGACTGTGCCGGACAAAACATTGGCAAACAGACGCAAGGATAAGGATATCGGAACTGCCACTTCACTGATCAGGTTGATTGGAAACCAGATCGGAAGCCATGGCGGCAGGGGCGAACACATATCCACCCAGATGTCCTTGAGCTTCTGATGCTTGAACTGATTGATATGAATCAGTAAAAACGTCAGAACCCCTAACGGTAAGGTCACGCCATAATCTGCTGTAGGGGGTCGCAAGCCCAGAAGTCCCGATATATTGCTGACGAGAATAAATACGAAAATCGTGCCTATGTAATTGTAGAATCCCGGAGCATTCCTGCCCATGGCATTGTTCACGATTCCGTCCAGCTTCTCTACCATCAGCTCTACTACATTCTGAAAACCGGTGGGTACTTCCGACGCTTTGACTAACACTCTGTTCGCCGCGATAGAAAAACCTGCGATGATCAGCAGGACAATCAGGACGCACACATGTGTCGTTGTTATCCACACTTCATGACCGAAGAAGGAATATTTCGTTATTCCATGAATCATGAAATCAATGTTTGCATCTGCGGATAACAAAATTCCATGTCCCATACTTTCACCTCCCTTGTCTTATATTTTGTAGTACTTATTCGGGAGAGTCACCGCTCTCCTTGTTTGAGGCATCTTCCTCCGGCATTGCTTCCGGAACAGGATCTGTCTCGTGGAAGAACTTATTGCATAATTTATGGGTAAACGGCTGTAGATATGCCGTTCCTTTCAAACTCATATACCCCAGAAAGACCACCAGGGGATTCATTACTTTTGTCACCATGATAATCGCCAATAGGATGACCAGAAAGAAATACCGGAGCAGATAGTTCCTTGTAATCAGCTTTGCCGCATCACTCTCTCCGAAATCCAACGCCCGGTCAAGCGACCGATACATGTGCACCGCGTTTACCAGCGCCATCAGAATCCCAAACCACAGACTCCTTGCGTAATAGCCTTGATCTGCCGCCCAAAAGGCGCCCAGTCCCCAGCACACCACACCCAAAAACAAAATGCCCAGTTGCATTTCCAGAAGGGTTCTATTCATCTTCCTTGCGGCTTCGATCATCTTCATCATACACCTGCTTCGCCATGCGATATATATTTTGTGCTCCGGCAATCGCCCCCACAAAAAACAGAACAATCATAATCCAGTTGGTTCCAAACTTGCGATCCAGAAAAATCCCCAAAGCTGTCATCATACACACCGGCACCAGCATGTTGATGCCAAACTGCAATACCATAGTCAGCGCACGATATACACTTTTCTTATAAGGTCTTTTTCTCTTCATATTCTGCTGTTTAGATTCCTCTCGTTCATCCGACGGAGCATACAAATATGCCTATGGTAGATTATACCCAAAATTAGGATAAATGTCTAGGGAAAGTCGGTAGGTATTCACAAAATATTCATAAAAATTAGGGGAATTTTGTCTCGTGTAATTGACTTGTCTTTTGCAGAAGAGTATATTGGAACAAAGATTGAGTTTTTGTAACGTCTTATCCCCGGAAAGGATGGAAAAGCTATGCATCTGAGAATTGCCACCCCTGAGGACGCCCCAAAGCTTTTGGAAATCTATCGGCCCTATGTGGAACATACAGTGATTACTTTTGAATACGAGGTGCCCTCTGTGGAGGAGTTTGCCAACCGCATTTGCCATACACTGAAGCAATACCCCTATCTGGTTGCCGAAGAGGGCGAAAGTCTTCTTGGCTATGCCTATGCTTCCCCCTTCAAAAGCCGCGCCGCCTATCAGTGGTCTGTGGAAACTTCCATCTATGTACGCCAGGATATGCGCCACGAGGGTGTGGGAACCATACTCTATCAGGAACTGGAGCGTTTTCTTGCAAGGCAGAATGTCTGCAATGTCTGCGCCTGTATTGCCTATCCCAATCCGCCCAGTGTTGCCTTTCATGAGCGTCTGGGCTATACAACCGTAGCTCACTTTCATCATTCCGGCTACAAAGCGGGGAAATGGTGGGATATGATTTGGATGGAAAAGGAGCTTGTTCCTCACAGCATTCCTCCCAAGACGTTCGTTCCTTTTCCCGATGTACAACGATAACATCTGAATTCACACAAAAGAGGAGGATACTTTATGTTAAACGCGGATTCCTTAAAGCTCTATCGTCAAAGACTTTTACCGCAGGAATGTCTGCTGCTAAAGGACGACATAATCGTTGCAGCAAATGATGAGGTAGTCATCACCAAATGGCACACCATCAACCCCAAGACCGCCTTCGATCACGGCTGCTCCTGCTATTTGCTCAAGGAGGGCATCAAGGTCAGCAAGTTCTATCGGGCGGACAATTCTCTTCTCTACTGGTATTGTGATATTGTACATTATGAATATCGGGAGGACGAAAATACTCTCATTGCTACCGACCTGCTTGCCGATGTGATTATCTACCCAGACGGAAGATACAAGGTGGTGGATCTGGACGAACTGGCAGAGGCAATGGAGCACGGCACGATTACCAATGAACTTGTGGCATTCTGCCTGCGAAGTCTCCACAATCTGCTCTCCCTTTTGTATCGCGATAAGTTCGACAGACTGCAAGCTTATCTGGAGCATATCGGACTGTAAAAGAGCGTGCTCCTTCAAGCACGCTCTACTCTCACTACTGTACTTGAGAACTTTCTTTATCCAAATTAGTAGAAAATATGTCCTCCGATGCTGATGCCGGTCAGCCCCGGAATCGGCGTACGGAAAAACACACAATCTCCCACGTTGGTCACACCGGACATCGCCTCATCAGCGGCTCTGTAACATTTGTCGGTCGCCTTGTTGGATGCCAGTGCCAGAGCCAGTCTTCCGCTGGCAACGGGAGAGAACTGTTTATTCTGATAAATCACTCCCTCGATGGAATCCGGGAACACGGAGCTGCGTACACGGTTGATGACCACCGCGCCCACTGCCACCTGTCCCTCATACGGCTCTCCGCCCGCCTCACAATAAATCAGGTTGGCAAGAAGATATCTGTCACCCTCCGCAAAGGTCACATCGGAAATATCCCGCCAACTGGAATTCGCTGCTGTTCTGGACAGTGCCTGCTCTTCCGCAAGCTTTTTCTTCAAATATTCAAGATCCTTTTCCTTCTCTTTGATTGCAGCCTCATATTCCAGAGCACGCTTCTCTTCCTCGGATATCTGATCACCGTACAAGCTGATATAATTGGATGTCTTGCTGATCAGTCCTGCCACCTTATTTTTCTCTGCTTCGGCTGCTACTTTCAGATTCTCCAGCTTTGCTCTGTCCGACCGCAGCTTGATCTCATGCTCCTCAATCAGCAGGCGCGTCTCCTACAATTCGTCCAACATCCGTCTGTCATAGGAGGCAATCTTCTCGAAATAATCCGCCACATTGAGCATTTCTCCCAGACTTCCCGCATTGATAATCGCGTCCAGATAACTGCTGTCATTGCGCTCATACATATCCCGCACCCGTATGACCATACATTGATACTGCTTCTCTTCCGCAGCCTTTGCTTCATCCAACGCCACCTGGGTATCCGCAATCTCCTGCTCCAATGCCTTGATATCCTTCTCATACTCCGCAAGCTTCTGAGCGATTTCCCCAAGCTGCGCATTGAGATTATCCAATTCATCTCTCAACGTCTGCTGTGTATTTTTCAGATTATCCAGATTTCCCTTCGTTCCGTCCAATAAGCCTTCCAGTTCATTTTTTTCCTCTGTGGTCTGATCGATTTTTTCCTGCGTACTGGAGGCAGTACCGGGCGCAGCGAGAACCTGCATAGCCTCCCTCTTGGGGATAGCTGCTGTCATCAATAGCATCAGCGCTATCACCACCGCCAATCCATTTATTTTTTTCAAAATCGTAACTCCTCTTTCATGCTCCATTTACACTTGAATATGAATCTGCTTTCCTGACCTGCTATAGGGGATATACTTCACTCCCGCAGCGTCAAAAAGCCTTTTGGAAGCCTTGTTAGACATACTCCCCTCATATTTATCGCTGTCATACACCACCGTCTTGATGCCTGCCTGAATAATCGCCTTGGCACATTCATTGCAGGGAAAAAGGGACACATACAGCTTTGTACGCTCCAGAGAGCCTCCCCGATAATTCAGGATTGCGTTCAGCTCTCCGTGGGTGACATAAGGGTACTTGGTATCCAGTTCCTCTCCTTCCCGCTCCCACGGGAATTCATCGTCTGAACAACCGCAAGGGAAACCATTGTAACCCATGGACAAAATCTTATTGTCTTCGCTTACAATACAGGCTCCCACTTGTGTATTGGGGTCTTTGGAGCGCATACCCGACAGATGTGCCACCCCCATGAAGTATTCGTCCCAGCTAATATAATCTTCTCTCTTGTTTGTCATTTCAGTGTCCTCCGACCTATTGAAAGTCCACGGAATACAAAACCGTCTACTTGGTTCCGAAAATGCGATCTCCCGCATCACCCAGTCCCGGCACAATATATCCATGATCATTGAGCTTTTCGTCCAAAGCTCCCACATACATATCCACATCCGGATGAGCTGCCTGCATCGCAGCCACTCCCTCCGGGGCAGCGATAATACACATGAAATGAATGTTCCTGCAGCCTTTATCCTTCAGCATCTGAATGGCAGCAACAGAGGAGCCGCCTGTGGCAAGCATGGGGTCCACTACAAACACCTCACGTTCTGCGCAATCTGCAGGAAGCTTGCAATAATATTCTACCGGCTTTAGCGTCTCAGGATCTCTATAGAGTCCGATGTGCCCCACCTTAGCGGCAGGAATCAAATTCAACACACCATCTACCATTCCCAACCCGGCGCGAAGAATCGGAACAATCGCCATCTTCTTGCCCCTCAGCTCCTTCACCGTCGTCTCACAGATAGGTGTCTGAATCACTACATCATCCAGCTTCAGATCTCTGGTTGCCTCATAGCAGATCAGCATTGCAATTTCGCTGATGGTCTGACGAAAATCCTTTGTTCCCGTATCTTTGTTGCGAATAAATCCAATTTTGTGCTGAATCAGGGGATGATCCATAATTACTACTTTTGCCATACCTTACCTCTTTCTGCGCACTGTGCGCACTGTGTATTTTTACTTTTCTTTAAAGACTTAAAGTTCAATCAGGTTCACTCTTCTTGCGTGTCTCTCTTCGCCGGAAAATTCTGTATTCAGAAATGTATCCACAATCTCCAGTGCAAGATTCTCTCCCACAATACCGGCTCCCATCGCCAACATATTGGCATTATTGTGCAGACGTGTCATCTTCGCAGACAATGTATCTGCACACAGTGCACATCTCACACCTGCCACCTTATTGGCGGAAATGCTGATACCGATACCTGTCGTACAGATGACAATGCCCTTCTCGCAGCGTCCATCTGCCACCGCCTGTGCAGCAGCATGTCCAAATATGGGATAGTCACAGCTCTCCTTGCTGTCACAGCCAAAATCCTCATAAGGGATATCATGCTCCTTCAAATATCCGATCACCTTTTGTTTCAAATCGTATCCGCCGTGATCACTTCCTAACGCTATCATGATGATGCCTCCTTTTATCTAAATCTTTCGTTATTCCAATGTTATCACCTTATGCCCTGCCGCCTTCAACAGCCGGTTCATAATCGCCTGTCCGAAGCCTTCCGCTGTAAAGCCCTCGGAATAAATACAGGTCACCTGCTCGTCGTCAAGCTCTCGCAGTACGCGGTACAGATGATGGGCAATACTGCTCTCATCCATCCGGCTTCCCACGCTCTTTACCACCTGTGCCTGATAGCAGTGAAGCGTCTCCTCTGTGGCGATCACGCCCACCTTTTCTCCTGACATACTGTTCTGTTTCGCGTGAAGGTTGATATACTCCACCACCTTTTCAGCATCGCCTGTCACAATCGTCAATTCGCCCTTAGGCGCATAGTGACGATATTTCATACCCGGTGCTCTGGGGGCTTGTCCACTGTTTTCATCCAGAATCGTCACATCTGTGTCAACCTCTTCCAACACCTGCTGCAGCATCGCCTCCGTAATATAGCCCGGTCGCAAAATCTGCGGCGGAGATACCGTCAAATCAATGATGGTGGACTCCAGACCGATTCCCACCTCGCCCCCATCCAGTATCATTTCAATTTTGCCCATCATGTCCTCAGCAACGTACTTTGCCAATGTGGGACTAGGCTTGCCGGAGGCATTGGCACTGGGCGCCGCCACAAAACCACCGGCGCAGGCAATCAGCTTCTGCGCCACCGGATGCGATGGCATACGCACTGCAACTGTGCCGAGTCCTCCCGTGGTCTCGGCAGGAACCCTCTCCGTCTTGGGCAGAATCATGGTCAGCGGTCCCGGCCAGAACGCCTCTGCAATCTTTACCGCCGCATCATTTACCTGAGCAACAACCGGCAGATCTTCCATTCGATAAATATGAACAATCAGCGGATTGTCCGAAGGACGTCCCTTCGCCTCATAAATTTTTCTGGAGGAATCCTTGTTCAAAGCATCCCCTCCCAGACCATACACCGTCTCCGTAGGGAACGCCACCAGCCCGCCCTGACGCAAGATCTCTCCTGCACACCTTATGGCTTCCTCCTGCCGGGGCGTGGGGGACGCAGACTCTCCGGAAACCTTAATTATCTTCGTCTGTAACATACAGCTTTCCATCCTATTTTCGACACTTCTTCAAAATCCATACTGTTTAGAGTATAACATAAGTATTTTCAAAAGAAAAGCCTCTATTCCGTGTGTCCTAACAGTTCAGCCATGCAGAAAGCGATTATGATGTTCCGTGGGTGCTTGCACACAAAGGAACTTCATACCTGCTTTCTATAGGGCAAACGCCCTATCATGAAATAAATCCAGCCGTAAAGCGGCGGCTCATGCGTAGCAGGAGCGGATTTATGAATGAAAGGCTGAACTGTTACCGTGTGTCCTACTCCATCCCCCCATTTATGTATCTCAATATCCCCATTTGGATTGCCCACGCCACATCCTCCTGATACGCTCTGTCGCTCAGCTTGCGTGCCTCCTCCTGATTTGACAAAAAACCGCATTCCACGATCACGATAGGGGTGGATGTTTTCTTCAACAGGTAATAACTGTCATTTGCTTTGATTTGACGCTTGTTGTCAGGGTCTACCTTCTCCACAAGCTGCCGTTGAATCGTCTCCGCCAGCTCCTGCCCCGCCCTACTGCCATTATAATAAAATACCTGCGCCCCATGTACATACTCTTCCGGATAACTGTTTTGATGGATACTAACCACAGCCTCCGGTGCGCACTCCTCAATAATTGCCACTCTTCGTTTCATGTCCTGCACTTTTTTATTGGAGGCGTCCGCATCATACAGTCCGTTTTCATCCTCTCTTGTAAGCACCACCTCAATATCCTGCATCTCCAGAAATTGTTTTACCATTTGTGCAATCTCCAAATTGATATCCTTTTCCAGCGCACCATTAATGCCCACCTTTCCCGGATCATCGCCCCCATGTGGTGAAAGTAACTTGCGGTAAATTTTACTGGATGTTATTGACAATACCTCCCCATGATGTTATCTTATGCTTAAAGGGAAGCAGTTTTTTTACCACTTGTCTATTTCATAGTCCTGAGTGGGGTACTTGCTTCTCTTTTTATATCTACCAAATCGTATAAATACATTTTCCCGAATTTTGTTCGATTAACCAACAGGCAGGCTAAGTATACATTATAGTTTTCCGTCTTCATCTCATTTTCATATACCGGAAGTGCAAATCTTGTAGTGTAATAATACCACCCATTCTTCGCATCCCTTGCATGCTTTTTCTCGCGGTTTTCACTAAATCCCTTTTGAGTCGCGATCTCCAACATTGATGTGATGCCTTGTGCGGCATTGGCTTTCGCCTTTGCATATGACCCTTTCAGGCGCTTGGTGTATTTAGAGCCTTTATATTCACTGGGAAAGTCTGTTCCTATATATACAATACTCTCTGTATCCGCTACATCTACAAATTCGCCTACATATCTTTGCAGATACTCTTCCACTGCACCCCAGTCAATGTTCTGCTTGTTCTTAAAGATAACCTCCGGCAGTACTGCAATTTTGTGCCCTGCATCATCTTTTATAATTTGTACATTTGATTTCATGTAACCCCCTTCTGTTCTTAAGTATCTTAAAACAATCCCTCCAGCTCATCCGAAAAATTATAGACAATCACGATTCTGTGATTCTCATACACCCTGATCTCATGTAGCATTTCCACCACAATCTCCCGATCCAGGTACTCCACCTCCCCAAGCTTTAGCAAATGACTGATCCACGGCGTCTCAAATACATCTGCCATGCCCTCTCTATCCGCTTTTTCCTCCAACCCCTCCAACTGTTTCCTCAACAATACCTCTTTCTTCACATAATCCTCTCTGTAAGCCACAAAATCTTCTCTGGAAATCAGTTCTTCCCTATAATCCTCATATACAGCCTTTTTCAGTCTCCGTACTTTCTCAATCTCCGCCTGCACCTTAGCCATCTGACTCTCAAGCGCCTTTACAGTGCCCTCCCGCCTGTCAGCAATCAGCAGGCTCTCTTGCGTTTTCACAATTTCCTTCAGATCATCCACACTCCGAATCACCGTCCGCAGATCCTCCGTCACAATCTGCTCAAGCGTACTGTGCGCTATCCCATGCGGTGTGCAGAACTTCCTGCCGGAATGCACATACCCGCCACAGTAATAATTTACAATTCCCTCACCGTGCCCCACCGTGCCACGCTTCTTCACCAGTGCTTTTCCGCAGTCCCCACACCTAAGAAATCCTGCAAAAATACTTACATCCGCCTCCAAATGCTGCTTCCTCGTTCTACGCTTAAGCAAGTCCTGCGCCTTCTCCCATGTCTCCCTGTCTATAATCGCCTCATGTGTGCCCGGCACCACAATCCAATCAGCTCTGTCCTTCAACCGCGCCGGACTTCGCATTTGCTGGAACTTCTTTCCTTGCACCATATTTCCGATATAAATCTCATTTTGTAGTATCCGGTTAATCGTAGAATACGTCCAATAATAAGTACTCTCCAATCGATTTGAGTTTCGATAGTTTTCACCGTTCAACCGCTTGTACTCCGATGGACACACAATCCCTTCCTCGTTCAACACCCCGGCAATCCGCATCTTGCCATATCCCTTGACATATAATGCAAAAATCCGCCGCACCACCTCCGCCGCATACTCATCAATTATCAGCTTATTTTTATCCGCCTCTGATTTTCGATACCCATAAGCTGCAAATGCCCCAATGAACTCTCCCGCTTTCTGCTTTGTCTGCACAGCGGCATGAATCTTCTTCGAAATATCCCGCGCATACTGCTCATTGAAAATATTTTTGATGGGCAAAAGCATATCGTACGCCTGCTTCTCACTGTCAATATTGTCCGTAATCGAAATAAACCTCACATTATTGTCCGGGAAATACCGCTCCAGATACTTCCCTGTATCAATATAATCACGCCCAAAACGAGACAGATCCTTCACAATCACACAATTCACCTTTCCCGCCTCAATATCCGCTATCATCCGGCGAAACGCCGGTCGTTCAAAGTTTGTCCCCGAAAATCCGTCATCCACATATATTTCATACAGGATAAATTCCTCTTTCCCTTTCAAAAAATCCGCTATCAGCTTCCTCTGATTTCCGATACTGTCACTCTCCGCCTTATCGCCATCCTCCCTTGACAATCTGATATATGCAGCCACGCTGAATGGCGTATGCAACGCACCCTTCATCCTCCCGCCGCCTCAGATTTTGTAGAATTTGCGGCATGGGACTGTATGATCCGACGGAGCAATTCTTTGATCGTGATGCGGGACAAAAACTCTCTTTCTATTGTGTATTGTATCGTGACATCCTTTAGACTTTTTCCTTCAGTCTTCAAAGCCATTCCCTCCTGCTTATGGGCAACCTTTACAACAAAATATTTCGTATGGCTTGTACAATATGCGTCGTTCTTCACTTATTGCATTGCCCAAAATGAGACTGTAGCATATTTGGGAGCAAACGCCCCATTTCAGAAAACAAGCTAAATGGATAACATTCATGAAAGATAACAAAAATGAAATGATGTTAGAAAGCTCTATTTAGTCAAGAAAAATACTCTTAGAGGAATGGACAGTGTCCCTTCCTATGCTATTTGCAGCATGGCTGTGAATGAAATTTCAAGCCTTCCGCAACTTATCGCCCCCATGTCCCGCATCTATCACCACACACGTCCGTGGCTCCTGCACCCGGACGTGTCTCCCTGCCGTCAACCGCGCCGTCTCCTCCCCTAGAAAGAAACATGCAGTCAAAAACGTGCACCCTGCAACAATCGATACCAATTTCTTCAAAGCTTCACTCATAGTGCCTCCGGCGAATAAAAAAAGCCATGCTCATTTGAACATATATGGCTCTCTATTTGTTTCAAATATATGCGGGCATGGCGAAAAACATTATAAAAAAGGTGTAAAGCCTTATATCCGTCAATCACACTTTACACCTTACAACTGCTCTTATGGAACGTTTACATAGTTATTCAACATATCCCATACACCCGGCGTTCCATAGCCTAGCCGCCAGACAGCCACTCCACCTACCTGATGGGCATTCATGGCATTTAATTTCTCACCGATAGAAGCCTCATCCTCCAACCAAATTTGATAAAACGCACTGCCGGATGTCCATTCTGCATAGTTCTGACCGGTCTCCTCATCCCATTGGATGGTGGCATCCACGCCGCCAAGATAGCTTTCCGTCTTGTTCATCGTCAGATATTCATCCGTCACATCCTCATTTTCCGTCCTCCAGACAATGGTGTAGAACGGAACCGCATTAATGACCTTATTGGCAGGAACCTCCTGCACTGTTCTCTCCAAGCCATTGGATACATAATTGATACTTGCCACACTCCCCGGCTCCTTGCTGCCGTGCCAGTGTTCGTCATACCCCATGATAATCACATAATCCAAAATCTGTCCCTGAACATCCAACCGATAATAATCATTGAACTGAAAAGGTACATAGTTATCCACTGACAATACCAATCCACTGTTCCTGCAGCCCACAGACAATTCCCGCAAAAATTGCACAAAATGCTCCCCCGTCTCCGAATTCACTTTCTCAAAGTCGATGTTGATGCCGTCCATTCCAAGACTGACAGCCGTGTCAATGATTCCGGCAACCAAATGCTGTCTCTTCGCAGTTGAAGAAAGAATCGTGTAATCATCAAAGGTCGCTCCGCTCTCAAGCTTGTAATTAAAATCATCCAACACGCCCCACACCTGCAGCCCCAAATTGTGTGCCCGATTCACATAGTCTCCGGAACCAAAGCTGCGGAAATTCCCGTCCGCATCATTCAGACTGAACCAGGTGGGCGCAATCACCTTCATACCCTTTGTTCCACTGACCATGCTCTCCAGGGTATCATTGCCGCCCATGCCTCCAATGGCATGGAATCCGAGACTCACCTTTCCCTCCAGAAGCCGGTCAGTGTACTCCGGTTCCTCATACTCCGTAACAGGTGTCTCCTCCCACTGGGTAGCGGCAGTTAATCTCTTGTTCTCAATGTAACCAATGAGGGAATCAGAAGTCTTCACCCGGCTCCAGTTCTCCATCCGCTCCAATATCTCTACGGTTTCCCCCTGTGCAACCTCCCGCAAAATAGCGCTGTTCACACCGCCGCGCTCGCGCACCAAGGTTACCTTAGTCGTCTCTGCCGTCTCCCTGCTGCCCCACTGAGTATACACCTGCAGATGTCGTTCAAAGCTCTCATAGGAGTAATTCGTGAACAGCTTCACATAATCCATGGCAATATAAACTTCATCCCCTTCTTCAAAGGCAACGATATAGTCTGTCGTCTCTACACCTGCGGCGGCAGTGTAGCTGTTTTCTCCGAAATTTACGCGAATCACATCTGTAGGTGTTGCGTAAAGCAATAGCTTTTCTCCCCTGTCCGCGTAAAAAGCCTCATTCAAATATTTATGAACGGTATCCAAATCCAGATAGTAGCTGCCATCCCGCAGAATCGCCTTCTCGTCCACCAGCTCATCCTGTAAAACAATCGCGCTTTCATCCCCTGACACACCAAAATAAGCATCCAGATCCGCCATCTCCTTGCTGTAGGAATACTTATCGAAATAAAGCTTCCCCAAAGAGACACCTCCGATCACCACGATTAACAACAATGCAACCAATACCGGTATCGCTTTCTTCTTCATAATATAATCGTACCTTTCTATATCTTCCGTCATTTCTTAGCTTCCATGTGCAGAAACACTGTTCGGCATCCCACTTCATCAGGGACACCAAACAGTTTCATTCTAACACACCGGCTCTTCGCCGTCATTATTAATTTTGACAAATTAAGATATCTTAAGAAATAGAAGCAATTCCTCATGCAGACGCAGGCATAAGCTGTTCACCCGCAAGAGAGGCACCCCATTCGCATGTTTCCCAAACACTTTGCTGCGTCCTGCCTCAAACTATTGCTTTTTGACCTTATTGAGGCGCACCTGCGCAATTCCTCCGGCATTGTCCGGGATATAATCAGCCATGTAGCTCTCCTCTTCCCTCACCGCTCTGCGTATGAGTTCATGAGGCAAAACAGCCTCCCCGTCCACAAAAAATTCCGCGCCGTAATCATATGCCTGCTGCAGAAAATAATCCAGTGACTGTCCGTCAGAATTCCTTGTATGTTCTCCCCTGTCGTACACTTTTTCCTCCTTTGCCACTTCCGCAGACCAAAAGTTTTCGTGATATATTTTCTTTGGAAGTTTTTGTTAAAGGTATTGCAAATGCCTCCGGCAGTACATTTACTTTGCAATTTTTTGCAATAATGTTTAAAATGAATGATAAATGTGAAAAGTATTAGTTGAACTACTGGACCCAAGCACGCAAAAACGCTTGTAAGACATCCTTAGATATATGTCAGAAAACACACCTCTGCCATATGATGTATTAATACAAAAGGATGAAACGGAACGAATCGTTCCAAGTACAAATCAATCAGAACAACTTATAGATAACTATATGATAACTGCCTGCCTCCCTTCCGTACAAAAGTACCGGAGGCACTTACAAGTAGATTATACGCAAGCGCATCGTGTTTTGCAAGCATTTTATTAAAAAATTTTAAACTATTTTCTCATGCTATTGACTTAAAGCCCATAAAAGTATAAGATAACCTCACAAAGAATCATGCTGTATTGTGCAGAATTGGCATCTATGGATGCAGAAAGGAAGGGTGCCGTATGAAGATAGAAAAAGTGAATGAAAACCAGATTCGCTGTACACTGACCAAAGAAGATCTGGCAAGTCGTCATCTGAAGATCAGCGAGCTTGCTTATGGCACAGAAAAGGCAAAGACACTGTTCCGCGATATGATGCAGCAAGCCAACTATGAATTTGGATTTGAGGCGGAGGACATTCCCCTCATGATAGAAGCCATCCCGCTGAATGCGGAATGTATTGTTCTGATTGTAACCAAGGTGGAAGACCCTGAGGAGCTGGACACCCGCTTCTCCAGATTTGCCCCCTCAGTCACGGAAGAATATGATGAGGATGAAGAATTTGATGCCGAATCCTCATCCGATGAGATGTTAGATCTCTTTCGCCGGATACAGGAAAGCAGCCACGACCAATATGAACAGACCGCCGAAAGTACTGCTGCCGCACAGGAGTCAATGGACGAGAAGCAACGCACACGCGTCTTTCGTATGGATTCCCTGCACCAGGTTATGGATGCAGCCGTTGTGGTAAGCGGACATTTTCATGGTGAAAGCACGCTCTATAAGGATGAACGCCAGGATAAATATTTACTGATTTTGACACAGGGAGAAGACACTGCGGAATCCTTTGACCGCATCTGCAATGTTCTTTCTGAATATGGAACGATACAACGCACGATGCCCGCTGCGCTTACCTTTTTCGAAGAGCACTGTGATGCTCTGATTAAGGACAATGCGTTGGAGAAATTAGGTCAGTTATAGTTATACTCAAAACACCTTCCCGTTACGCGAGAAGGTGTTTTTTTGCTCATATATCCATTTGCTAATATGATATTTGCGTTCCATATTTTCCATTAGATTGCCTCGATTGCACCCATGAGAGAATCGATATCAATGCCATGTACCATAGCTGCTTCCTCCAAGGTCTCTCCCTGTGAAGCCGGGCAACCCAGGCAGTGCATACCTGCCTCCAACAGTACAGGTACTACATTGGGATTTACGGTCAGAATCTCGCCGATTGTCATATCCTTCGTTATTCCACTCATTATATACTCCTTTCCATGTCACCTTAAAGTCTGACGCTTTCTGTAACATTTACACTTTGCATTTAGTATGTCCTTTTCGAACATAGTATAACCCTTTCTGCAAAATATAGCAAGAGAATTCCTTTACTTATTGTTCTCGATCAGCCAGTCTGCCGTCTCCCTTTCCGTTGATAATCCCCTGACTGGTTGTCCAACCCATAGCCTCTGCCGCCCAACTGCTGACCTTGGCGCCATCCGGAAAGCTCTTGTGTTTATTCGCTGTCTTGGTGACATTGTCTTCCGCTTCATCTTCCAATATCACCGGAATCTTTTGACGATAAACATTCGCATTCTTTTCTGAATTAATTCCCTGCTATGTATGGAAAAAAGTACACTGTGTGCGCTTGACTGTGTGACGCCTTTTTCTTATAATAATAGCCATAAGGATTAGTGTAACAATTCATAATTCAAATTTAATTTTTATAGGAGGTATTTTACAAAATGAGACCAGAATGGACAGATTTTGTAGGCGGCAAGTGGGACAAAGAAGTCAACGTGCGTGACTTCATCCAGAGAAACTATCATCCTTATGACGGTGATGAGTCTTTCCTTGCAGGACCTACTCAGGACACTAAGGACCTTTGGAATCAGGTTCTTGATCTGCAGAAGCAGGAGAGAGAGGCAGGCGGCGTTCTTGATATGGACACCAAGGTAATCTCCACCATCACTTCTCATGGTCCCGGATATTTGAATAAGGACAAGGAGAAGATCGTAGGTTTCCAGACTGATAAGCCTTTCAAGCGTTCTCTTCAGCCTTATGGCGGTATCCGTATGGCAGAGAAGGCATGTGCTGACAACGGTTACGAGGTTGACCCTGAGATCAGCGAGTTCTTCTCCACTCACAGAAAGACACACAACGCTGGTTGTTTCGATGCTTATAATCAGGAGATGAGAGCTTGTCGTTCCTCTCACATCATCACAGGTCTTCCTGATGCTTATGGTCGTGGTCGTATCATCGGCGACTATCGTAGAGTTGCTCTGTACGGTATCGACAGACTGATCGAGGACAAGCAGGCTCAGAAGGATTCCACCGGTCGTGTGATGACTGATGATGTAATCCGTCTGCGTGAGGAGATTTCCGAGCAGATGATCGCTCTGAAAATGATGAAGGAAATGGCAGCTTCCTATGGCTGTGATATTTCCAAGCCCGCTTCCAATGTACAGGAAGCTATCCAGGCTGTATACTTCGGTTATCTGTGTGCAGTTAAGGAGCAGAACGGTGCAGCTATGTCCCTTGGACGTACTTCCACCTTCCTTGACATCTACGCAGAGAGAGACCTTGCAAATGGCACCTTTACCGAGGAGCAGATTCAGGAGTTCGTTGATCACTTCATCATGAAGCTTCGTTGCGTGAAGTTCGCGCGTACACCTGAGTACAACCAGATTTTCGCAGGCGATCCCGTATGGGTAACCGAGTCTCTGGGTGGTGTTGGTGTTGACGGTCGTCC
>JAFVDW010000064.1 GCA_017478245.1 Lachnospiraceae bacterium
AGGAGGATAAGAATATGAATGTCGTCATCATGGAATCACTTGGCATCGGCGCCGAGGAACTGGCGTCCTTTCAAAAGCCCTTTGAGGAAAAGGGCGTCACATTTTCATCCTTTGAAAAAACAATCGGACAAAAAAGCTGCCCCAGCCTTTCCTCTACACTCATGGAGCGATATGTATTCTCAACCCAGTTTATCCCTTCTTCGTCAAGATAAAAAGGATTTCCCGTATAATCAATCATGATTACCTCCTTCGTCTTTTTTATATCGACCTTTGGTGGTACAATTGCGTTACCATATGTATTATCGTTTTGAGGTGAAAAAATGTCGTATTTTATTACTCTGGGAGACTTCCAGAAAGAATTAACCGATTTTTATAAGCGGACGAATATCACTATACAATTCCCTCAGCTCATGCAAATGCTAAATGACAAGGACATGCTTCTGGATCATCTGCCCACCCCCGATTACGCCATGGATATTGACACTTTATCCTATGAGGATTTTGATAATCTGGTAAATCTTACTCCCTTAGAATGGGATCATGCGTTGGATATTCCCGAAGCTGTTGTAGAGGAGCATCACATGATTCCCAATGAAAGGGATTTCTTCATTTTCAGACAGCTCTGCTATACCAGACCGGAACTCCATACCCATGACTATTTCGAAATCGACTTTGTCGAGCGGGGGGAGGTTACCTTTTACTTTGAGGAACAGACGATGAAGATGCATGCAGGGGAGATTTTTATTATCGCCCCACACTCCCGTCATGACATTTCCGTCACCGATGAGAATACTAGGCATTATTGTATTTCCGTCAGATCCTCTACCTTTAATGCGGTTTTTTTCAGTATCCTTTCTTCCCAGGATTTGATGGCGGAATTTTTCAGAAATACCTTAAGCGGCGAAACAAACAAGCCCAACTATTTAAAGTTTTATGTAGATAAAACCCAGCCATTCAGCAGGCTGATTCGGCATATTTTTGTGGAATGCCATACCCCTGATATCTATGCCAACAACTCCGGCATCAGCTACATTTACCTGTTTTTGTCACAAATCCTGCGTTATTACAGCCAGACAGCTATGCACTACTCCTACATCGAAGGCTCCAGTCCGCTTTTGGTGCTTCAATATATCCAGAGCAATTACCGAAACATTAGTCTGGAATTTCTGTCTGAATTTTTCCATTACAGTGAATCCTACCTTTGTAAAATGATTCACCAGTCCACCGGAAAAACTTATACTCAGCTTGTCCGACAGATTAGAATGCGTCACGCCGTTGACTATCTATTAAAAACGGACATGAAGCTTGCAGACATTGCCGAACTTATCGGGTACAACTCCGCCGATCACTTTTCCCGGGTTTTCCGAGCATATTTTGAAATGTCACCTCAAACCTTTCGTAAAGCATATCAAAAGACCGACGGAGGAATTGTGCCCGCTTTAGAAGAGCTGCTAAGTCCTTATTCCTTCTCTTGAAGACTTTCCTTCATGGCAAGGATTTCATCCTTACACTTTTCAACCGGGTTAAACCGTAAGCAAATTACCACAATCAAAGCAGTACAGATGGGCGCACCAAACCTCATGAAATTAATGGCTGCCAGTGCAGATTCCGTCTGGGGCTGGTTAGCCACATAGCCTGCCGCTGCCAAAACTGCCAAAAGTCCGGAAGAAACCGCTGTGGTACCACACTTTTGAGCAAATCCCTTAATGGATGAAATCACTCCATTGGCAGAAATCTGTTCCTTATACTGTACATAGTCGATGGCATCATTTACCAGCACATTAACAAGTGCATTGCTCATAGATGCAATAGCGGTTGCAATAAATGTCATAACAAACAAAAATGTAATACTGCTCTTTCCGAAAAGCAGAAGGAACACATAGCATACAGCGGCTGCAACTTGAGTCCACAAAAGCGCTTTGTGACCGGATTTAAAGATTTTTAATGCAATAGGCATAAAGACAATCATGGATACTGCCGCGCCGATGGATACGATTCCCATATAAGGTCCGATAAGATCCGGTCTTCCCAGATAGTAACTGACATAATATACAGATGATGAAAACATTAAGCCATAGCCCAGGGATGCCATAATCCAAACGATGATGTAGGGAAGCAACTCGTAGTGCCGAATAACCTTCTTAAAATCACCCTTATTTCCGGTATTGGGATGGATGTATCTTTCCTTTGAGGTGGCAAACAATCCCCAGAAGGAAATGCAGGCAAGCGCGCCACAGATGAGCATAAAGGGAATATAGCCGTTGGAGAAACCCATGCCTTCGAAAAAGCCGGTAATGCTTCCCGTAAAGGTATTTCCGATCAGAAATGCGATTGATGTCACTCCCGCTCCCATGGTCACAATCAGATTTCGTTCCTTATCATGCTTAACATGAGCCGGCAGAATGGACATATAAGGCATGGTATACATGGTAACGGTCATGCCATATCCAATATAAGTAACCAGCACATAGGCAATCTTTCCCGTGCTACTAAAGTCCGGATTTAACCAGATCAAGGTACCAAAAATCGTCAACAGTACCGGCGCCACAAGAAAGTAGGGGCGATACTTGCCGAATTTGGTATGTGTTTTGTCTGCAATAATACCCATAATCGGGTCGTTAATCGCATCCCACAGGGTTGCAATCAGCATAATAACGGATGCAACCGCTGCAGGAATCAGCATGGTGTCCGTGATGTACACCGAAAAATAGCTGGCAATCACTGCTGCGATAATCATGGCTCCTCCAGGAAGAGAAGTGGCATAGAACCACTTAAAAGCCAGTGAACTTTCCTTATGCTTTTTTTCATTTGTCATAATAATTCCCTCCATTGGACATTCTTGATTTTAACAAGATTTTATATTCTGATGGAGG
>JAFVDW010000065.1 GCA_017478245.1 Lachnospiraceae bacterium
CCCTGTTCCACATTGCAGCAAATGCAGGTCTGGAAGGCAGCGTCATCATCAACAAGGTGAGAGAGTCCGAGATCGGTGTGGGCTTTGATGCTTTGAAGGAAGAGTATGTAGACATGGTAAAAGCAGGCATCCTTGATCCTGCAAAGGTTACCAGAAGCGCATTGCAGAATGCAACCAGTGTAGCAAGTACCCTGCTCACTACAGAAAGTGTAGTAGCAAATATTAAGGAAGAAACCCCCGCTATGCCCGCAGGAGCCGGCGGTATGGGTGGAATGATGTAAACAAGCTAATAAAAACAAGCGCCGCCCATAGGGCGGCATTTGTTTTTTATACTATAGGAAAGCTTTCAAGTACAGTAGTGAGAGTAGAGCGTGCTCGAAGGAGCACGCTTTTTTATGGCTATTTTGACGAAACCTTTGGTAGATGTAGTGTCAACTCTTGACGGATCATACAAAATATGACAATAGTACCAGAATTATTGACAAAGTAATGAAATTTCTCTATAATTAATCCGATACAATAGTGGTAGGTTATGATGTGATAGGTGTATACAGAGCCTCTCAGATTGTAATACAAAGGATGGCAAAAGTGAGTATGAGTAGAATTATTCCGGATTTTACAGATGTACATTGTCACATCCTTCCGGGATTGGACGATGGCTCTCAAAGCATGGATGAGACGCTTGAGATGCTGCGGATTGCAGAAGCAGAGGGAATCCGACGTATGATTGTGACGCCTCATTATAAGGAGGGCAGACGTAGTGCAGACCCGGATACCATTCTCAGACGAATGGAAGAGGTTCAGAGGCTGTTGGAGGATGAGGGGATTGATATCCGGCTTTATCCGGGCAATGAGATTTATTATACCAGTGAGTTGGAAGAAAAGCTTGAGAGCGGACGGATTTTATCCATGAATTACACCGAGTATTTGTTGGTAGAGTTCTCCCCTTTTGAGGACTATATTTATATCAGAAATGCCATGGATAATATCCGCAGTCTGGGATATACACCCATTCTGGCTCATGTAGAACGTTATGAATGTATGCTGAAGGACAGAAAGCATGTGGAGGAAATGAGAGCGTTAGGCTGCATGATACAGGTGAATGCTTCCAGCGTCACGGGAGAGAATGGTTCTAAGGTGAAACGTTTCGTTCATAAGCTGTTAAAGTTGGCTTTGGTGGATTTTGTGGGAACGGATGCGCATAATACGGGCAGGCGTAAACCGGCACTGTGGAAGTGTGCGGAGCTTCTATATAAAAAGTATGGAGCGGAATATGCAGATGCGCTGCTGACCGGTAATGCAGAAGAAATATTACTTTCTTAGGTTAGATGAAGGAGAAGAGAAATGCAGAACAATGATGATGTGATTGAAATAGACTTAAAGGAACTATTCGGATTGGTCATCCACTGGCTGTGGCTGATCGTTTTATGCGGTCTTCTGGCTGGCGCGGTTGGTTTTGCAATCAGTAAATTCGTGATTACTCCGCAGTACGCATCTACTACAAAGGTTTATATTTTAAATAGACAGAACAGCGATACACTCACCTACAGTGACCTGCAGATGGGTTCACAGCTCACCAAGGATTATGCCCAACTGATCAAGAGCAGAGATGTATTGGAGGCAGTGATACGCGCAGCAACTCTGAATGAGAGCTATAATTCTTTTGCATCCAGAGTTACAGTGGAGACCCTGACGGATACCCGTATTATTGCGATTACGGTTACAGATGATAATCCGGCGATGGCGCAGTATCTGGCGGACGAGATTCGTACGATTGCTGCGGATCATATTAAGAATGTAATGGATATTCAGGCGGTTAACGTGGCGGAGATGGCAAATCTTCCTACGGCGCCCGCCAGCCCCAGCGTGACAAAATGGACAGCCATCGGCTTTCTGTTAGGCGCATTCCTGAGTGCGATGATCATTATTATCCAGTTTTTGGTTGATGATACCATCAAGACGTCCGAGGATGTAGAGCGGTATTTGGGCTTAAGTACCCTTGCTATGATTCCTACAAAAGAGGACGAGAGCAAAAAGAAACGACGCAAATCCGGTAGCTCTAACAGTGGTGCCAACGAGACGATCAGCTATGAGTTCAACAATGAAAACAGTGGCGGAAGGGAGACGAGATAAATGCAGAGCATAGAGTTAAAAGAAGAAACGTTAGACTTCCGAAGCAGAGAGGCATTTAAGACACTGCGTACCAATATAGATTTTTCGGGAGAGGACGTAAAGGTCATCTGTATTACAAGCTGTACCCCTAATGAGGGAAAGAGCAGTATTTCTTTTGAATTGGCAAAGTCCTATGCGCAGATGGGAAGAAAGGTGTTACTGCTCGATGCGGATCTTCGTAAATCTGTTATGAGACAGAGACATAAAAAAGGAAAAGTGCGTTTGGGTCTGGTTAATTATCTTGCCGGAAAGGTGAGCTTTGAGGACGCGCTGTGCAGTACCGATGTAAAGAACCTGTACATGGTGTTCTCCGGACCTGTACCGCCCAACCCCAGTGAACTTTTGGGCAACAGCAGGTTTGTTCGCATGATTGAGAACGCCCGCAAGGAGTATGATATGGTCATTATTGACACACCGCCTCTGGGAAGCGTGATTGATACTGCAGTGGTGTCCAAGTGCTGTGATGGAGCAGTGATTGTTATTCAGAGCGGTGCCATTAGCTATCGTTTTGTAAAAAAAGTGAAAGAACAGTTGGATGTGACAGGCTGCCGCATCTTAGGATGTATTCTGAATAAGGTCAACATGACCGGTAAGGGTTATTATGGTAAGTATTACGGTAAGTACTATGGCAAGTATTACGGTAAATACTATGGTAACTATGGCGACTATGGTGAATAGGAGTGAGATGCTTTCATGAAAAAAGCGCAAGAGCCGACTTTGAACGGTGACAATATTCGAAAAATTATAATAGTGGTTTGTGCTTTTCTGGCGCTTGTTGTGGCAGGGGTTATGGTGTTTCGATACGCCAACCAGCGAGCTGCATTGAAGAAATTAGAAGAGATGGCGCAGCAGACGGAAACTCCACAGGTGGAGGTAGTGGCAGAGACGGTAGAAGAGGAGGAACCTATTGCGGACGAGACGGTGGAAGAGGGACCGATGACGCTGGAACAGAAGCTTCAGTGGTACAAGGACACCTATGGGATTGAGGTTCCTGAGAAAAATCTGGATTTTGCAGATCTTCAGGAAAATACCAACGCAGATATATATGCCTGGATTTATATTCCGAACACCAAGATTGATTACCCCGTACTGCAGCATCCCACAGACAATCTATATTATCTGAATTACAATCTGGATGGCTCCAGAGGCTATCCGGGCTGCATTTATACAGAGGATTACAACAGCAAGGATTTTTCCGATCCTTTAACGGTTATGTATGGTCATAATATGAAGAACGGCAGTATGTTTGCCAATCTGCATCTTTTTGAGGATACACAGTTTTTTGAGGATAATCCGTACATATACATTTATTTGCCGGAGGATGTTTTGGTTTATCAGGTGTTTGCATCGTATCCCCACAGTGATGCGCATTTGCTTTACGGAACCAACTATTCCAACAGTGTGGAATTCGGAATGTATTTGGATGAGGTTCTTTCCCAACGCTCTATGAATTGTAATTTGCGTGAGGGAGTGGAAGTGACAACAAGCGACAGGGTGCTTACCTTGTCAACCTGTATCGCCAATCAAGCAGACAAACGCTACTTAGTACAGGGAGTGCTATTGGATGAAGATTAATGCGAAGCTGTACCGCGTGCTGTTGAAAGTGATGACAGCACTTGTGGTGCTCATCATAATTGGAACAGTCGGATTTGTAATAACGACTGTTATTGGAAGAAATAACCTCTATGGTAAAAACAAAGGACAGGGACCTGATCTGACAGGCTTTGCGCAGGCGGAGGTTCTGACGGAAGAGACGGTTCTTGAAGATGAAATCGATGAGGTGGCATGGCAGGAAGGCGATATTCGTTATGAAGGCGAGATTTACCGCTATAATGAGGATATATTGACGTTTCTCTTCTTGGGAATTGACAAGAATGAGGAGGCACGGGTGGTGGATGACGGTATCAAGGGCGGACAGTCAGATGCTTTATTCCTTCTGGTGCTGAATCCTCATACCGAGGAAATGACCATTATCGGTATCCCGCGAGACACTATCACGGATGTGGATATCTATGGAAAACATGGTGATTATATAGGAACTACACCCACCCAGATTTCCCTGCAGCATGGCTATGGAGATGGAGATAAGCTGAGCTGTGAACGAAGTGTCAAAGCGGTTTCAGGTCTGTTTTATGAATTGCCCATTCATGGTTATTGTTCCATCAATATGGGAGGGATTCCGCTGTTGAATGACGCGATTGGCGGTGTGGAGGTTACTGCCCTGCAGGATGTTCCGCGTGCCAAAATCAAAGAAGGCGAAACGGTTCTTTTGATGGGACAGGATGCGTACCATTACCTGCATGACAGAGATACCAAGATTTTCGCCAGTGCAGAAGCGCGTTTGGCAAGGCAAAAGCAGTACATTACCGCTTACATTGGAAAAGCGAAAGCGGCAGTCAAAGAAGATATTACCCTGGCTGTAAAGCTATATAGCACAGTCAGCAAATATATGGTAACTGACATCACAGTAGATGAAGTCAGTTATCTTGCAACACAGGCATCCAACTATTCCTTTGATGACGATCACATCAGTGTGTTGAAGGGCGATGTGAAAATAGGAGCGGATGGCTTCGAAGAGTTCCATGTGGATGAAGCGTATCTGTATGAGCTGATACTGGATACATTCTATGAAAAGATTTCCCCACAGGAACAGACACCCTAACGGTATTAAGCCGTAAGGCTTGATATAACCACATAATAGATGGAAAGGAGGATTGATACCGATGAAGAAGAAATTATCTGGTGTTTTAGCTCTCAGCATGGCACTTGCTCTTACATTCAGTATGACAGCATTTGCAGAGGGAAGCAAGAACACCCAGGATCAGGCTTCAGAGACTTCAAAGACCCAGGCTGAGCAGACTGCTCTTCCCGAGGGTGATGTTGAGTACACTGATGCACAAGGCAACACTGTTTCCATTGATTTGGAGGCAGGTGCTCTGACCGAGTCAGAGGTTGCTATCATGGAGGACGAGGTAAAAGATGCTGCAGCTTCCGGCGTTACCGTTGACGGTAAGACTTATGAGCAGGCAGCAAGCACTCCGATCTCTATCGACATTTTCGCTACAGACAGCAATGGTTCCTTCGTTGTTGTTCCTGTAGGAACCAAGATTACCTTTACTGTAGGTAATGCTGCTTTCAAGGAGAATACCACTTATCTTGTAATTCATTTGAAACAGGATGGTACCGTTGAAACGCAGATCAGCAAGACAGGTGATAGCAAGCTTTTGACTATCACTCTGGATGGACTTTCACCTGTAACCTTCGTTGAGCTGCAGGAGAAGGCTGGTAGCAACGGTGGCGGCACAACTACCACAACAACTACCACAACAACTACTACTGATGCATCTACTTCACCTAAGACTGGTGAAACTTTGCCGGTGGCAGGCGTTGTTGCTTTGGTATGCCTTGCAGGTGCGGCTGTTTGCACCAAAAAGGTTAGATTTAATCGTTAGTTCTAAGATTTAAAATTTGTTATGCGTTTTGTTTGCGGAAGAGCTTCTTCCGCAAACAGAATAGTTAATCATGCATGATTAATTAGTGGGGAGGCTCCCCGCAGATTTTTGTTTGTTATGTGGTTGCTGCGATGCCCTATTGGGGCATCGCAGTGTAATAAAGAAAGGGATGCGTAAAGCCATGTACAGAAAAGGCTCTAAGGGCTGGTTCAAACATTATGACTTCATATTGCTTGACATGATTTGTCTGCAAATAGCGTTTGTGGCAGGTTATATGATTCGCCATGGCTTTGGAAACCCATATACCAAGGATTTGTATATGAACGTGGCGGTATTTCTGGAGTTGGCAGATATTGCTGCGTTGTTATTTTTTGAGACCTTAAAAAATGTGTTAAAACGCGGACATTGGCAAGAGTTGGTCAAGACGATACAGCATGTATTGATCATTGGTCTTCTTGCTACTTTTTATTTGTTCACAATGCATGAAGGAAGCTCTTATTCCAGAGCTTCACTCTATTGGATGATGTTGGTGTATTTTGTGCTTACACTGGCGGTTAGATTGTGCTGGAAATATCATTTGCGGCAAAGAATGAGTGTGGGAGGTAATCGTTCGTTATTGGTGATTACAACCAGTGCTATGATGGATGAAGTACTGGAGAATATAAAGTCTAATAATTTCAAGATGTTCCGTATTGCCGGAGTGGCTGTGATTGATTGTGACATGCAGGGACAGAGTGTGGCTGGCTTTCCGGTGGTGGCGAATCTTCAGAATGTGGCAGATTATGTGTGCCGTGAATGGGTGGATGAGACGCTGGTGGCGACAGCCCCTACAGATCCATACCCACAGGAATTGCTTGGACAGTTGGCAGAGACCGGAGTAACCACGCATTACAAATTGGCAAAGGTGCTTCGAAATGATGGACAGAGAGCGATTGTGGAACAGATTGGGGATTACACGGTAATGACCTATAGCATCAAGTACGCCACAGCAAAGCAGTCTTTCATGAAGCGGATGGTTGACATAGTAGGCGGAGTAGTAGGATGCCTGTTGACGGCAATTATCTGTGTGTTTATTGCCCCTATTATATTCATCAACTCACCGGGGCCCATCTTCTTTTCGCAGATTCGAGTGGGTAAAAACGGTAAGAAATTCCGTATGTATAAATTCCGCAGCATGTATTTGGATGCGGAAGAACGTAAGAAGGAGCTGATGGAGCAGAATCGGGTCAAGGACGGAAGAATGTTCAAGATGGCGTTTGACCCAAGAGTGATTGGTAACAGGATTCTTCCGAATGGAAAGGTAAAAAAGGGAATCGGGCAGTTTATCCGTGATACGTCACTGGATGAATTTCCCCAGTTTTTTAACGTGCTCAAAGGAGATATGTCTCTGGTGGGAACCAGACCACCTACAGTGGATGAGTGGGAACAATATGAGCTGCATCATCGGGCGAGATTATCCATTAAGCCCGGTATCACAGGAATGTGGCAGGTGAGCGGAAGAAGTGATATTTCCGATTTTGAGGACGTGGTAAAGCTGGATACACGCTATATTAATGAATGGTCGCCCGGATTGGATATCAAGATTCTGTGTAAAACGGTGTTGGTAGTATTAAAAAAAGATGGAAGTATGTAAACAGAGGACACCTCAGAAAGGCGTCCTCTGTTTTTTACATACCGGGCTTATGTGTCGACTTCGATTCCCTGATATCTTTTCAGCAGACTTCTGGAGCCTCTGACGGAGCAACAGCAAACATCTCCGTTATCCAACAGAATTTCCCCCTTTTGTGGAATGAGTTGCTTGATATGCCTGACATTGACCAGGCAGGTTTTGTGACAGGAGAAAAAGTTATCTCCCAGACGTTTGCTTATGGATGCTATGGAGCCTGAAACACGAAACAACTCGGATTTCAAGTGAATACATATTTTGTGGGCTTCCTTTATGGTTTCAATGTAATATATTTCTGACGGAAAGATGGCATGGTAGGTATCTCCCATATGTATGAGTAATGGTGAATCGCCTTCCTTTTGGGCGTGATATAAGTGCTCAACATGACGCAATGTGTTACCGATCTGATCGTTCAAAGACGTACCGTCTTTGACAACAAAATCAAACACAGAAAGTCTCAAGCGATAGGTCTCCACAGCCAGTTCATCGTGGGTTGTGACAAAGACAAGCTTGGCTTGCGGGTCGGCTTCGAGTATATGCTTGGCGAGATCAAAGCCGGATATTACGTCTTTGAAATCAATGTCCAGAAAATAGAGTCCCCCTGTGGGAATATCTTCGTTAAAACATTTTAAAAATGCCTCCGGAGATGTGGTTTCGCAGACGATTTCAAATTCCAAACTGCTTGCGAGCTTATAGGTAGAGATAGCATTTGAAAGACGATTGACCCAAGTGGGCTCGTCATCGCATAAAAAGACTTTTATCATATGTTTTCCCCTTTCATTAATCGATAAAAGATATTTCTAGTGTTTGCCGGAATTGTCCGTCATATTTGGCTGAATAATATACATTTTCCAATGCATCTGTAATGCTTTGAACTGTATACAGACCCAGTCCGTCATGGTCTTCCTTTGTAGTATACCCTTTTTCATACAATTTTGCCAGAGAAACTTCAATAGGCGGACAACTGTTGGTGATGGAAAATACAATACTTCTGGTGGTGTTGACGATCGCTATGGAGAGTATCTTATCCTGAGTTTCCATAGATGCTTCAATGGCATTGTCCAACAGGATTCCCAGAATCCGTGAGAGCTTTAACTCATCCATAGGTACATTTTTCAAAGGATCTACCAGCTCAATGGTGGGGGACAGCCCTTTATTCAGTGCTGTGATTAATTTGGTATAAAGAATACTTTTGACAGCAGGCACTTCGATGGAATGTAATTTACCCAGAACAAAATTATTGGAGGTCAGCATTGTACCGACGGGAAGAATCGCACGATGAAAATATTCCGACAATCCCTCCATATCCTGGCTTTCTATATAATACTCCAGTGTGGAGAGAATATTTTTGTAGTCATGACGAAAGACACGAAACTCTTCATAGAAGCTTTCCATTCGTTCCGTGTAATCATCCATCATTTTTTGCTCGCTCTGCTGTAATTTCAACTCATAATTTTCCTGCAGCAGTTGATACAAAAAATGGAAGAGTACCAAAGTGAACAGAGAAAACATAGAGATAATCAGTCCATTGTATGTAAGCACCTGGGGCGGATAATCCACTGCTTCGCCATATACAAAGTTGATTGCCATCAAGCTGATACAGAGAAGAAGCTGTGTAAGAAAGACCAGTTGCAGCTTCTTGGGACAATTCCGCAAATATTTCATCCTGGAGCCGGTAAAATACCTGCGGGCAAACAGGACAATCAGTAATGTGATTAGCCAACAGGCGAACAGAAAAGGAATAACATATTTTCCGGCAAGCGCTTCATAAGGAATCCCCATAAGCGTCAGAGGGACTGTCAGAAGGTGATTTACCAGCGTGACAATCAAATAACCCGTCAATGACAGGATCACATCCCATATGTTGCGCCTGCATCCGAAGTAGACAATGCTGATGGATACCAAAACCAAGGGGAAAGTTCCCCATTGCCCGATACTCCAGGGGAAGGTGTAAAAAAAGAAAAGATATCCAATCAATAATAAAAGAAACCCTTTCTTCATCCGTTTGGACAATAGTCCCAGGAAACCGGTTGCCAAATATACGACTGACAGTATGATGATAAGCGTATTTTCCATAAATTTCCTCTCGAAAATGACGTTCCGGGTCCAAAATTGAACGAATCGGCAGAAAATGTTCACAACGTCACTTTTTGTGTTATAGTAAAAATGTAATCGGAAGTATTATAGCAGATTTCCAAGACAAACACAATAATGTGAAAAGAGGGACACACTATGAGCAAAAGAGAATTTAAAGCGCAGATGGCAGAGAAGCTTGTGAAAGCAGCAAAGGAGTTTGCGGTGCATACGGTTGGCAGAAGTATTCCTATTGGCGTATATGAGGTGGAGCTTCCCGAGGAATTGAAGCACTCTGTAAACAGTGATGAAAACCATCAGTAAGAGGATTGCCAACTGGTGCCGGGAGAACTACCGGATGAGTGATGCGGATTGCCATATTGTAGCGTATGGTATCGAATCCATGCTGAATTCGTCCTTGAAGATATTGATTATTCTTTGCGTAGGTGCGTTAATCGGATATTTTCGGGAAGTGGTGATTGCCATGTTTGTATTTGGCGGGATTCGGAAATTCGCAGGCGGATATCACAGCAGCAGTCATTTGGGCTGCTTGAGTGTTATGCTTTTTATCTGCCTGTGTCCTATTCCGCTGTTTGGAGTGGAGGTTCGGGTGGCAGGATGGGTGTGGCTTGCGATTGCAGTCTATGCGCTGTACGAGGTCATTCGATATGCCCCTCGCAACTCCAGAGTGAATCCCATATATGATCAGGGGATTCTGCGTAGGAAAAGAGTGGGCAGCTTGATCGTTACGGGATTGGCAGTGGTGTTTCTGGCTTTATATCCCGGAAATGAATTGAGGTGGCTGGTGGCGATGCCGCTGTTTATAGAGGCACTCACAATCTCACCGCTGTTTTACGGTAAAAAAGATAAGACAGATGGTGAAGCGTCTTAGAATCGGTATTTACCTAATCAGGAACAGGGGAGGGGGGAATTCTGGTTATCCCTCCCTGCTGTTTGTTGTCATTCACACTCACTTACGGTGCCCGGATCACCATACAGGGACAGTGTGAATTGTACATTTAGGTTTCTATAAATGTAGTAGGCTTGCGGTCAAAACAAATGTGAAAAAATCAGGGAATTTTTTCGGTGTGTAATATACTTAGCATTTTTCAGAACTATTTTAAAATCCGGGACATATCTGAATAAGGTGAATACATTGACCGCAAAGCTGCGGATGAGGGAAATAGTTCTGAACAATGCGCAAAGTGTGATATCTTTTTCCTTTCGGGGAACACTGATGTTGTAATAGACACCAGCGTTTGAGTAAGGGAAAGGATACACACATATGTTGAAAATCTTAGAGATTCTTGCGGTATTTACTGTTCTGGGAATAAGTTTAATCTTATATTGTTGTGTGAAAGTGGGAGCGAAAGCAGATCAGAAGATAATTGGTTTCTTTCGTAAAGAAAAGCAATAATCATATGAAAAATCTTTAAAAACCAAAGAACGGAGGAAATATCAAATGCGAGTGAAAGTAATCAGGAACAAAGTAAAGATGATTGCAGGTACGGCAATGGCTTTTGTTTTGGCATTGGGAATGCCGTTGAATGTGCAGGCAAGGTATTTCAGTGATGTGTCAGCCTACAGTCAGGAATATAAGGATGCTATGAGCTTTGTGGCTGATAATGGATATATGAATGGTACATATACGAATATGTTTTCGCCTGCAAGCACCATGACAAGGGCAATGTATGTGACCGTATTGTATAACATGGCAGGAAGACCTGATGTCACAAATACGATTCCTTTTCCGGATGTTGCATCCAATGCATGGTACTATGATCCGGTTAGATGGGCTTACGGAGTAGGGTTGGTAAGCGGAAGTGGAAATGGGAATTTTTCTCCTAATTCTGCAATTTCAAAGCAGGATGCTTCGCTGATTCTTTATAAATATGCTGTGGGGAACGGCTTAGCGGTGGACAAACAGGATAGTCTGGATGAATATTCGGACAAAAACAGCGTGTCATCCTATGCCTTGACGGCTGTGAAATGGGCAGTTGCAATAGGAATCTATCCCAATGGAGATGCTGATACCCTGACGCCGACAACATCTTTCCCGCGTGCCAATATGGCAATGATGATTACGCGGTTTGGAACGAATGTGGAGTATATTGTATTTGGAAGAGACAATTATCAGTTCGCAAACAGCAGCAGTGTATTTTCAAGTACATATTATGTTGAACAGGAACAGTTTAATAAGCTGAAAAATTGTATCTTAATAAATTGGCCCAATAAGGCAGAAGGGTTGATTTCCCAAATTGAAGGAAAAAGAAATACTACATGGAAGGGCTCATGTTACGGAATGGCATTGACGTCGATTCTTGATAAACTGGGGAAGATAGATTTAAATGGTAATTTTGCGACTGACGCCAAAACCATGTATGATGTACAGCTACAAAGCGGAAACGAGATAGAAAGTGCTATTAATTACTATCATCTTTCACAGTATATACCTATGTTGAGAGAAAATAGTGCTAATTATGCTGAATACGAATGGGGAGATCAACTGCAATATGCAGTGGACAATCTCATTGAGAATAAAGGAGAATCGTTATTTTTATATCAAATTGAGGGTGTATATGGGTATCCCATTGGAGGACATGCGATTGTCGCTTATGATATAAAGCAGACATACGATAACTTGTATGAGGTATCAGCATATGATAATCGTTATCCGGATAATCTGATTACAATAAAGATTGATACACTGCAGAAAACCTGTTATATCTATACTCCTAATGGTTATGAGAAAGCTTGTTATGTGGAGGTATGTAACGATTTTGCTGCACATGATGCCATTGATATTGACGACGATTTGAATGTCAATACTGAATATGGTGTGGCTGACGATGATGTTGAAATATTGTATATTGACCTAAATGGAGATTTTGAGGTGAATAATGCGGAGGGGCAGAGCTTAATGTGGAGTGATTGTCATCTTCATGGAGACATGAAGATCATAAGCAGTTCCCTTGTTATAAATGGTTCCGATGTACCATCCACACTCGTTTTAGTGGTAGAACCGAGTGAGAATTTTACCATTACTTCATTGATGGAAGGAGCGGAATTGAAGGTGGACATTGTTGATAAAAATGGATACACTTCCATGGAAGGTGTGATTGATGAAGAAATACATATAGATAATCTGAATCATACCATGTATAGCGGAAACGCTTTGTATTGAAATGAAAATAAGGTGAAATGCTCCAAGCTTATTGTGGATATAAAGATAAGGAGGCAAAATCAAGATGAAAAAAATTATATTTGGTTTAAGTTTGATGCTTGCGATAGGTGGGCTGAGAGGAATGAGAGCCCAAGCGGAAACAGATTATTTTTTTGAAGAGGAATATAATGGCAGGAGTAGCACCTGGGATTGGGCAGAAAGTGCGATCCATTGGGCATACGCAGAGGGAATAACTGCCGGAACAGGAGAAGGATATTTTCGCCCCGATAATGAGATAACAAGGGCGGAGGCAGTGACTATGCTGGCAAAATTCAAGGAGCTTGATACATCCGGTTACAATGTGGATAGCACGGTTTTTAATGATGTGAATGGTGCATGGTATACCCAATATGTAAATGCAGCATATGAGAATCATATTGTATCGGGCAAAGAGGAAGGAAGATTCGACCCGCATGGCAAGCTTACTCGTGCTGAGGCGGCTACTATTCTGGTGAAGACAATGGGATATACGTTGCGGGATGATGTTGAGACAGGATTTCAGGATATTGCAGACAAGTGGTACACCAATTATGTTGGGACTGCGTATGCAAATGGATTAGTATCGGGAAAAGCGACAGATCGATTTGATCCGGAGACGGGTATTACCAGAGCAGAACTGGTGATGATCATGTACAAGGCAGCAATGAAGGAGTATCAGGCAGGTGAAAAATATGCCGTAATTATTTCTGATGAACAGGAAAGCTTCACATTGACAGCAGATAGTGACACACTGTTTGTATATGATGCGGAAACCCAAACGGTTGTTGGAGATGTTGCTGTAAAGATGAAAGATGGTTATAAGCTGGTCTACTTTTCAGCCAGTGATTCTGTTGAAGTTACACCCAAAGAAGGAGAGCTGTCTTATATGCGAATCTTTTCTAATGGTGGAGATATCGATGTATATGGAAATAATTTGGAAAAGGTGAAACTGGATTCGGATAGAAGCGTAACTCTGTACTGTAAGGATAAGGAGAAGAATAGTGCAGAGGCACTCATAACGGTTTCAAGATTGTATTTGTTTACAATCGCAGATCAGGAAGGCCAGGAGTATTCTTTCACAACGGAAGGTGAAAGCGGAGATTCGTCTTACAATGTGTATAGAGAGATTTCCGGTACACTTCTAGGTGGAATTGATATATCTCACGAGCGCAGTGATTATTTCAAGGTTACGCCCACAGATGATTCAACTTTTGCAGTTTATGCTGCACTATAATGTTTCTTTCCGCCGCCTTTTTTGTCATTTGCGGATGAAAGTATTTATGTGAATACTGTAGATAACGTGTTATATACTGACAGTATGAATTTTGAAGTGGATTGATCAGAGGAAATTACAGTTGGCACGCCAGAGGGGGCGTTTCGACCGGATAGAGGTGTCACAAGAGCGGAGGCAGCTACGATTCTGGTCAAGGCAATGGGTTATTCCCTGCAGGAAGATGTAAATGTTGAATTTCAGGATATTTCGGGTCAGTGGTATACGGATTATGTGGCTACAGCCTATGCTTGTGGAATTGTGTCTGGAAAAGCTGCGGATCGGTTTGATCCTGATAGTAATGTTACCAGAGCGGAATTAGTGGTTATGCTGTATAATATTGCAATGATGGATTATCAGAAAGGAGAATATTTTGCTCTGATTATTCCGGATGAACAAAAGAGTTTTACGCTGACAGCAGAGGGAGAAACATTGTTTGATTATAATGCAGATACCCAAGGGATAACGGGAGACGTGCAGGTGAAAGAAAAAGTGGGCGGCAGGTTAGTATATTTTCCGGCGAGCAGTAGCGTTGAAATCGTTCCGTCAGAGAATACTTTAGTGGAAATGCAGATTTTGGCGAATGGCAGCGATGTGAATATTGCAGGCATGAATCTGAAAAAAGTAGAATTGGGCGAGGATCACAGTGTTGCCTGCTATTGTAACGATACAGACGTTCGCGAGGCATCTGAAGTCCATATTTCCCGTCTGCTTCCTGTGCTTGTAATTAACGAAATTAGTGAAAGCGTGGAAATAGCTGGAGTTTATCAAATCACAGATGCACCGGATTATGGGGAAACGAGTGAATTTAAAGGAGCTGCCGCTTACACGGTGGAATGGTTGGACGGAGGAACGAAAATGACGCCCGTATCGGTGAAACATGAGCCGTGTGAATTCTTGAAAATTAGTCCGGGCAGGGACACTTCCTTTGGCGTATCGGCGTTTCTTTGAACCTGGATGAATATTATAACAGTTCAGCCATATCATTCATAAATCCGCTCCTGCTTTGCATGAGCCGCCGCCGTTGTTGACATCTGACAACGGCGGCGTTACAATGTTGAAAGAGTCTTTGGGAGAGTGGAAGCTATGGAAAAGAGAATCTTAACATATCGTAGGTTCATAGATGAACTGCTTGCCGGTGACAGGGAAGGAACCGACTGGCACAAGGTGCGGGAACAGCATTTGATTCAAGTGGGATTTTTTCAGCATGAGAGATTGATTCATCTGATTGTCACAGTGACATTTGCACTGTTGGAGATGATCAGCATTGCACTTTTTACAATCTGCTGTAATATGGATACTGCCACAGCCAGTGTGCCGGCATTGGGAGCTTTGGCACTGGTGGTGTTGGTGCTGCTGATTCCCTATGTGCGCCATTACTGGATTTTGGAGAATGAGGTGCAAAAGATGTATGAACAATATGATGCTATCTGCGTTCGCTGTGGACAACGAGATATTTATGTGCGTCCATGATGAGAAAAGGATGTAAAGCGGTATTTATTTTTTGATAAAAGCATTGACATTTCACATTGAAAGAGCTATACTATCAAAAGAATAAAGATGATTACTAGAGTAAGAGTGGACGCGCGCCACTCTTTCTTGTTTGTGTAGGCAATGAGAAAGATATGCAGCAAGAGATGATGAATGGCAAGCTTAGGAGGGATGAGATGTCAAAGCGTGAGACTTATGAAGCTCGCACAGAACAACTGCTTGCGCCGATAGCTGAGGCAAATGGCGTGGAGATTTATGATGTGGAGTATGTGAAGGAGGGGGCAGACTATTATCTGCGCGCCTACATCGACAAACCGGAGGGTGTGAATATCAGTGACTGCGAAACTGTCAGCCGGGCATTGTCCGATGCATTGGACAGAGAGGATTTTATACCTGACGCCTATGTGTTGGAGGTGAGCAGCCCGGGATTGGGCAGAACCTTGAAAAAGGATAAGCATTTGCAGAAGAGCATTGGACAGGAAGTGGAGATAAAGCTGTTCAAGGCGATAGATAAGTGCAAGGAGTTTGAGGGTGTTCTGGAGGGCTTTGACGCAGACAGTATCACTATTGTGGAAGCTGGTGAGAACGAAGGAGCATCCAGAACCTTTGCGCGTTCAGACATTGCGCTGATTCGTCTGGCATTGGATTTTTAGAAGGATTGGAAATATACAATAGAGTTTGGCAAAGAGCCGGAATGGAGGAAATGATGAACAAGGAATTAATGGAGGCACTTGATATTTTAGAAAAGGAGAAGGAAATCAGCAAAGAGACACTGTTTGAAGCGATAGAGAATTCATTGCTTACAGCTTGCAAGAATCACTTTGGCAAAGCGGACAATGTAAAGGTTGAAATTAATCGTGAGACTTGTGATTTCCTGGTTTATGCAGAGAAGGAAGTGGTGGAGACGGCAGATGATGTGGAAGACGACTGCTTACAGATCGCACTTTCGGATGCACAGGCACTTTCCAAGAAAGCACAGGTGGGAGATGTTCTGAATGTGGAAATCAAATCAAAGGAGTTTGGACGTATTGCCACACAGAATGCCAAGAATGTAATCCTGCAGAAGATTCGTGAGGAAGAAAGAAGCGTTATTTATAATCAATATTATGAAAAAGAGAAGGATGTTGTAACAGGTGTGGTTCAGCGCTATGTGGGAAGAAACATCAGTATCAACCTGGGCAAGGCAGATGCTATGTTGAGCGAGGCTGAGCAGGTGAAGGGTGAAGTATTCAAGCCTACCGAGAGAATCAAGGTATATATTCTGGAAGTCAAGAACACCCCCAAGGGACCTCGTATCAATGTGAGCCGCACCCATCCGGAATTGGTAAAAAGATTGTTTGAGTCCGAGGTGACGGAGATTAAGGACGGAACGGTAGAGATTATGAGTATTGCAAGAGAGGCAGGCAGCCGTACCAAGATTGCTGTGTGGAGCAATAATCCCAATGTAGATGCTGTGGGTGCATGTGTAGGTATGAACGGCGCCCGCGTAAATGCGATTGTGGAAGAGCTGCGTGGTGAGAAGATTGATATTGTAAATTGGGATGAGAATCCCGGTAATCTGATACAAAATGCACTGTCTCCGGCTAAGATTGTTGCAGTGTTTGCAGATCCGGAAGAGAAGACTGCAAAGGTGGTTGTGCCCGATTATCAGTTGTCCCTTGCAATCGGTAAGGAAGGTCAGAATGCAAGACTGGCAGCGAGACTGACCGGATATAAGATTGACATCAAGTCTGAAACCCAGGCAAAGGATGCTCCCGGTTTCCGTTATGAGGATTATCTGGATGAGTATGAGGATGACGAAGAGTATTATGAGGGTTATGAAGAGGAGTAAGGAACATGCCGAAAAAGATACCCTTGAGACAGTGTGTCGGTTGTGGTGAGATGAAAGGCAAGAAAGAAATGATGAGAGTCCTTCGCACGGCGGAGGGAGAGATTTGTCTTGATACAACAGGCAAAAAGAATGGAAGAGGCGCATATCTATGTAAGAGCGGAGATTGCTTGAAAAAAGCCCGCAAAAACAAAGGACTGGAGCGTTCTTTCAAGATGAGTATTCCAAACGAGGTGTATGACAGTTTGGAGAAGGAGTTTGAGAATCTTGAAGCAGAATAAAGTATTGTCGCTGCTGGGTCTGGCAATGAGAGGACGTCGTCTGGTGAGTGGAGAATTTCAAACAGAGGATGCCGTGAAATCCGGAAAAGCTATGTTGGTGATTATTGCAGAGGATGCGTCGGCAAACACTAAGAAGCTTTTTACAAACAAATGCACATACTACCAGGTTCCTGTGTATGAATTCGGCACGAAGGAGGAACTGGGAAGAGCTATTGGAAAGGACTATAGATCTTCCGTCGGAGTGTGTGATGCGGGATTGGCAGATGCAATCATCAAACAGTTGGAAATCGGAAAGGTGCCGGAACGGTAGAAATGGAGGAAAGCATGGCGAAAATAAAGGTACATGAACTCGCTAAAGAATTAGATAAACAGAGTAAAGATATTTTGAGTTTCTTACAAGAAAAAGGAATTGAGGCAAAGGTGGCTCAGAGTTCCATTGAAGAAGAGGATGCAAAGCTGGTGCGCGAGTATTTTGGCGGAGAAAAGGAACAGCCCAAGGCAGAAGATCAGCCCAAGGCAGAAGAACAGCCTAAGGCAGAAGATCAACCTAAGAAGAAAAAGAAAATTATTATTGTGAGCAACCAGCAGAATTCTAAGATTTCCGGTCCGCGTCACGGACAGGGAACGGGTCAGAACCGCCCCAATAATAATCAGGCAAAAGGCGGATATAATAATCGGGTACAGGCGCAGGCACCGGTGCGTCCGATCAAGCCGTTGACACCGCCTTCGCCCACACCCAGTGTACAGATGGTTCCCGGAGATCGTGCACAGCAGGGCAAGCCTCGTCCTAAGCCGGAGACGGCAGAGAAGCCGCAGGGTAAGCAGGCAGCTTCTGAGCAGCGCCCGCAGCAGATTCGTCAGGAGCAGACCGCAACGCAGGGTCAGAATCCCAAACCACAGAATGTAGGTGCAAACAATCATACTGACAGACCTGCAAGAGATGCACATCAGCAGGGAAATAATGGCAGCCGCAACGGTCAGGATAATAGAGGACGCGACAATAGAGACAGTAGAGATAATAGGGACAATCGTGATAATCGCGGCGGTATGGGCAATCGTCCACAGAACGGTCAATTCCAGAATCGTGACAACGGCAACCGCAGAGGCGGAAACGGCATGGGTGGAGGACGCGACAATGGTGACGGCAGAGATCGCCGTGACAATAGAGACAATCGCGGCGGTCGCGATAACCGCGGTGGTAATGGCTTCCGCGACAACAAATCCGGCATGAGCTTTGCTCCGGAAACCAGCGGAAAAGAAGTTGAGAAGAAGCGTGAGGAAGATAAGAGACGCATCAATCAGGAGAAGGATAAGCGCTCCAAGAAGGATTTGATGTACGAAGAAAACGAGACCATCAAGAATAAACCCGGCAGATTCATCAAGCCGGAAAAGAAGAAGGAAGAGGTTGTGGAAGAGGTAATCAAGGTTATCACACTTCCTGATATGATTACGATCAAGGATCTGGCAGATAAGATGAAGCTGCAGCCCTCTGTAATTGTTAAGAAGCTGTTCTTAGAGGGCAAGGTTGTGACTGTGAACCAGGAGATTTCCTTTGAGGATGCAGAAAACATTGCAATGGAATATGATATTCTGTGTGAAAAGGAAGTCAAGGTGGATATTATTGAGGAGCTGCTAAAGGAGGAAGATGAGGATCAGGCAGATATGGAGGAAC